>VBNH01000128.1 GCA_005878095.1 Gammaproteobacteria bacterium | reverse complement strand
GCGCAGCGCGCCCGCGAGCCAGATGAGCGGCAGCCCGATGAGCGCCGTCGGATCCTGGCTCTCGATGCACTCGAGCAGCGCAATCCCCAAGGCCTCCGCCTTGAAGCCACCGGCGCAGTCGTACGGTTGCTCGCTCGCCACGTAGCGCTCGATCTCCTCCCCGGTGAGCGAACGAAACACCACCGTGGTGGTGTCCACGTGGGCAAGGCGCACACCGGCGCCGACTCCCAGCACCGCGCAGGCGGTGTAGAAGCGCGCGCTCTTGCCACTCAAGGAACCCAGCTGCGCGCGGCAGCGCACCGCGTCACCGGGTTTGCCGAGCAACCGCTCACCCGCCGCGGCCACCTGGTCAGCACCGATCACGAGGGCACCCGGGTGAGCGCCTGCAACGGCCTGCGCCTTCGCGAGCGCGAGCCGCAGCGCGTGATCGGCCGGGGACTCCCCGTCGATGCGCTCCTCGGGAACCCTGGGCGGCAGCGCTTCGAACGCGAGGGGCAGCCGCGCCAGCAGTTCGCGACGGTAAGGGGAGGTCGAAGCGAGGATCAGCGGTGGCAAGATCACTGGAAACAATGGCTTAGCCCCAAGTCGGACTTTGACTTGGGGAGAGTCGGTACCTATTATACGCGCCCCATGTCGCCGCCCTGGTCGAGGCCGCTCGAAGTGGACCGGCTGGCTGACGGCGGAGCCGACGTCGACTTTGCTGTGCCGCTCGCCGAGCTTTCCGGCTTGCGCTCCAAGCGTGCGAGCGTGACCGGCAGCGTGCACGGGCGCGTCAGCTTCAAGCGCGAGGCCAGCGTCGCCGTCGCGCAACTGGCACTGAACGGGGTGGCCACGCTCGAGTGCCAGCGGTGCATGAGGCCGATGCAGGTGCCCCTCGACACGGTCGTGCGGGTGGGACTGATCGCCTCGGAAGCGGAGGTCGGCAGGGTGCCGGCGGATCTCGAGCCGGTGCTCGCTCCGGGTGGTCGCATCAGCATCGGCGAGCTCGTCACGGAAGAGATGTTGCTGACGCTGCCCATCGTACCCCTGCACGGGGAGGGCGAGGAGTGCCGGGCGGCGCCGGCCCCCGGCGTGGTGCAGGAGCACGTGGGCGAGGCGACGCACAAGCCGTTTGCGAGCCTTGCCGAGCTGTTGAAACGTTAGTTTGGCGAAATCGAGTTAGGAGCCTGACACATGGCCGTTCAAAAGAGCCGCAAGACGCCCTCGCGCCGCGGAATGCACCGATCTCACGACGCCCTCGCCCGGCCGGCGCTGTCGACCGACCCGCAGTCCGGTGAGACGCACCTGCGCCACCGGATCACGCCGGATGGTTTCTACCGGGGCCGGCGCGTCCTCGAGAAGCCCGCCGCGACCGAGGACAAGGAATAGACTCTTAAAGGTCCCGGCGCCGACCCAAAGGCCTGCGTGCTGCCGATCGCGATTGATGTGATGAGCGGCGACCATGAGCCGCGTGAGTACGTTGCCGGTGCGCTGCGCGCCCTGCGCGACGATCCACAGCTGCGCGTGCAGCTGGTGGGCGAGCCGCAACTGATTGCCTCGGCCCTGGCGCCGCTGCCGGCGTCGGTCCGCGAGCGCGCCGACGTGGTGGCCGCCTCGCAGGTCGTGGCGATGGAAGACAAGCCACGCGAGGCGATACGTCGCAAGAAGGGCTCCTCGATGCGCCTCGCGGTCGACCTGGTGCAGGACGGGCGCGCCTGCGCGTGCGTGAGTGCGGGCAACACCGGAGCCCTCACCGCGATCGCGCACTTCGTGCTGGGAACGCTGCCCGGCGTGGAACGCGCGGCCATCATCTCTGCGATCCCCGCCGCGCACGGTCACACGCACATGCTCGATCTGGGCGCCAACACCAAGGCGACACCCGAGCAGTTGCGCCAGTTCGCCGCCATGGGCGCCATCATCGCCCGCGACGTGTACGGCCTGGCGGCGCCACGCATCGGACTGCTCAACATCGGCGAGGAGGACATGAAGGGACACGAGGTGGTGCAGGCCGCGCACGCGCTGCTCACGCGCAGCGGGCTGAACTACGTGGGCTTCGTGGAAGGCGACGACATCTTCGCGGGCACGGTCGACGTCGTCGTGACCGACGGCTTCACGGGCAACGTCGCGTTGAAGACCATGGAGGGCGTTGCCGGCCTGATCGCCGATCGCATGCGCCAGGAGTTTCAGTCCTCGTTCCTCGACCGCCTCGCCGGCCTCATCGCAGGCCCGGTGCTGCGCCGCGCGGCCGCCGGGCTCGATCCGCGACGCTACAACGGCGCCTGCATGGTGGGGCTTGCCGGGATCGTGGTAAAAAGCCACGGTCGAGCCGACGGTGTCGCGTTCGCGCGGGCGATCGGCACGGCCGCGCTCGCGGCACGGCGCGGACTCACGGCGCACATTGCGAACGCACTGGCGGAAGGGGCGGCTAATTGATTCACTCGCGTATCGCCGGCACGGGCTCGCATCTGCCGGAGAAGGTGATCACCAACTTCGATCTGGAGAAGATGGTCGATACCACCGATGAGTGGATTCGCAGCCGCACCGGCATCGAGCGCCGCCATGTCGCCGCCGACGGCGAGACGACGGTCGATCTGGCGGAAAAGGCCGCGCGCCGCGCCCTGGATGCGGCCGGGGTAGCACCGGCCGAGGTCGACTTCATCGCTTTTGGCACCACCACGCCGGATCTGGTGTTTCCCAACTGCGGCACGCTGCTGCAGCAGCGCCTGGGCTGTCGCGGCGTGCCGGCCTTCAGCCTCGAGACCGCCTGTGCCGGCTTCATGTACGCGCTGTCGATCGCCGACAAGTACGTACGCTGCGGGGAGGCGCGGCGTGCGCTGGTGATCGGCGCGGAGACCCTGTCGCGCATCACTGACTGGAGCGACCGCGCGACCGCGGTGTTATTCGCCGATGGCGCCGGCGCGGTGGTGCTCGAGCCGAGCGCTGCGCCGGGCGTGCTCTCGACCCACCTGCACTCGGACGGTCACTACAAGGATCTGTTGTATTGCGGCAGCGGCGTGTCGCGCGGGTTCGCCGAGCGGCTCGCGATCATCATGGCGGGGAACGAAGTCTTCAAGGTCGCCGTCACCAAGCTCGGCAGCGGGGTTGACGAGGCACTGGCGGCCAACGGGCTGGAGCGCAGCGCGGTCGACTGGCTGGTACCCCACCAGGCCAACATCCGGATCATCCAGGCGACGGCGCGCAGGCTCGACATACCCATGGAACGGGTGATCGTCACCGTGCAGGATCACGGCAACACCTCGGCGGCCTCGGTGCCCCTGGCGCTGGACGTCGCCGTGCGCGACGGACGCATCAGGCGCGGTGACCTGCTGCTGCTCGAAGCCTTCGGCGGCGGCTTTACCTGGGGCTCGGCGCTGGTGCGCTACTGAATGCGGGGCGAAAAAAAACGCCGCGCTCACGGCGCGGCGTCTGGATTGTCTGGCTCCGTCGCTTACTTGGAAACCGACCGCTTGAACATCCGGTCGATCTTCTCATTGGTCGCATCGCAGCACGACTGGCTGGCATGGGCCGCCGCCACCGCCTGGTTGGCTGTGCTCTGCGCGCCACTAGCCGACTGGTTGGCCGATTGGGCCGCGCTGTTCGCCTGATCAGCGGCGCTCTTGGCCGCCGACACGTCGCCTTGCACCTTGGCCAGCTGAGCCTTCAGGTCCGCCACTTCCGCCTGCATGGGCTTGATATCCGTACAAGCCGCCAGTCCAACCGCCACGGCTACGGCAGCCGCCGCTTTCACAATGCTCGCGCACTTCATAAACGTCCCCTCTGGGTGTTGATTCGGGAGGTCCGGTAACCGAAGCGACTCCGGTGAGCAAGTTCCGCCGTCGTTCGCAGCGCGCAACTGCATCAAATTTACAACGGGAATGCAACTCCAAACACGCGCCTTCTGTCTTCTGATCGCGACAGTTACATCACCGGCGCAGTGTCAGACGCGGGCGTGTTTGCGACGGTGGCGAGGCGGCTGGCACTGCGATTCCCGGCTGTTGCGTCACGGGTAGGCTGACGGTTGCTGCAAGGCGGAAGCTCTTCAGGGTGCATTGAATCGCTTTCTTAAGAATTTTTAATTGCGCGATTACACCGCTCTCGCAGGCAACCCAGATGCATGGCTGGGCACTTAAAGCGTTGACAAGGCTGGCGGCGGCACGTGGTGCGGGAAGAGCCCGAAGGTCTTGGGAGCGCAGGCCCTCTTGAGGCCTCTTGCCGCGGACGCCGATCTGGATATAATTACAGTAGCTGTATATATAAACAGGCAGGCGAAATGTCCGACCTTACCCCCCGCCAGACACAGATCCTGCGCCTCATCCAGCGCTTCATTTCCGATACCGGCATGCCGCCGACGCGCGCCGAAATCGCGCACGAGCTGGGCTTCCGCTCCGCCAACGCCGCCGAGGAGCATTTGCGGGCCCTGGCCCGCAAGGGCGTCATCGCGCTCGTGCCGGGCACCTCGCGGGGGATCCAGCTCAAGGACACCATCCGGGAGCAGATCGGGCTGCCGCTCATCGGCCGGGTGGCCGCCGGCAAGCCCATCTTCGCCGAAGAGAACTTCGAGGCGCGGCTGCAGATCGATCCGGGACTGTTTCAGCCGCGGCCGCATTACCTTCTGAAGGTCACCGGCATGAGCATGAAAGATGCCGGGATCCTCGACGGGGATCTGGTCGCGGTGCACCGCACCGCGGAAGTGCGCAGCCGCCAGATCGTGGTGGCGCGCCTGGAGAACGAAGTCACCGTGAAACGCTACCGCCAGGAAGGCTCCATCGTGTGGCTGTTGCCCGAGAACCCCGAGTTCGAGCCGATCCGGATAGATCTGAAAGAAGAGCCGCTGCTCATCGAGGGCATCGTGGTGGGTGTGGTGCGCCGGGGCCGCGCGAGCGGCTTGATGTGAATTCTCGTGCATTGCATGCAACACACGGAATTTCGAGAGGTTAGATCTGTTTGCTCATGACCCGTCATGGATCGGGAAGCCAAGCTCGCTCGTTTGCTCGAGCATCCGGCCATCTGGCGCGGCCGCAGCGCTGCGCACCAGCAGGGGGGGCTCCCCACCGGATTTGCGGCTCTGGATGCGTACCTGCCGGGTTATGGCTGGCCGCGCACCGGTCTGATCGAGATCCTCGTCTCCCGTTTCGGCAGCGGTGAGCTGTACCTGTTGCTGCCGGCGCTTGCCGCCCTGACGCGCGCGCGGTGCGCACGCTGGTGCGTGTGGGTCGCCCCACCCCTGATGCCCTTTGCGCCGGCACTCGCCTCCCAGGGCATGGTGCTCGATCGGGTGGCGGTGGTGAATGGCGCGCGTCCGCTGTGGGCTCTCGAGCAGGCGCTTGGCTCGGGCGCCTGTGACGTGGCCCTGGCGTGGGTGCGGCAGGTGAAAGCGCGCGAGATCCGCCGTTTGCAACTCGCCGCCGAGCGGGGCCGGACCCTCGGCGTGCTGTTTCGTCCACGGCGAGCGGCGCGCGAGGCAACGGCCGCGGTGTTGCGCCTGAGTCTGCAGCCGACGATCACGGGGGTGCGCATCACGCTTTTGAAGGGCCGGGGCGCCCTGCGCGGTGCGGTCGATCTCTTGCGGCCCGACTGGCCGGTTTGAATTTGCGGAAAGACACGGCATGCGCCCGCACCTCCTACGAGCCGCCACCGGCAAGGCAGGCAAGTCGGCTTTGCCTGCGGACGCAGGACGGGTCCAACCGCGGGCTGCACCACTGAGCATCACCCGCCGGCATGTGGCCGGCGGGCGGGCGGGCGAGTTATGGGCCGGCCTGCATCTGCCGGGAATCAATCCGCAGAAACTGCAGCAGCTTGCGGTCTGCGCACAACGGTTCACGCCGCGCGTGAGCCTGGCGCCGCCGGATGGCCTGCTGCTGGAAGTGCAGGGGAGCCTGCACCTGTTCGCGGGGGTGGCAGGACTGCGCGGCGCGCTCAGGAGCGAGTGCCTGCGTCTGCAGGTGCAGCCGGTGCTGGCGTTCGCGCCCGCAGCGCTGGCGGCGCTGGTAGCGGCCCGTGCCGGCAAGCCCCTCGCAGTGATGGATCCGGCCCAGCTCACCGGACAGCTGGCGCCTTTGCCGCTCGCGAGCCTGCGCTGGCCGCCGGACACGCTGGCGCGCCTGGCGCGCATGGGTGTGCGCACCATCGGTGCGGCGCTGCGCTTGCCGCGCGCCGGCTTTGCGCGCCGCGTAGGCAGTGAGCAGCTCGCCATGCTCGATGTGCTCACCGGACGCATGCCGGAAGCGCGCGTTACTTTCCACGCCCCCGAGCGCTTCCGCCGTCGCCGTGAGCTCGATTGCGAGCTGGAAAATCATGCCTTGCTGCTTGCCGCGCTCGCCCCGCTGTTCGCCGATCTCGGCGCCTTCCTGAGAGCACGCCAGTGCGGCGTCGTGGAGCTCGAGTGCCGGCTGACGCACCGCCATGTCCCGGCGACGCGTTGCGTGGTGCGACTCGCGGCTCCGGCAACCGATGTGCACCGTCTCGCCGGGCTTCTCGGCGAGCGCTTGAACGCGCTCGACCTGCCGGAACCGGCGCGCGCCTGCGAGCTGCGCGCCGACGCCCTGGTGCCGTATCTGCCGGGCAGCAACGCTCTGTGGCAACCCGGCGAGCACGGCGGCAGCGCCGGCAACGAGGCCTGTGGACTCATCGAGCGTCTGCGCGCACGCCTGGGTTCCGGGGCGGTACATGGTCTCACGGGGCTTCCGGCACACCGGCCCGAAAACGCCTGGGCGCTTACCGAGCCACCGCCCGCCGCCGGCCGCCGCGGCGTGCACGCCGGCTGCAGCGCGGAGGTACCGGCCGCCGTCCGCCGTCCCCTGTGGCTCCTGCCCGCGCCGCAGCCGCTGGGCGTGCGGGACGGGCTGCCCCGGCGCCGCGGTCCGCTGCGTCTCATCGGTGAACCGGAACGCATCGAGACCGGCTGGTGGGACGGCGGAGAAATCGCGCGCGATTACTACACCGCCATCGACCTGCATGGCGTACGTCTGTGGGTGTTTCGCGAGCGCGCCGCGCCCCATCGCTGGTTTCTGCACGGCGTGTTCGGATGACCATGTTTAGCGCAGGTGCATCGCGCGAGGCGGCGCTGCCGGAGTATGCAGAGCTGCATTGCCTGTCCAACTTCACTTTCCTGCGCGGCGCCTCGCATCCGCACGAGCTGGTGGAGCAGGCGGACTCACTCGGCTACGCCGCGCTCGCGATCACCGACGAGTGCTCGGTCGCCGGCGTGGTGCGTGCGCACATGGCGGCGAAGGACCGGCGCCTGAAGCTCATCATCGGCTCGGAGTTTCGCCTGGTCTGCGGGCTCAAGCTGGTCGCGCTCGCCATCGACCGGCGCGGCTACGGACGGCTGTGCCGCCTCATCACCCGCGGCCGGCGCGCGGCCGGCAAGGGACACTACTCACTCACGCGCGCCGAGCTCGAGGCAGCGGGCCTCGAACAGTGCTTCATCCTGTGGCTGCCTGCGTCACGGCCGTCGCCGGAGCAGCTGCGCTGGCTCGCCGGGCGTTTCCCCGGCAGGGTCAGGATCGCGGTCGAGCTGCTGCGCGAGGGCAGCGATCGCGAGCGCCTGGCCGCGCTGGTGCAAATCGGCGCGCAGTGCGGGGTGCCGCTCCTCGCCAGCGGCGATGTCCACATGCACGTGCGTGCGCGCCGTCGATTGCAGGATGCCCTGACCGCGATTCGCCTCAAGGTGCCGATCGCGCAAGTCGGCTTGCGGCTGTACGCCAACGGTGAGCGCTATCTGCGCGAGCGCACGCGCCTCGCGCGGCTGTATCCGCGCGAGTTGCTCGAGGCGGCGGTGGAGCTTGCGCTGCAGTGCAGCTTCTCGCTCGATGAGCTGCGCTATGAGTATCCCCGCGAGCTCGTGCCGCCGGGGCAGACCCCGGCTTCTTACCTGCGCCGGCTCACGTACGAGGGTGCGCGCTGGCGCTGGCCCGACGGTGTGCCGCCAGGCGAGCGTGCCGCCATCGAGCACGAGCTCGCGCTCATTGCCGAGCTGCGTTACGAGCCTTACTTCCTCACCGTTCAGGACATCGTCGCCTACGCGCGCCGCCAGGGGATTCTGTGTCAGGGCAGGGGTTCGGCCGCCAATTCACGCGTGTGTTATTGCCTGGGGGTGACCTCGGTGGACCCGCAGCGCGGCACGGCGCTGCTGTTCGAGCGCTTCATCTCGCGCGAGCGCAACGAGCCGCCCGACATCGACATCGATTTCGAGCACGAGCGGCGCGAGGAGGTGCTGCAGTACGTCTATCGCAAGTACGGTCGCGAACGCGCCGCGCTCGCCGCCACGGTCATCATGTACCGGCCGCGCAGCGCGCTGCGAGACCTCGCCAAGGCCTTCGGCCTCGGCGCTGCCGACAGCGGCCGGCTGGCGAAAGTCATGCAATGGTGGGATGGGAGCGCGGCGATCCCGCAACGCGTGTGCGACGCGGGTTTCGATCCGGCCAGCCCCTGGCTCGCGCGCCTGCTGCCGCTGGCGAACGAGCTGGTGAGCTTCCCCGGCTTTCCTCGCCACCTGTCCCAGCACGTCGGCGGCTTCGTGATCTCGCAAGGGCTGCTCGAGGAGCTGGTGCCCATCGAGAACGCGGCCATGCCAGAGCGCACCGTGGTGCAGTGGGACAAGGACGACCTCAACGATCTCAAGCTGCTGAAAGTGGATCTGCTGGCGCTCGGGATGCTGACGGCGCTCAAGCGCGCCTTCACGCTCGTCAACGACTACCGCGGCACCCGTCACGCGCTCGGGCAGCTGCCCGCCGAGGATCCGAAGGTTTACGACATGATCTCGCGTGCCGACACCATCGGCGTGTTCCAGATCGAGTCGCGCGCACAGATGTCCATGCTGCCGCGCCTGAAGCCGCGCTGTTACTACGATCTCGTCATCGAGGTCGCGATCGTGCGCCCCGGCCCCATCCAGGGGGACATGGTGCACCCGTATCTGCGGCGCCGCTGCGGCGCGGAGCCGGTGGAGTATCCGGGCGAGGAGGTGCGCGAGGTGCTGCATCGCACGCTGGGCGTACCGATCTTCCAGGAACAGGTGATGCAGATTGCGATCGTCGCCGCGGGCTTCTCCCCGGGGGAGGCGGATGCGCTACGCCGCGCGATGGGCGCCTGGAAGAGGACCGGGGGGCTCGATCCGTTTCGCGAGCGGCTGCTCGAGGGGATGCACGCCAAGGGCTATCCGCAGGAGTTCGCGCAACGCATCTACCAGCAGATGCTCGGCTTCGGCGAATACGGCTTTCCGCAGTCGCACGCCATGAGCTTCGCGCTGCTCGTATACGACTCCGCCTGGCTCAAGTGCTACGAGCCCGCGGCCTTCACCTGCGCGCTGCTCAACAGTCAGCCCATGGGCTTCTATGCGCCGGCGCAGCTGGTGCGCGACGCGCGCGCCCACGGCGTCGAGGTGCGGGCGGTGGATGCCTGCATGAGCGGGTGGGATTCGACGCTCGAGCGGCGCGCGGACGGGGAACCGGCGCTGCGGCTCGGCATGCGGCTGGTGAAGTGCCTGTCGCAGCCGGGCGTGACGCGGCTGCTCGCGGCGCGCACCCAGCGGCCCTTCGCGAGCGTGTCGGATCTGGCCGCCCGCGCGGCGCTCGACCGCGACGACCTCGAGGCCCTGGCCGCGGCCGGAGCGTTGGCTTCCTTGAGCGGCAACCGGCATCTCGCCTTCTGGGAAGTCGCCGCCCGCGAGCGCCCCATGCCGCTCGGCTTTGCGCCCGCACGCCGTGCCGATCTCGAGGAGGGCCGGCCGCTGCTCGCCGCGCCCACCGAAGGGGAGGGCATCGCGGCGGACTACGCCGCCCTCGGGCTTACGCTCGGAAGGCATCCGCTGGCGCTGCTGCGCGAGCGTTTGCGGGCGGCGGCGCTGCTTCCCGCCAGCGAGCTCCTGCGCGCGGCCAACGGCGCGGCGGTGCGCACCGCCGGCATCGTGCTCATGCGCCAGCGTCCGGCCACCGCGAGCGGCGTCACCTTTCTCACTCTGGAGGACGAGAGCGGCCAAGTGAACGTCATCGTGTGGGAGCGGGTCGGCCGCGCGCAACGCCGCGCGCTCCTCGAGTCACGCCTGCTCGAGGTGCACGGTGAGCTGCAGCAGCAGGACGGCGTCACGCATCTCATCGCCCGCCGGCTCATCGACCGCTCGCGCCTGCTCGGGGAGCTGCTGACGCGCTCGCGGGACTTTCACTGACGCGGCTTGCGGCGGCCCCTGCGCGGCGTATCGCCGTCGTCGCCGATCTCGTAATCCTCGAAATCGCTGGTGAGCTCGGCGGTGTGCTTGTCCTCGAGCAGCCGCTCGAGCCGGCGCCAGGCCGGGTCGCCGACCTTCTGCCCGCGGCGCTTGGCGAGATCAAGATCCTTGATGACCTGATCAAGATCGACGTCGCCGTCCTCCGCAACAGGCTCGTCGGCTTCCTCGTCTTCGAATTCCTCTGATTCCGGCTTCTCGCTCATGCGGGACCGCGGTCCTGCAGGAATTGGACGCCGCGAACTTAAAACAGATCACCTGACAACTGCAACGCTGCCCGTGCAGTTTGTGAACCGGTGCCGGCTTTGGCCCGCGAACGGCCGCCCCACCTTCAGTGGATCAGCTGGTTCATCTGGAAGATGGGCAGCAGCATTGCAAAAACGATGCCCATGACGAACAGGCCCATGACAATGATGAGTAGCGGACCCAGCAGCCCCACCAGGGCGGACAGCAGCCCGTCGAGCTCACGTTCCTGGCTGATCGCGGCCCGTTCGAGCATGTTCTCCAGCTGCCCGCTCGACTCGCCGCTGGAAATGAGGTGGATGGTCATGGGGGGGAACATGCGGCTGAGCCCGAGCGAGCGCCCGATCGGGGCGCCCTCGCGCACCCGCGCGGCCGCGTCCGCCACCGCATCGCGCATCGGCAGGTTGGTCACCACCTCCCCGGCGATGCGCAACGCCTCGAGCACCGGCACGGAGCTGGCCGAGAGGATGCTGAAGGTGCGCGTGAAGCGCGCGGTGTTGAAGCCGCGCGTCAGCTTGCCGAGCAGCGGCAGGCGCAGCTGGAACCGATGGTAGCGGCGTCGCGCCGCCGGGTCGCGCTGCCAGCGCCGGAACAGCACGAAGGCGATGACGGCCGCGGCGACCAGGTACAGCCCGTAATGGCGGAAGAAGCCGCTGGTTGCGATCAGGACGCGGGTGATCAGCGGCAGCTTGGCCTTGCTGGTCTCGAAGACCGCCACGACCTTGGGCACCACGAATACCAGCAGCAGCGACACGATGCCGAAGCACATCACCGTCAGCACGATGGGATAGAGCATCGCCGCCAGCACCTTCTGGCGGATCTGCTCGCGGCTCTCGGTGTAGTCGGCCAGCCGCTCGAGCACGTCGTCCAGGTGCCCGGCCTGCTCGCCCGCCGCCACGGTGGCGCGATAGATCTCGGGAAAGACGCGCGGGAATTCCGCGAAGCCGTCGGCGAGGGTGTGGCCCTCCATGACGCGCGCGCGCACGCCGAGCACGATGCTCTGCACGCGCGGCTTCTCGGTCTGCTGCGAAACCGCGAGCAGCGCCTCCTCCAGCGGCAACCCGGCGCGCGCCAGTGTGGCCAGCTGCCGGGTGAACAGCGACAGGTCCGCAGGCGATACGCGCCGCGCGAGGCTGAAGGAGCGCTGGCGCCGGGCTTCCTTTTGCGCGACCTCGGTGACCGAGACCGGCAGCAGCTGCTGCTCGCGCAGCAGCTGGCGGATGTGGCGCGGCGTGTCGCCTTCGAGGATGCCCTTGCGCTCGCGGCCGCCGGCATCGAGGGCGGTGTATTCGAACGCGCCCATCTTTTAGATTGGCTGAAAGTCGCCTGCGGCGCTTTCAGCGGAAGACGCCTCAGCCTCGCTCGACCCCGGGGCGAAAGGCGTGACTTTCGCCCCTCCGGGGCAAGTCGCCGGCGCTGTTTCAATCTTCGCGCGTGACACGCAGCACTTCCTCGATCGTGGTCTCGCCGCGCAGCACCTTGGCGCGGCCGTCGTCGCGGATCGAGGGCGTGAGCGCCCGCGCGTGGCGCTCGATCTCCTGCTCCGAGACGCCGTCGTGGATCATGGTGCGCATGGGGTCATCGACCACGATCAGCTCGTAGATCCCCGTGCGGCCGCGATAGCCGCCGGTGGCGTCCCGCCCCGGCCGGTACAGCGTGGGCAAGGGCTCGTCGGGACGCAGGTTGAGCAGGCGCTGCTCGTACTCGCCCGCCTGGTACGGCTGCTTGCTATCGGGGCTCAGCACGCGCACCAGCCGCTGCGCCAGCACCCCGATCAGGCTCGAGGACAGCAGGAACGGCTCGATCCCCATGTCGCGCAGGCGCGTGATGGCGCCCGCGGCGGTGTTGGTGTGCAGCGTCGAGAGCACCAGGTGGCCGGTGAGGCTTGCCTGTACGGCGATCTGCGCGGTCTCGAGGTCGCGGATTTCGCCGATCATGACCACATCGGGGTCCTGGCGCAGGATGGCGCGCAGGCCGCGGGCGAAGGTCATCTCGACCTTGGTGTTCACCTGGGTCTGGCCGATGCCGTCGATGTAGTACTCGATCGGGTCCTCGACCGTCATGATGTTGCGCGTATTGTCGTTGAGGCGCTCGAGCCCGGCGTACAGCGTGGTGGTCTTGCCCGAGCCGGTGGGTCCGGTGACCAGGAGGATCCCGTGCGGTTTGTGGATCAGCTCGTCGATGAACTGCTGGGTGCGCGCATCCATGCCGAGGGAGTCGAGGTCGAGCTTGCCGGCCTGCTTGTCGAGGATACGCAGCACCACGCGCTCGCCATGTCCTGAGGGGATGGTGGATACGCGTACGTCGACCGCTCGGCCGGCGATCTTCAGGCTGATGCGTCCGTCCTGCGGCAGGCGCTTCTCGGCGATGTCGAGCCGCGACATGACCTTGATGCGCGACACCACCAGCGGCGCCACCGCGCGCCGCGACTGCAGTACCTCGCGCAGCACGCCGTCGACGCGAAAGCGCACCACCAGGCGGTTCTCGAACGGCTCGACGTGGATATCGGAGGCGTTCTCCTTGACCGCCTGGGTGAGCACCGCGTTGATGAGGCGGATGATCGGGGCGTCGTCCTCGCTGTCCAGCAGGTCCGCCTGCTCGGGCAGTTCCTGCGCGAGGTGCGCAAGATCGGTGGTGTCATCGAGCCCCTCGACCGCCTGCATCGCATCCGAGCCGGCCTCGTAGGCCCGGCGCAGCAGCTCATCGAACTGCGCATCCGGCACGCGCTCGAGCTTGAGCGAGCGGCGCAGGTAACGGCGCACTTCGGCGAGCGCCTGCGGGGAGGCGGTATCGCGGTAGGTGCATTCGGCCACGCCGTCGACCACGCGGTTGACGAGCACGCCATGGCGCTTGGCGAACGCGAATGACAGGCGCCGCTCGGGGCCGCTGTCGACACCGCTCATGGCTTGCCCTGTGGCGGGGGTGCCGGTGGAGGGGACGACTGTGGCGCAGGCGCCGCGCCCTCGGGTGCCG
The DNA here is from genome assembly GCA_005878095.1 of Gammaproteobacteria bacterium. GTDB lineage: Bacteria > Pseudomonadota > Gammaproteobacteria > Steroidobacterales > Steroidobacteraceae > 13-2-20CM-66-19. The sequence goes on along the minus strand of VBNH01000128.1, from coordinate 9,608 downwards.
CGCCGGCGTCGGGTGCCGCCACGCCGGGCGTCACGGGCACCCCGGAGGGCGAGGCTCCTGGCGCGCTCGCGTTGCCCGGGGGCGTCGCGGTGCCGGGCTGCGGCGGCGGCTCGAGCTTGCCGCGCGACACGCCCGGCAGCAGCGGCAGGGCCTCGCGCCGGTTGAGGTCCTTCTGCTGATCCATCATGTAGTTGTACTTGAGGTCCGTCTCGAACGCCGCCTGCGCCGGATCGCGCAGGATCTTCGGGCGGATGAACAGGATGAGGTTGTTCTTGGTCGAAGTGGCGTTGCGCGTCTTGAACAGCAGCCCGATGAGCGGAATGTTGCCGAGGTAGGGCACGCGCTGCTCACCCTTGACGCTGTTGTCCTCGATGAGGCCACCGAGCACCACCACGCCGCCGTCCTCGATGAGCACGGTGGTGGTGATGGTGCGCTTGTTGGTGACCAGGTCGACCGCGCCGGCGGGCTTCTGACCGATGCTCGAGCTCTCGATCGAGATCTTGAGCATCACCGAGGTGCCTTCGGCAGAGATGGTGGGCGTCACCTTGAGGATGGTGCCGACTTCCTGGCGCTGAATCGTCTGGAACGGATTGACGCTGCCACCGGTGACCGCCGTGGTGTTGGTGAACTGGCCGGTGACGAACGGCACCTCCTGCGCCACCTTCAGTTCCGCTTCCTGGTTGTCCATGGTCACGGCAGAAGGCGTGGCGACGACGTTGGTGTTGGTGTCGCCGCGGATGGCGCGCACCATGGCGGCAAAGTTCACCCCGGTGCCGGCGACGCGGCCGATGCCGATGGTGGTGCCCTGCAGCAGCGCGGTGGAGGCATTGGCGGGGTTCTGGATGGCGCCCGCCAGGTCCACGATGCTGGTGCCGCCGACCGGGCTCACGAAGGCGCCGGCGGGGATATTGTCCCCCTTGGAGAACGCCGCCCAGTTGATGCCCAGCTCGGCGCTCTTGTCGACGTCGACCTCGGCGATGATCGCCTCGACCAGCACCTGCGGCCGGCGGATGTCGAGCTTGTCGACGATGTCCATCACCGCGCGCATGATCTTCGGCGGCGCGGTGATCACCAGCGCGTTGTTGGTCGGATCCGCCCACACCATGGCGTTCTTCTCCGCCTGCGCCAGCGGCGAGGCCTGCGCTCCTCCCCCGGTCGCGCCCGGGGCGGCCTGCGCGATGCCGGTGATCTGCTCCTTGAGTTTCGGGGCGATCTTCTCCGCGTTGGCATAGTGCAGGTAACGGACGCGGGTGTCCCCGCCCGCCTCGAGCGGGGTGTCCAGGTGCGCGACGAGCGCGCGTATCCGCAGCCGCTGCGCCTGATCGCCGCCGATCAGCACGCTGTTGGAGCGCTCGTCCGCGACCACCTTCACGGCGACGCCTTCGGTGGCGGCCGCCCCCTGGTAGAAGGAGTTCACGACGCGCACGATCTCCGACGCCGAGGCATTCTGCAGCGGCACGATTTCCGGGTCCTGGTTCGCGACCTGGTCGATGCGCCGGATGATGCGCATCATGCGGTTCACGTTGCTGGCGCGGTCGGAGATGATCAGGATATTGGACGCAGGGTAGGCGGCGAGGTGACCATATTGCGGGATCATCGGCCGCAGGATCGGCACCAGCTGCGCGGCGCTCACGTTCCTCACGTCGATCACCTGGGTCACGATCTCGTCCGAGGTGGCGCTCACGCGGTCGGGCAGGTCGATGGACGGGATCTGGCGCGCGTTGGCATCGGGGAGGATCTTGATCAGGTCTCCGGCCGGCACCGCGATGAAGCCGTATACCTGCAGGATGGACAGGAACGCCTCGTAGAACGCCGGCGGGGACATCGGGGTCGTGGACAGCATCGTCACCTGCGCGCGCACCCGCGGGTCGATGATGAAGGTCTTGCCGGTGGCGGCGCTGACCGCCTCGGCGATCTGCGTGATGTCCGCGTCCTTGAAATTGGCGGTGATGTGCTGTGCCTGCTGCGCCGAGGCGAGCGAGGCTGCCATCAGCGCCGCGAGCGCCCACACCGCAACTGAACGAAGGCCTGTCACTGGATCTACCCCCAAAAAAGCGCGCCGGCCGGCTACTGGCTGCTGTCGCCGCCCGGCACTTCGGCAGGTGGCGGCGGCACCGGCGGCTGGTCGGTCGCCGGGAGCGCGCCCGCGCCGCCCGGGGGCTGCGACTGGATGAGGCTGTCCGCTTCCTGCGCGACCTGGGCGATATTCAAAGTGAGATCCTGCGGCTGGCCCTTGCGAATGAGCGTGACGCGCGCCTCGGCCGAGCTGCCCAGGGTGCGCAGGATCTGCTCGCCGCGCTCGCGATCATCCAGCGGCGTGCCGTTGATCGCCGTCACCTGGTCGCCGGGCTGCAGGCCCAGGCGCATGAACGCGGCGCGGTTGCGCCCCGGGTACACCCGGAAACCGTTCATGCGGTGGCTGGCAGGGTCGAGCACCGCCTGCGGCCGCAGGACATCCGCAAGCAGCCCCGGCTGCTCGCTGATCATGCGCCGCATGCGCTCGATCGCCGGGTACTCGTTCTGCAGCGCGGCGCTCGAGGGCGGCGGGGCGTTGCCCGCGTTCGTCTGGCGCGGCAGGGACAGGGACTCGAGCCGTCCGTCGCGATCGATCACCACCCGATCGTTGTAGACCGAGTGCAGCTTCGCCCCGCCGGGAACGCCGTCTCCGACCGCATACACTTTCGCGGTTTGTGCGCTCTGTCCGAGGATCGCGAGGCCGTTTTGCGGATCATTGCCGGCGATGATTCCGGTCAGCACCAGTGGCATGCTCGTCTGCGGGGCGTTGGCGCCCTCCTGGTTCAGGGCCGGCGCCGCGCCGAACAGGTGGGCATTGGTGATGGCCGCCAGGTCGACCAGTCGGGAGCGCACCGGTGCGTGGCGCGCCGGCGCACCGGCGCCGCTGCGGCCGGCGGCGGCCAGATCGGTCAGGATCAGCGCGGCCTGCACGGCCAGCGCGATCACGAGGATCCAGGTCGCAATCCGTGGCCCATCGCGCAGCAGCCGCGCGCGCCAGCGATCGCTCGCCGGCAGAGCCTCGAGCCAGGAAGCGGCGTTCATGGGTTGACCGGCATGAGCTTAATGGTAGTCCTCGAGGCGCCTCGCCCGCGTGCCCCGGTGCGCCGGGCAGGCTGCGGCGGCGCAATCATACGGGTGTGGTGCTTGCGCTCTCAAGCGATTGTTTCTGCAGGAGTAACTACTGTCCATTCTGGCAGGCTTGTGTTGCCCTTTCGCGACCCCTATAAAGCAGCCATGCCCGATCCGCATCCGGTCCGCCCCGACACCGGCGTCGTCGTCGAGGAGGCGCAGCCGAAGGTCAAACAGCCGCCGCTGTACCGGGTTGTCCTCCTGAACGATGACTACACCCCCATGGAGTTTGTGGTCGATGTGCTGGAAAAGTTCTTCGCGCTGAACCGCCCGACGGCAACCCGCATCATGCTCGAGGTCCACACCCGGGGTAAGGGGGTCTGTGGGGTCTTCACATACGAGATCGCTGAAACTAAGGTGGCGCAGGTGACGACGTATGCGCGCGACCACCAGCACCCGCTCATGTGCACGCTCGAGGAGGCCTGAGGCCGCTATGCTCACACGGGAGAGGGTTTGCCCTGTACGCTCAACCTGAAAGGTCCGTCTAAAGTGCTGTCCAACGAGCTCGAGTACTGTCTCAACGACGCGTTCCACCAGGCGCGCGAGGCGCGTCATGAGTACCTGACGGTCGAGCACCTGCTGCTCGCGATCCTCGATACCCCCAAGGTGCGCGAAGTGCTGCGCGCCTGCGGCGCGGACACCATCAAGCTCAAACAGGAGCTGAAGGATCACATCGACTCCTCGACCCCGCGGCTCGAGGAGGGCGAGGAACGCGAAGTGCAGCCGACGCTCGGGTTCCAGCGGGTGCTGCAACGCGCAGTCTTTCACGTGCAGTCGAGCGGCAAGAAGGAGGTGGGCGTGAGCAACGTGCTGGTCGCGATCTTCAGCGAGAAGCAGAGCCACGCGGTGTTCCTGCTCAACCGCCAGCACGTCACGCGCCTGGATGCCGTCAACTACATCTCCCACGGCCTGTCCAAGATCGCCGAGGAGAAGACCGACAAGGAGGAGACTTCCGGGGACGGCGAACGCGACGGCGAGGGCGGCAGCGCGCTCGAGAAGTACACCACCAATCTCAATCGCATGGCGCAGGACGGGCGCATCGACCCGCTCATCGGCCGCAAGCTCGAGGTCGAACGCACCATCGAGATCCTGTGCCGCCGCAGGAAGAACAATCCGCTCTACGTCGGTGAAGCCGGTGTCGGCAAGACCGCGATCGCGGAAGGGCTGGCGCGCCTGATCGTCGAGGGCAAGGTGCCCGAGGTGCTGTCCGACTGCACCATTTTCGCACTCGACATGGGCGCGCTGATCGCCGGCACCAAGTACCGCGGCGATTTCGAGAAGCGCTTGAAGGGCGTGATCACCGAGCTGAAGAAGCTCCCCGGCGCGATTCTGTTCATCGATGAGATCCACACCGTAATCGGCGCCGGCGCCGCGTCCGGCGGCGTGATGGACGCCTCCAATCTCATCAAGCCGGTGCTGACCAACGGCGAGATCCGCTGCATCGGCTCGACGACCTACCACGAGTACCGCGGCATCTTCGAGAAGGACCACGCCCTCGCCCGGCGCTTCCAGAAGATCGACGTGGTGGAACCCTCGGTGGCGGAAACGATCGACATTCTGTTCGGACTCAAGCCACGCTTCGAGGAGCATCACGGCATCACCTATGCCGACGAGGCGCTGCGCGCGGCCGCCGAACTGGCCGCGCGGCACATCAACGAGCGGCATCTGCCCGACAAGGCCATCGACGTGGTCGATGAGGCCGGCGCGCGCGCGCGGCTGAAGCCCGTCGCCGAGCGCGAGGCGACCGTCGAAGTGCGCCACATCGAGGATGTCGTGGCGCGCATGGCGCGCATTCCGGCGAAGAACGTCTCGACCTCCGACCGTGAGGTCCTCAAGAACCTCGAGCGCAACCTGAAACTGGTGATCTTCGGGCAGGACAAGGCGATCGAGGCGCTGGCCGCCGCCATCAAGATGGCGCGCTCGGGCCTGGGCGAGGCGCGCAAGCCGGTCGGCAGTTTCCTGTTTGCCGGCCCCACCGGCGTCGGCAAGACCGAGGTCACGCGGCAGCTCGCGATCGCCATGGGCGTGGAGTTCCTGCGCTTCGACATGTCCGAGTACATGGAGCGCCACACCGTGTCGCGCCTGATCGGCGCGCCGCCCGGCTATGTGGGCTTCGATCAGGGCGGCCTGCTCACCGAGGCGATCACCAAGCACCCGCACTGCGTGTTGCTGCTCGATGAGATCGAGAAGGCGCACCCCGATGTGTTCAACCTGCTGCTGCAGGTGATGGATCACGGCACGCTCACCGACAACAACGGTCGTAAGGCAGACTTCCGCCACGTGATCATCGTGATGACGACCAACGCCGGCGCGCTCGAGATGGCGCGCCCGTCCATCGGCTTCACGCACGCCGATAACGCGAGCGACGGCCTGGAGGCGATCCGGCGCATTTTCACCCCCGAGTTCCGCAACCGCCTCGATGCCGTCATCCAGTTCGCGGCGCTGGATCCGCCCACCATCGAGCGCGTGGTCGACAAGCTCATCGTCGAAGTGGAGGCGCAGCTCGAGCAGAAGGGGGTCACGATCACCCTCGACGATGCCGCGCGGCGCTGGATCGCGAAGGAAGGCTACGATCCGAAGATGGGTGCCCGGCCCATGGCGCGCACCATCCAGGAGCACATCAAGCGCCCGCTGGCCGAGGAGCTGCTGTTTGGCCGACTCGCCGGCGGCGGCCACGTGCGCGTGTCGGTTTCGGAGGATGGCACGCAGCTGGCGCTGCAGTACGAGCCGGCGCAGCTGCCGGCCGTCCCGGCTTGAGCGCGGATCCCGGGGTGGTCAGCGGCCGCGATAGACGATGCGGCCCTTGGTCAGGTCGTAGGGGGTCATCTCCACCGTGACCGCATCCCCGGTCAGGATGCGGATGTAGTTTTTGCGCATCTTGCCGGAGATGTGCGCGGTCACCACGTGGCCATTCTTCAGTTTCACCCGGAAAGTCGTATTGGGCAGGGTCTCGACGACCTCGCCTTCCATCTGGATCGCGTCTTCTTTGGACATACCACCTTACCGGCTCGGGGGCGCGAATTGGAGCACAAAGCGCGCTCCCCTGGCAATTTGCGTGCGCGCGCCTCACGGGGGTGCGAGCGCCGCTGACGGCACGCGCACGTGCTCGCGCAGCAGGGCCTGGAACTGGCTGCGTGGAATGGTGCGGCTGCCGAGACTCGTGAGGTGGCGCGAGGGCAGCTGGCAATCGATCACCGCCAGACTGTTGCGCCGGCACACCGCGACCAGGTGCGCGAGTGCGGCCTTGGAAGCGTCGCGTGCGCGGCTGAACATCGACTCGCCGAAGAACACCCCTCCCAGGCGCACGCCGTACAGACCGCCCATCAGCTCAGAGCCCCGCCAGACCTCGATGCTGTGAGCGTGCCCGAGGCGCTGCAGCTCGAGGTAGGCGGCACGCATGTCGGAGGTGATCCAGGTGCCGGGGCTTGCCGCGCGCGGGGCGGCGCAGCCATCGATGACGGCGGCGAAGTCCCGATCCATCGAGTAACTGAAGCCGCCGTTGCGCAGCGTCTTGGCGAGGCTGCGAGTGCAGTGAAATTCCTCGGGGAACAACACCGCGCGCGGATCGGGCGACCACCACAGCACCGGCTGACCTGGCGAGTACCACGGAAAGATCCCGCGCCGGTAGGCGGCGATGAGGCGCTCGGGTGACAGGTCGCCACCGGCCGCCAGCAACCCGCTCGGCTCTTCCAGCGCCTGCTCGAGCGGCGGAAACCACTCCGGCGCGTCCTGCGCCGACAGCCAGGTGATGGTCTTCACACCCGCCCTGCGGTGCGCCGGCCGCGATAGGGAACGTGCCCCTGCACCTCCAGCGCGTAGGCCTGCACCGCCGCGGCTTCGCGCGCCAGGTACTCGGCAATGGCGGCGCGGAACTGCCGATCGACGATGTAGTGCGCGGACCAGGTGATGGTGGGCTCGAATCCGCGGCTCACCTTGTGCTCGCCCTGGGTGCCGGGCTCGAAACGCGCGATGCGGCGTTCGATGCAGAACTCGATCCCCTGGTGGTAGCACGCCTCGAAATGCAGGCTGTGGTAATCGGCGGCCGCCCCCCAGTAGCGACCGAACAGCGCCTCGTCGCAGCAGAAGAAGATCGCGGCCGCCACCACCGCGCGTCCGTGCACGGCGAGCTTCACCATCAAGGATTCCGGCAGCGCGCGCGCCACCGCGCTGAAGAACGCGCGCGTCAGATACGGCTCGTGCCCGTGGCGCGCGAACGTGTCGCGGTGCAGGTCATAGATACGGTCGAGGAGCGGCTCGTCGAGCTCGCCGCCGAAGCGCGTCTCGAAGCGCACGCCCGCATCCGCCACGCGGCGGCGCTCGCGACGCGCCTTCTTGCGCTTCTCGGCGGTGAAGGTGCCCAGGTAGTCATCGAAGCTCGCGTAACCGCGATTGCTCCAGTGAAACTGGCAGTCGCGGCGCAACAGCCAGCCGCGCTGTGCGCAGGCGGCACGCGCCGGCTCATCGAGAAACAGCGCATGCACCCCGGACAATCCGTGGCTCGCGGCGTGCCCCTCCAGATGCTCGAGCAGGCGCGCGGCGAGGGCGTCCCGATCCAGGTCGGCGCGCACCAGCAGGCGCGGTCCGGTCGCCGGCGTGAACGGCGCGGCGAGCGTGAGCTTCGGATAGTAACGGCGGCCCACGCGCTCGTAGGCGCGCGCCCAGGCAAAGTCGAACACGAACTCGCCGAACGAATGCGTCTTGACGAACGCCGCCGCCGCCGCCGCGAGCCCCCGGGCGTCGTACAGGGCGAGGTAGCGCGGCTCCCAGCCGCTGCCCGGACCGACGCAGTGCGTGCGCTCGAGCGCCGCCAGGAACTCGTGGCGTGTGAAGGGATTGCGCTGCGCGCCCAGCGCATTCCACTGCTGCGGCTCGAGCTCGTGGATGCTGCGCAGGAATTCGGCCTTGTCGGTGGGCATGGCAGTCGCTGATCAGCCGTGCGCCGGCGCGTCGAGGGTCTCGAGATAGCGGTCCGCATCGAGCGCCGCCATGCAGCCGGCGCCCGCCGAGGTGACGGCCTGGCGGTACACGTGGTCGGCGACGTCCCCGGCCGCAAACACTCCCGGCACACTGGTGGCGGTGGCCTCGCCATCGAGCCCGCTGCGCACGGTGATGTAGCCGGCGCGCATGGCGAGCTGTCCCTCGAACAGGGCCGTGTTGGGGGTGTGGCCGATGGCGACGAACAGGCCGGTCACGGCGAGTGCCTGCGCAGCGCCGCCGCCGAGCGGGCGCAGGCGCACGCCGCTGACACCGTGCTCGCTACCGAGCACCTCGTCGATGGTCTGGTTCCAGATCACCGACACCCTGCCGGCGCTCACTTCGCGAAACAACCGCTCCTGCAGGATCTTCTCCGCACGCAGCTTGTCGCGCCGGTGCACGAGCGTGACGTGCTGCGCGATGTGCGACAGGTACAGCGCCTCCTCGACCGCGGTGTTGCCACCGCCCACCACCGCGACGCGCTGGTTGCGAAAGAAGAAGCCGTCGCAGGTGGCGCACGCCGAGACGCCACGGCCACGGAAGCGCTCCTCCGAGGGCAGCCCCAGGTAGCGGGCCGTCGCGCCGGTGGCGATGATCAGCGCATCGCAGCTGTAACTGCGGGCGTCGCCGCGCAGCCTGAAGGGCCGCACGCCAAGGTCCACGGCCTGCACGTGGTCGTTCACGATCTCGGTGGCGAAGCGCTCGGCGTGACGCCGCATGCGCTCCATGAGCGCCGGGCCCTGCAGACCCTCGACATCGCCCGGCCAGTTGTCGACGTCGGTGGTCGTCATGAGCTGTCCGCCCTGCTCGACGCCCGTGATCAGCAGCGGCGCGCGATTGGCGCGCGCGGCATAGACTGCGGCGCTGTAGCCCGCGGGGCCTGAGCCTAGGATGATCAGGCGAGCGTGCCGGGTGGTCGTCATGGGGCTCCCGATTTGATTCAGCGTCCGTGCATGGTACCAAGCCCTATAATGGCAGCCGTCTATCTTAAGACGGAGAATCAAGGGATTGGCTGAAACCTCTGCGTCGGCACGCGCGGGTGCGCGCCTCACGTCGGCCGTGACCCGCGGCCTGTACGAGAGCGCCGTCATCGCGCTGGGCATCGTGGCGCTGGTGCTGCTCATCGCGCTGCTCACCTACAGCCCCGATGACCCCGGATTCTCCTTCACCGGCAATTCCGCCCCGGTGCACAACCGTATCGGCGTCATCGGCGCGTGGCTCGCCGACGTGCTGTTTTTTCTCTTCGGGCGCCCGGCGTTCCTGTTCCCGCTGGTGCTGGCGGCGGCCTGCTGGGGCCTGCAGCGCCGCCTGAAGGCGCAAGGGATCTCGCGGGTCAACACCCTGGTGCGCATCGCGGGGTTCGTGCTGGTACTGGTGGCGAGCTGCGGGCTCACGACGCTGCACTGGCAGCCCGGGGCGCTGCGGCAGACGGCCGGCGGCGTGGTGGGGAGCGTGGTGGGCGGGGGCCTGGTCGCGGGGCTGGATTTTCT
>VBNH01000047.1 GCA_005878095.1 Gammaproteobacteria bacterium | reverse complement strand
GAGCTCACGCTGCCGATCTCGACCGGGCACGGTGCTCCCGAGCACGGCGGAAGCATGCGTCGCGCCACCGGCGGCTGACCCCAAGGCGGCAGCCCAAGGTGTGACCAGCATGCGATTACCCGTCTTCGACCGGCGCCGCGCCGGGGTGCTGCTGCCGCTGTCGGCCCTCGATGCGGCACTCGGTCGCGGCGGCCGCGCCTTCGTCGACTGGCTGAGCGACGCGGCCTTTTGCGTGTGGCAGATCCTGCCGGCGGGACCGGTGGGCGAGGATCGCTCCCCCTACTGGGTGCGTTCGGACCACGCAGGCAACGCGGCGTTTCTCGATGCGGCGGAGCTGCCCGATCCCGACGCGCCGATCGACCCGGAGTTCCTGGCGGCCTCCGGCCCGTGGCTGCACGACTACGCGCTGTTCGACGCGCTGACGCGCGCGCACGGCGGTGCGCCGTTCTGGCAGTGGCCGCCGCCGCTGCGCGACCGCGCGCCCGAGGCGCTCGCGCAGGCCGCGAGTGAGCTCGCGCCCGCGATCGCGCGCATCGAGCGCGAGCAATACGCCTTCCACGTCCAGTGGAACCAGCTGCGCGCGCACGCGCGCACGCGCGGTGTGCGGCTGTTCGGCGATCTGCCCTTCTACGTCGGCCCCTCCTCGGTGGAGACCTGGTCGCATCGCGAGCTGTTCCAGCTCACCGCCACCGGCGAGCCGGCCGCGGTCGGGGGCGTGCCGCCGGATTACTTCTCGCAACTGGGCCAGCTGTGGGGCAATCCGGTCTATGACTGGCAGGCACTGCGCCGCACCGACTTCAGCTGGTGGCTCGGGCGGGTGCGCGCGCAGCTGGCGCGGATGGATCTGCTGCGCATCGATCATTTCCGGGCGCTCGCCGCCCACTGGGCCGTGCCCGCCGGCGCTCCCGATGCGCGCGGCGGCGCCTGGCTCAGCACTCCGGGAGAGCTGCTGCTGCGCCGGCTCCTGGACGAGTTCAGCGACCTGCCGCTGGTCGCCGAGGATCTCGGGGTCATCACCGAGGACGTGCTGGCGCTGAAGAGCGGCTTTGGGCTCCCGGGAATGCGGGTGCTGCAGTTTGCCTTCGACGGCGACCCCGCCAATGCGCACCTGCCGTATCTGCACGAGCGTGACTGCGTCGTATACACCGGCACCCACGACAACGACACCACGCTTGGCTGGTACGCGAGCCTGGACCGCGACACCGCGCAGCGGGTCGATTATTTTCTGCGCCTGACCCCGGGCACCATGCCCGAGGCGCTGATACGCGCAGCATTGGGGTCGGTGGCGCGCCTCGCCATCATTCCGGCGCAGGACATCCTCGGCCTGGACTCCTCCGCGCGACTGAACACCCCGGGAACCGTAGCGGGAAACTGGACCTGGCGACTGCCCGCGGGCGCGCTCACCGCGCAGCTGGCGCGCGACTACGCGCGCCTGAACGGCACTTTCGGGCGCGCGCCGGGATGAGAGCCGTCGGCCGTTGCTTCCCGGCTCTGTGCGCGGCCGCGTTGCTGCTCGGCGCCTGCGCGCTCACCTCGAAATTCATCACCCCGAGGCTCTCGGTGGTCGACGTGCAGATCGAGCGCGGCGACCTGTGGGAACAGCGCCTCAAGGTGCGCATGCGCGTGCAGAACCCCAACGACCGCAGGCTCCCGGTGAAGGGACTCGAGTACACCCTGGAGGTCGAGGGGCAGCAGCTGGCGAGCGGCGCCTCGGCCGCAAGCTTCGTCGTGCCCCCCATGGGAGAGGCCGAATTCGACATGGACGTCACCACCAACCTCGCGGGCGCGCTCTTGAAGCTTCTCGGGCGCGGGTCGGAGCCGCCCGGGCGGAGCGTCGCCTACCGTCTCACCGGCAGGATCGCGCTGGCGGAGGGCCTGATGCGCTCGATTCCGTTCGAGGAGCGCGGCAGCTTCAGCCTGCGATGAGTCGCCGGTAGAGCGCCACGTACTCGCCCGCCTGGCGCTCCCAGGAGAAGTCCTGCTGCATGCCATTTCGCACCACCCGCGTCCAGTGCCGCGGCGTGGCGTACAGGTCGAGCGCCGTGTTCAGCGCCCACTCCAGAGCCTGGGCGTTGAAATCGTTGAACACCACGCCCGTGCCGGTGCCGGTCCGGGTGTCGTAGTGCTGCACCGAGTCGGCGAGTCCGCCGGTGCGGCGCACGACCGGCACCGTACCGTAGCGCAGGCTGTACATCTGGTTGAGCCCGCACGGCTCGTAGCGCGAGGGCATGAGAAACAGATCGCTCGCCGCCTCGATCCAGTGCGCGAGCTCCTCGTCGTAGCCGTAGTGAAACACCACCCGCCCCGGGAAGCGCCGCTCGAGGGCGGTGAAGAACTCCTCGTACTGCGGCTCACCGTTCCCGAGAGCGACGAAGGCGAGCGGCCGCGCGCTGAGCGTCTTCGGTAAAGCCTCGAACATGAGCTCGATGCCCTTCTGGACCGCCAGCCGGCTCACGACCCCGGCCAGTGGCACCTTGGAGGCCGCCGCGAGCCTGTGGCGCCGCGCGAACTGACGCTTCAGCTCACCCTTCACCGCAAGCCGCTCGGGGTCATAGTGGGCCGGCAGGTAGCGGTCGTGGCGCGGATCCCACTCCTCGTAGTCGACCCCGTTCAGAATGCCGGTCACGGCGTGGCGGCGCTCGCGCAGGCTGTCCTGCAACCCCATGCCATACTCATCCGAGCAGATCTCGCGCGCGTGCGTCGGACTGACCGTGGTGATGGAGTCGGCATACAGGATGCCGTGGCGCAGGGCGTTGATCCGCCCGGCGGCGAGGTCCGGCTGGTGCAGCAGATTGCGCCGGCCCGGCAGCCCGAGATCGGCAATCCGGGCCGCCGGGAAGATGCCCTGATAGCCGATGTTATGGATCGTCAGCACCGTGCGGGTCGCCGCGAACAGCGGCTCGTCCTGCCAGGCCGTCCTGAGGAACAGCGGCGCAAAGGCGGTGTGCCAGTCGTTGCAGTGCAGAACCTGCGGCGCCCAGCCGAGGCGCTGGCAGGCGGTGAGGGCCGCGCGCGTGAAAGCGAGGAAGCGCAGGTGCTCGTCCGGATCGCTGGTGTAGAGGCCGGTGCGCGCATACAGCGCGGGGCAGTCGATCAGATACGCCGGCGCGCCGCCCGGCAACTGCGCGCGCAGCACCGAGAACACGTACTTGTTCGGTCCCAGCGCCAGCGGCACCTGCTGCAGGGCCGCGAGGGGCTGCGCGGCATACGCCGCGCGGTCGATGGAGGCGTAGCACGGCGTGAAGAGGCGCACGTCATGCCCGGCGCCGTACAGATACCTGGTCAGCGCCCCGCTCACGTCCCCGAGCCCGCCGGTCTTGGAGAGCGGCTCGACTTCGGAGGCGAGCAGACAGATGGCGAGTTTCTCTGGCACGTGGCGGTTATTTCAGCAGTTGCATGTCAGGTTATGATGCAGCGATGCGGCGTGTGCTGATCGGCCTCACGGTTACCTTGCTGCTGGTGCTGTCGATCGGCGTGGGCGTGGTCGTGGCGCGCTGGCCCTGCTCGCACCTGTGGCGCTGAAATCGAGCCTGAGAGCCGCAGCGCCGCCGCGGCAGTGTAACTGAAGGGGGTCATGGGCCGGGGCGCGCTGCGCGCAGAGCGCGCCGCAAGAATCGGGTCGCGCGCCGCGCGCGTGGCACTATCATCAACCCCCATGAACACCGGGCCTGCATTCCTCGACAGCCGCGATTTCGGGCGCATCGCCCGAGCGATCCGCTTCATCGACGCCAACTTCCGCGCGCAGCCGCGCCTGGCCGCGATCGCCGCTTCCGCGCACCTGTCGGAGTTCCATTTCAACCGCCTGTTCCGCCGCTGGGCTGGCGTCACGCCCCGGCAGTACCTGGCGTACGTCACCGCGCGCGCCGCCCGCGCAGCGCTCGCCACCACCCCCTCGGTGCTCGAGGCGGCGTACTGTGTCGGCCTGTCGGGACCCTCGCGGCTGCACGACCTGATGGTCACGCTGGAAGCGGTCACCCCGGGGGAGCTCAAGGCCCGTGGCCGCGGCATGCAGATCACCTACGGCCTCACCGACACGCCTTTCGGGCGCGCGCTGCTCGCGAGCACCCCGCGCGGGCTGTGCCATCTCGCCTTCGTCGAGCAAAGGACCGAGGGCGCCTGCGTGGCGGCGCTCGCCGCCAGTTGGCCGCAGGCGCGCCTGCGGCGCGACGAGGACGCCGCGGCTGCCCTGGCGGCACGCGTCTGGGGCTCGTCCCGCGGCGCGGCTGCGGCGCGGGACGCGCCACCCCTGAAGCTCGCCGTGAAGGGCACGAACTTTCAGCTCAAGGTCTGGCAGGCGCTGCTCGAGCTCGGCTCCGCCGGACCGACCACGTACGGGGCACTCGCGCGTGCCGTGGGCAGCCCCGGCGCCGCGCGGGCGGTGGGCAGGGCCGTCGGCGCCAACCCGGTGGCGTGGCTCATTCCCTGCCACAACGTGCTGCGTCAGGACGGTGCCCTCGGGGGTTATCACTGGGGAGAGGATCGCAAGCGCGCGATGCTCGCGTGGCAGGCGCTGCCGTGGCGCTCGCGAGGCCGGCGGCACGAGCGCGAGCTGCACGCGGCGGAGGCGTTGCACGCGGCGGAGGCGTTGCACGCGGCGGAGGCGTTGCACGCGGCGGGCGCGCTGCAGTGACTGCAGCAGGCGACATAATCTGTCGCCAACTTTGGCCCTCAAGGCTCGCGCGGCGTCAAGCGCCGCGCACGTCAATTTCCTGACATGTAAAGTAACATATTGATTAATAACAATAATCCACTCCAGTGGGCGGGGCAGGGGTCCGCCGGAGCTGGTAAACTAGTCGCCGTCTCCCCGCTGTCGAATCGCCCATGTCTGCCTCGCCCTACAAGCAACTCGAACAGGAGTTCAGGCGCCTGCATGCCTTCCGCGGTGCTCTGGCGCTGCTGCGCTGGGACGCGGCGGTGATGATGCCGCGCGGCAGCGCCGACGTGCGCGGCGAGCAGCTCGCGGCGCTGGAGACCGAGCACCACGCGCTGCTCACGGCGCCGCGCATCACGCGGCTCCTGGACCGCGCTCAGGCGAACACTCAGGGGCTGGCCGACTGGCAGATCGCCAACCTGCACGAGATGCGCCGCCAGCGCGACCATGCCATCGCCACCCCGGTCACGCTCGTGTCGCGCCTCACCAAGGCCGCTTCGCGTGCCGAATCGCGCTGGCTCGAGGCCCGCGCCCAGGGCAAGTTCGCAGCGTTCGCGCCCTACCTCGAGGAAGTCGTTCACCTGGTGCGCGACAAGGCCGCACTGCTGGGCCAGGCGCTCAATCTCGCCCCGTACGATGCGCTGGTGGACGAGTTCAGCCCCGGACTGACCACCGCGGACATCGACGCCATGTTCAAGGCGCTGTCGCGCCGGCTGCCGTCGCTGATCCGCGAAGCGATCGCCGTGCAGGAAACTCGCCCGCTGCTGCCGCTCACCGGCAAGTTCCCGGCGAGCAAGCAGCGCGCCCTGGCGGTGGAAGTGATGAAGAGCGTCGGTTTCCCCTTCGAGCGCGGACGACTCGATGAGAGCGAGCAGCCTTTCACCGAAGGGGTGCCGGGGGATATCCGCGTCACCACGCGCTTTGATCCCGACGACATTTTCTCGGGTCTGCTCGGGGCATTGCACGAGACCGGGCACGCGATGTACGACCTCGGCCTGCCGCAGGACTGGCGCGACCAGCCCGTAGGGCGCGACCGGGGCATGGCTCTCGAGGAGAGCCAGTCGCTGCTCATCGAGATGATGGTTTGCCGCAGCCGCCCGTTCGTGCGCTACGTGCAGCCGCTGCTGGGGAAGCATTTCGGGGCGAGCGGACCGGAGTGGGACGTGGAGAATGTCTACGGCCATCTGACGCGGGTGCGGCGCGGACTGATCCGGGTCGACGCGGACGAGCTCACCTACCCGCTGCACATCATGCTGCGCTACGAGCTGGAGCAGCAGCTGCTCTCCGGGGAGCTGGCGGTGCGTGATCTGGCGGAAGCGTGGAGCGCCGGCATGGAGCAGCGCCTCGGGATTCGCCCCTCCAACGACCTCGAAGGCTGCCTGCAGGACATCCACTGGGCCGTCGGCTCCTTCGGCTACTTCCCGTCCTATGCTCTCGGCGCGGTCATCGCCGCGCAGCTCTACGAGAGTCTGCGGGCCGAAGTGCAGGGGCTGGATGAGCAGCTCGCGCGCGGGGAATTCTCCGGGCTCCTGGGCTGGCTGCGCACCAACGTGCATGGCCTCGGCGCCAAAGTGCCGGTGCAGGATCTGCTGAAGGGTGCCACCGGCAAGCCCCTGTCAGCCACTTCCTTCGTGCGCTACGTCGAGGCAAAGTATCTCGAGAGCACCGCCAGCACCGCCAGCAGCGCCGCGGCCTGAATCGAGGCCACGCCTCAATGGCGGTGCACTGCCCATACGCCGCCGCACCCGAAGAGTCCGTCAGCTACCGTGATCCCCGCCGCCGCAAAGCCTTCCCGCACCCTGCAGCGCCTGGCGGCGCAGCTGCGCGGCTCGGTCGGCAAGGCGATCGCCGACTACCGCATGATCGCCGACCGCGACCGCGTGATGGTGTGCATGTCCGGGGGCAAGGACTCCTACACGCTGCTCGACATGCTCCTCTCGCTCCAGCGCAGCGCCCCGGTGCGCTTCGATCTCATCGCCGTCAATCTCGACCAGAAGCAGCCCGGTTTTCCCGCGCAGGTCCTGCCGCACTACCTGCAGGGCCTGGGCGTGCCGTGGCACGTCATCGAGCAGGACACGTACAGCGTCGTGAAGCGCGTCGTCCCGCCGGGACGCACCCTGTGCGGCCTGTGCTCGCGGCTGCGGCGCGGGGCGCTGTACCGCTTCGCCACCGAGAACGGCATCAGCAAGATCGCGCTCGGGCACCATCGTGATGACATCGTCGAGACGCTGTTCCTCAACCTGTTCTTTGGCGGGCGCCTGAAGGCGATGGCGCCGAAGCTGCTGTCCGACGACGGCCGCCACGTGGTCATCCGGCCGCTCGCGTACGTCGCCGAGCGCGACATCGAGCGCTACGCGCGCGGCCGCGCCTTTCCGCTCATCCCCTGCACGCTGTGCGGCTCGCAGGACCATATGCAGCGCGTGGCGGTGAAGAAAATGCTCGCCGACTGGGAGCGCGAGTTCCCCGGTCGCACCGAGTCGATTTTTTCAGCGCTGCGCAACGTCGAGCCCGAGCATCTGGCCGACACCCGGCACTTCGACTTCAGTAGCCTCGACGGGCGCCGGGTTGGGCCGACCGCCACGCAGGATGAGGAAGCCCTCGCGGCCTTGGCCGTCCCGGCCCCTGCCTGAGAGAGCCGCGGATGGACGGCTCCCCGCTCGCCGCGCCTGCCGCGCTCCCGCTGCCTAACTCCTACTGGGTGCTGCCCGGTCAGTTGCTTGCCGGTGAGCATCCGGGCGGGTCCACCGCGGCGGCGACCCGGGCGCGCCTGCGGCGCCTGCTGGAAGCGGGCGTCAGCTGTTTCATCGATCTCACCCAGCCGGATGAGCTCCCACCCTACGACGCACACCTCCCGCCGCACGTCGACTATTTCCGCATGCCCATCCCCGACCACGGCGTTCCCGCACAGCCCGGGCACATGGGGGAGCTGCTCGATCGCCTGCGCGACGCCGTGCGCTCGGGCCGGGTGGTCTACCTGCACTGCCGCGCGGGGATCGGCCGCACCGGCACGGTGGTCGGCTGCCTGCTGGGCGAGAACGGGCTGTCGGGGGAGGCGGCCCTGGACGAGCTCAACCGCCTGTGGCAGCAAAACGAGCGGGCGCAGCTGTGGGCGCACGTTCCGGAGACCCCCGAGCAGACCGAGTACGTGCGGCGCTGGGCGCGAGCGGGCGCAGCGCGCGCGGATCCGCTGTTCGAGCCCGCCATATTGTCGGCGGCACGCGGCTTGCGGGAGCGCTTTCACGGCGCGCTCCTCGGACTGGCGGTGGGGGATGCGGTCGCGGCCGCCACCCAATACCGCCGGCCGGGAAAATTCACGCCCGTGGGCGACATGCTCGGCGGTGGACCCTTTGACCTGCCCCGCGGCGGCTGGAGCGACGACACCGCGATGGCGCTGTGTCTCGCCGAGAGCCTGCTCGGGTGCGAGGGCTTCGATGGCCGCGATCAGGTCGCGCGCTTTCGCCGCTGGCAGCAGGAGGGGTATCTGTCCTGCACCGGACAATGCCTCGGTATCACCGCCGGCACGGCCCGCGCGCTGGCGCTCGCACAGTGGCGGCGGCAGCCGTTCTCCGGCTCGCACGACCCCGAGGCGCTCGATCCGGAAGCCCTGTCGCGCGTCGCGCCGGTGGCCATGTACTTCTTCGCACAGCCCGCGGCCGCGGCCGAGTGGGCCGCCGAGGCGGCCCGCACCACCTGCCAGGCGCCGGCCGTCCTGACGGCGTGTCGCGCGCTGGCGCAGGCGTTGCACGCCGCGCTTTCGGGGGAGCCGCGCTCCGTGATCCTGGCGCAGGCGCAGTCCGCACTCGATGCAGCGCAGCATGTGAGCCCACCCAGCGCCCCCCAGGACGACGGCGCGCCGGCCGCGCTCGCCGCGGCGCTGGAGACCTTTGCCGGCGCAGGGAATTTTCGCGATGCGGTGCTCTCGGCCGCCAACCTCGGCGGCAACTCCGATGTGGTCGCCGCGGCGTGCGGGGCGCTTGCGGGTGCGCACTACACTGCAAGTGCGATCCCCACTTTGTGGCGCAACAGCCTGATCAAAAAGCAATTGATCGAGAGCTGCGCGGATCGGCTGCTCGCGCACGCGATGCTGCAGTTCGGCGGCTGAGCGCCGGCGACTGTGTCTGCGCGAGAACTGCGGGCTCCACGGCAGACAGCGCGCGAGCGCTTGGGTAAGCTCACTTACCCGTATTTCCTCGTACATTCGCTTCGCCATGTCCCCGACACGCCGGACGAAAATCGCGGCGCGCGCCAAGGATCGGCCCTGGGTGCGTCTGTCCGATGAGCAGCTGCTGCGCAAGCGCTTCTGCGATCTGAGGCTTTCCATCCGGCGCTCCCCGCTGGCCGCGCACGTGCGGCGCCTGTATGCGGACCTCGAGCGCCGCGGCATCGCTCTGCGCCCCCACGTGTGGTTGTCCGAGGAGTGGTTCTCGCCCGACGGCGTCCCGGGCATCGCGGTGCCGTTCTACCTCGCGCATCCGCGCCTGGAGCGGCTCGAGCGGCGCATCATGCACGAGGCGGAAGGCGGCAACACCCGGCTGTTGCTGCGCATCCTGCGTCACGAGGCCGGACACGCGCTCGACAATGCCTACCGGCTGCGGCGGCGCAAGCGCTGGCGAGCCGTGTTCGGACCCGCCTCGCTCCCGTATCCGGCGCGCTACCGGGCACGCCCCGACAGCCGGCGCTACGTGCATCACCTGGGCGAGTGGTACGCACAGGCGCATCCAACCGAGGACTTTGCCGAGACGTTCGCCGTGTGGCTGACGCCGAAATCCGGCTGGCGCAAGAGCTACGCGGACTGGCCGGCGCTGCACAAGCTGCGGGCGGTCGATGAGCTGGTGGCGAGCGTGCGCGGCGTGCGCCCACCGGTACGCAACCGCACGCGCATCGAGCCGCTCGAGCACAACACCCGCACCCTGGCGCAGCACTATCGCCGCAAGCTCGCGCGCAACCGCCAGATCCGGCGCGGGCTCGCCGATGAGCTGCTGCGCCGCGCCTTCAGCCCCGAGCGCTCGCGCCGCGACGCCCCGCGGGCGGCGACCCTGCTGCGCGCGCACCTGCGCCCGCTGGTCCCGGCCGTGGCGCGGGCGCTGCGCATCGAGCGCTACAGCGTCGAGCAGGTGCTGCGCATGCTCATCGAGCGCAGTGAGCGCCTCAAACTCTACGTGTACGGCAACCGCCGCGACGCCCTGCGTTACTCGCGCTGGATGCTCGAGCGGCTCACGGGGCTTTACTCCGAGCGCGAGACTCCGCACTTGCCGCTATGAGACCACTGCGCACGCTCGTCGTGGTGCACGCGAGCCTGGTGCCTCCGGAGAGTCTCGAAGGTCACAGCGACAAGGAAATCGAGGAGTGGCGCACCGAGTACGACGTCAGCACCACGCTGCGTAAACTCGGGCACGACGTGCGCTGCGTCGGGGTGCTCGACAGCCTCACCGAGCTGCGTGCCGCGATCGCCGACTGGCAACCGGACGTCGTTTTCAACCTGCTGGAGGAATTCGACGGCATCGTCACCTACGATCAGCACGTGGTGGCGTTCCTGGAACTCATGCGCCAGCCGTACACGGGCTGCAATCCGCGCGGGCTGCTGCTGTCGCGCGACAAGTCGCTGTCGAAGCAGCTGCTGGCGTTTCACCGCATCGCCACCCCGCAGTTCGCCGTGTTCCGCCGCGGCGCGCGCACTCACGTGCCGCGGAGGCTGCGCTTTCCGCTGTTCGTGAAATCCACGGTCGAGGACGCGTCCCTCGGAATCGCCCAGGCATCGGTGGTTGAGGACGCCGCGAAGCTGAAGGAACGCATCGAGTTCGTCCACGAACAGGTGAAATCCGATGCGCTGGTGGAGGAATACATCGAAGGCCGCGAGCTGTACGTCGGCATGATGGGGAACGAGCGGCTCACGCGCCTGCCGGTGTGGGAGATGGTGTTCGGCTCCATGCCCGATTCGCTCGCGGCCATCGCCACGCGCAAGGTGAAATGGGACAAGCGCTACCAGGCGAAGTACGGCATCACCACCCATGCGGCCGCCGACCTGCCAGCGCCGGTGCTCACCGCGCTCGATCGGCTCTCGCGCCGCATCTACCGGGCGCTCGGCATGTCCGGCTATGCTCGCATGGATTTCAGGGTGACCACGCAAGGCCAGGTTTACGTGCTCGAGGCGAACGCCAACCCGAATCTCGAGGCCGCCGAGGACTTTGCCGAGTCAGCGCGCGCCGCCGGCACCCCCTACGGCGAGCTCCTCGAGCATCTCATGGACCTCGGGCTGAAGTATCGCGCCCAGTGGCGGGCCTCGTATGGCTGAGAGCGCCCCGGCCGCGCCCGCCAACGCCACCGCGCGCGCCGCCGCCGCGACCGCGATGGTCGTCCTCGGACTGCTCGGCGCCTGTGCCGACCAGAGCAAGCTGCGCGAGAGCGAGCTCACGCAGCTTCTGGGCTGGCTGCCGGGCAGGTACGACAACACCGCCCAGGCCGACAGCGACCCGCAGCGCGGCGTGCAACCGCCGCACGACCGCATCGCGCTCATCATCGTGAAGGTGTACACGCCGCGCCTCGGGCATCACGTGTTCTATGCGCAGGAGATGGCTGCCGACGATCCGCGCCGCGTCATGAGCGAGCGGCTGTTCAGCTTCAAGGTCGACGAGAAGCGCGGCATCCTCGAGACCGTCTACACCTTCGCCGAGCCGCTACGCTGGCGCGACGGGCAGGAGCATCCGGAGCTGTTCACCGGCGTCGTGGTCGAGGACGTGCAGAGCGCGCCGGGGTGCGAGCTCGCGTGGAAGAAGACCGGCGAGCAGTTCACGGCCAGTTACGATCCGAAGCTCTGCCACAACACCGGCGGCGCGGCGCCCGGGGAGTCGGTGGCGGAGTTCACCGCCGACTCCCTGTTGCTCGCCGGTTACCGATTTCGCAAGACCCGCTAGCGGCCCCCGACCGGACCTGATCGCAATCGGCTTTCAGGTGAGTGTCGAGCCCTTGCGCTCCCGCATCGACGAAGTGCGTGGGCTGCTGCAGTCAGTTTTTCAGATGCGTGTCGAGCCCCTGCGCTCCCGCGTCTACGGAGTGCTCGGCTGGTGAGGTGAGTCCTTCAGGTGAGTGTCGAGCCACTCCAATACGGTGTGGTACCAGAGCACACTGTTGGCGGGTTTCAGCACCCAGTGATTCTCGTCCGGGAAGATCAGGAGTTTGCTCTCGATGCCGCGCCGCTGCAGCGCCGTGAAGGTGCCTATGCCCTGCGGATAGGGGATGCGGAAGTCCTGCTCGCCGTGGATGACCAGCATCGGAGTGCGCCACTTCGACACGAGGGTGACGGGGTTCGCAGCCTCGTAGCCCTGCGGATTCTCATACTGCGGGCCGCCCAACTCCCACTCCGGGAACCACAGCTCCTCGGTGGCGTAATACATCATGCGCTGCTCGAACACCCCGTCGTGATTGACGATGCAACGGAAGCGATCCGGCCAGTGGCCCTCGATCCAGTTCATCATGAAGCCGCCGTAGGAGGCGCCGAGCGCGCAGACGCGCTCTCCGTCGAGCCACGGATACTTCTCGAGTGCGGCCGCGAGTCCCTTCTGCAGATCGATGAGGGGTTTGCCGCCCCAGTCGCGGCTGATGGAGTCGGTGAACGCCTGGCCGTAACCGGGCGAGCCGTGAAAGTCGATCATCACCACCGCATAGCCGCCGCCGGCGAAGGCCTGCGCGTTCCAGCGGTAGGTCCACAGGTTCCCGAAGCTCACCTGCGGACCGCCGTGCACCACGAACGCGATCGGGTATCGCCTGCCGGGCTCGAACCCGTAGGGCTTCACGAGGTAGCCGTACACGGTCTCATCGTTCCAGCCCTTGAAGCTGAACTGCTCGAAGTCGCTCGTGCGACGGCCGGCGAGCAACTCGTGGTTCACGTCGGTGAGTCGCCTGACCGGGCCGCCACGCAGCCCGATCACGTACAGATCGTCCGGACCGCCCAGGTCCGCGCGCGCGAACACCACGCGCCCGCGTGCCGCGCTGAACTCCGCCACCGCGCCGCCGGCGACGAGTCTGACCGGCGCCCCACTCTTCGGGTCGATCCGGTACAAGGGCGCCTGGCCCAGCTCATCGACGCTGGCCAGCAGGGCCTTGCCGTCGGGCGTTGCGCCAAGGCGCTGGACGGTCCGATCCCAGCCGCCGGTGAGGGAGCGCACCGCGCCCGTGCGTGCGTCCTTCAGCACGATGTGAAAGCGGTCCGACTCGAACCCCGGGCGCTCCTGCGCAAGCCAGGCGAGGTCCCCGTTGGCGAGGAACACCGGCTGGGCATCCCAGGCGGGATTGCCGGCGGTGAGATTCACCGGCGCCGCGCTGCCGTCCACCGGCGTCTGGAACAGATCGAAGTTGGTCGACCAGGGCTCGGTGTGCCCGGCGATGCGCGCCGAGAACACCAGCGAGCGGCCGTCGGGACTGAAGGCGAAGTCCTCATCGCCACCGAAGGGTTTGCCGGGAATGTCCGCATCGAAGCCCTTCGACACGTCGACCGGGGTCGCGCTCGCAGCGCCGCCCGCACTCTGCGGCGCGCTGAACAGATGCGAACGCGTGCCGTTGCTCCAGCTGTCCCAGTGGCGGATGAAGAGCCGTTCGTAGGTGCGCCCGGTCGCCTTGTCCTTGGACCTGGCGTCGAGCCGCTCGCGGGTGCAGGCGAGGGTCGGGCAGTCGGGAAACACCTCCATCGACAGCGCGAGCAGATCCCCGCGCGCAGACACCTTGAACGCGCCCACCTCGAGCGGATAGTCGGTGACGCGCTGCGCGTCGCCCCCGGCGAGCGCCAGGCGCCACACCTGCGAGCTCCCCGAGCGCGTCGACATGAAGTAGAGCGTGCGGCCGTCGGGCGACCAGCGCGGGCTCGAGTCGTTTGCCTTGACGTCCGTGAGGCGCCGTGGCTGCGCCGTGCCGGGCGTGAGATCCAGCAGCCATAGGCTGGTGCGGCCCTTGTTGGCGTCCATGTCCGTCTCGCGCTGCACGAAGGCGACCTGGCGGCCGTCGGGGGAGAGATGCGGGTCGGAGATGCGCTTGAGAAGCACCAGGTCTTCCACCGTAAAGCGCGCGCCGCGGCCGTCGGCCGCGCGTGCGCCGCCGCCGGGGGCGATGAGCGCGCACACCAGCAGCCACGAGGCAAGGTGCCGGGACATGGGAGGCCTTTCGCGCGGTGCAGCGCGCCGCCGCGGCATCAGCCGACTTCGTCGGCCGCGATCGTCCACGGTTCCTGCTTGGCGGCCTGCAGCCATTCCTGCAGCGCGCCGTCCTCCAGCACGCTTGCCATATACCAGCGCGCGCTCTCGGAGATGCGGGCGCCGTAGGTCTTGAAGCGCAGCACCACCGGCGCGTACATGGCATCCGCCACCGTGTATTCGCCGAACAGCCACGGTCCGCCGCCAGCGAAGCGCCGCCGGCAGTCGTTCCAGATCTCATCGATGCGCTCGATATCCGCCGCCAGCGCCGGCACGATGACGCTCCTCCGGTTGCGCGCCCGCGCGTTCATCGGCCACAGGGTGCGCAGGTTGACGAAGCCCGAGTGCATCTCCGCGCACACCGAGCGCGCCACCGCCCGTGCCTCGCGCGCCTGCGGCCAGCCCTTGCCGGTGAGCTCCGCGACGTATTCGCAGATGGCGAGCGAGTCCCAGACGCGCAGCTCCCCGTGCAGCAACACCGGCACGCGGCCACTCGGGCCGTAGCGCTCGATCTGTTCGTGGGTGGTGGCGGCGTCGAGCGCGATCAGGATCTCGTCGAATTCGACGCCCACGTGCTTCATCAGCAGCCAGGCCCGCAACGACCACGAGGAATAGTTCTTGTTGCCGATGACGAGCGTGAGCGGCGCCATTGAATGGTAACCTTCAGGGCGTGTTGAGCAACGTACGCGCCATTGCTTTCGACCTCGATAATACACTCTGGGATGTCGAGCCGGTGCTGGCGCGCGCCGAAGAGCGCCTGCACGCCTGGCTGCAGGAGAACTGCCCGCGTATCGCACAGCGGCTCTCGTCCGAGGACATGCGCAGAGCGCGCGAGGAGCTCGCGCGTCGCGAGCCGCACCACGCCCACGACCTCAGCTATCTGCGACTCAGCGCGCTCGCCGCCCACGTCCGCGAGCACGGCTACGACCAGAGCCTCGCGCACCAGGCGTTCGAGGTGTTCCTCACCGCGCGCAACCAGCTGCAGCCGTTCGAGGACGTGGCACCGGCGCTTGCACGGCTGCGCCAGCGCTACCGCCTGGCCACGCTCAGCAACGGCAATGCCGACCTCGCGCGCATCGGCCTCGATGAGGCATTCACGGTGTCGCTGAATGCCCGGCAGATCGGCGCCGCCAAGCCGCACCGATCGTGCTTCGAGCGGCTCGCGCGCGAGCTCGGCCTCGCGTCGCAGGAGATTCTGCACGTCGGAGACGATCCGCTGCTGGACGTGGAAGGCGCGCGCGCCGCGGGCTTTGTCAGCGCCTGGATGAACCGGCGCGCACGCGCGTGGCCGCCGGAGCTGGCGGTGCCCGAGGTGATGGTGACGGACTGCGCTCAGCTCGCAGCGCTGCTGGGGGTGTGAAACTGCGCATCAGGCGGGCAGCGTGCGTCCGCGGGTCTCCACGATCGCGAACCGCGCGACCAGCGCTGCCGCGAGCGGCACCAGCGCCAGCCAGAACAGCACGCGCATCAGCGCAGCGCTCGAGCCGCCCGCCATGGCCGAGACCAGGCCGACCACCATCGGGCCGCCGGCGGCGAGGATGCGTCCGATGTTGTAGCAGAAGCCCGCGCCCGTGGCGCGCAGGCGTACGGGGAACAGTTCCGGCAGGTAAAACGTGAAGGCGCCGAAGATGCCGTACACCCCGGCGCCGACCATGAACAGCATGGCGAGGCGCGTCTGCGGGGTGAGCTGCAGGCCGAAGGTGAGCAGCAGCGCCAGGGCCGAGAACAGGAAGTAGGCCATGAACATCGGGCGGCGGCCGAGCCCTCTGGCGAGGGGCACCGCGGCGAACGCGCCCAGCAGCCCGCCGAGATTGAAGGCGTTCGCAGCGTGCGCCTGCCACGTGGCGGCGAGCAGCGCCGCAGCGGCCGGCGCGAGGCCGGCGCGCACGGCGTGCTCGGCGGCGAGCGTGCGGCCGAGCAGCGGAATGAACGCGTTGCAGGCCCACCAGGTGAGCACCGCGATGACGGCCGCAAACACGCCGCTCACGGTGGCGGCACGCAGCCCCGGGGCGAACAGCTCGCGCGGCGTGGGGGCTTGCGTGCCGGCGGCGCTCGCCGTCCAGTGGGCACTCTCCCGCAGGAACAGGCGCACGCCCAGAGCGACCAGCACCGGCAGCAGGCCCGCGAGGAACACGTAACGCCAGGAGCTCTGCGGGTCCGCCGCGAACCACACGCCGGCGATCTGATAGTTCACGGCGCTCGCCAGCACGATTCCGAGCGGCGAGGCGGTCTGCATGATGACGCCGGCTTCCACGCGTCGGCCTTCCGGCACCGCCTCCGCGACCAGGGCGGCCCCGATGCCCCATTCCCCGCCGATTCCGAGGCCCGCGATGACGCGGCACGCGATCAGCTGCCCGATGTTGGTCACCAGCGCGCACAGGCCGGTGCCGGCGGCGTAGAGCGCGATGGTCGCAAACAGCGCCCGCTTGCGCCCGATCCGATCCGCGACCCAGCCGAACAGGACTCCGCCCAGCGCCCAGGTCACCAGCAGGACCGAGCTGATGGCGCCGGTCCAGAAGACCGCGGCCTGGTGGGCGGCGTGTGAGCCGCGCGGCAGGTGCAGGAGCGCCGGGATGCAGTCGGGGGCTACGAAGTTGAACAACACCGCGTCGAAGACATCGAAGCCCCATCCCGCCCAGCCGGCCGCGATGACCAGCCAGTGGTAGCCGGACAGGCCGAGAAGCCCGCCGCGCGGGACGCTCAACAGCTGCGGATCCAACGCCCCCCCTGATGAGTTATTAGCACTGTGCCGGCCGCGCTGCCAGCCCTGGAGGCGGATTCTGCGCCCGATCAGCGTAGCAGATCACGGAATTATCAGTACCTGTGAGTGAACCTTACAGTGGCTGAGGCGTTCAATATCGTAGAGGAGGCGGGAATCGATGAGTGAGGCTGCCAGCCGCGTGCTACCGGTCGCGAATCTGCGCGAGTTTTTCCGGGACTCGCTGCAGGGGGCGCTCGCCAGGCAGCACCTCGCGGTCGAAGACCAGACCGAGCACTACGTGGTGAATCTGCTCACGCTGTTCGCGCGCTCCGAGGCGCTGTACGAGCGCACCCCGGAGGGCATGCGCTTGAGGCCGCTGGTCGTGCTCCTGTGCGAGGCGTTCGAGGCCCCCAGTGTTGAGGAACGCAACCGCGCCCTGCAACGCCTGGGCGATGTATCGCTGTTCGTCGCCGGATTCTTTGCGCACAGCTTCGCCGCCCGGCTCATCGACATCGACTACCACGTGGCGATGGGCGGGCGCGCCTATGCCTCGCTCGCGCACGCGACCTCGCGCGGCAAGGGAAGAGTACTGGGGGCGGTGTTCGCCGAGCTGGCGGAGAAATTCCAGCCCATGGTGGATGCCCTGAACGAGGTGAGCGAGACCGCGTACACGCACTCCGACCGGGACATCCTGCGGCTGTACGAGATCTGGCTCAAGACCGGGAGCCGGCGCTGCTACGAGCTGCTGAAGCGCCTGGGCGTCGATCCCACCGCCGGCGGAACCGCCTTCACGCACTGACGCATGCTGCTGTCACGGTTGCAGGATCTCATCGGCGGCATCTACGACGTGCGCATCGCTCACGACGTCTACGATTTCCTGGTCACCGACCGTGGGCGCCTGCCGTACGCCGCGCGCAGCGGCACGGCGGACGAGGAGCTGATCGTGGCCCAGCCGCTCGCGGGGAGCGATGAGCTCGTGATGTCGCTGTACCTCGACCCGGCGCTGCTCGAGCGCCTGGCGCGCGAGGATCCGCTCACCCGCCTGCACGCGGGCAACGTCGCCGACTACTGGACCGCGCTCGAGGGCGTGAGTCATTTCCTGTACCTCGCCTGGAATGCCGGCCACGACCGGCCGGTGTCGCTGCTCGAGCTGGAGATGCAGGCGGAGGTCGACAAATACGTAGCGAGCTACTGGCTGCTGCGCCGGCAGTTTCCCGGACGCTTCCCGGCGGAATTGCGCCGCGTGCTGTTCGAGCGCACCCGGGTCGATCCGAGCCTGACGCAGGCGCGCGCCGCGCTGTATCGCGAGGCGAGCCGCTATGCGGAGAAATTCTGCCGGCGTCTCGAGCAGACGCTGTCGCGCGCACAGGGTCGCCGGGCGCACGGCGTGGGGGAGGGTGAAGTGCTGGCCGAATTGCGCAGGTTCTATCGCCTGAGCAACGCGCGCAAGCGCGCGCACATCGAGCAATGCGAGTGAGCGAAGTGGCGCGCGGTCGCTGCGCGCCGCTCAGGCTCGCGGCCTTCAGTCCTGATCGCCCCCGTTGCGCTTGCGCTCCTCGATCTCGCGCATCATCTTGATCCAGTCCGAGAGCTTGCGCAGGTCGGTGCGCGTGGTGTTGCCGCTGCTGTGCGTGCCGGCGGGGGTGGCACGCGTGGCGCCGTGCGCGTAGGGGTTGAAGCTGTCCTCGGCCTTGCGCGCCGGGGCGCTGTCGGGCGCGACTTGCAGCACCGTGCGCTGGTAATCCGCGGGCGCATCCTCCCAGGTGACCGAGGCGTTGCCCCGATCATCGTGCACCACTTTGCCGATGCGGCGGCGCTTGGAATCGGGCAGCGGCTCGGGCGGGACGGGTTGTGTCTTATTCGGTTGGTTCACGGATTATGGTACCGGCGCTAGCGGGTGCAGCCTGGAGATTTCCCCGTGGTGCAGAGTAACCGTGGGCGCTGATGTGCTTCCGCGAGGCCCGTCACGGAATTTTCGCCGCCGGATTCGCAGGCCCCGGCAGCGCGCCGGGGGGCGTGCGGGCCATGATATGTCGTGCGCGCAGCAGGCCCAGGGCGGTCTTGCCGTCGGTGATCGTGCCATCGAGCGCCCAGGCGCAGGCCGCCTCGATCGGCACCCAGTGCACCTCGATCACCTCGGCACTCTCGTGCCTGGCGGCCGCGGGCTCGATCCCGGTGGCAAGGAACAGGTGCAGCGTCTCGGTGAACACGCCCGGTGAGCTCAGGCAGGTGCCGAGGCTGAGCCACTCGCGCGCACTCACCCCGGCTTCTTCGATGAGCTCGCGCTGCGCGGTGAGGAGCGCCGGCTCGCTGGGCTCGAGCTTGCCCGCCGGCAACTCCCACAGCCAGCCGCCGGCGACGTAACGGTACTGGCGCAGCAGACAGACGCGCCCGTTCTCATCCAGCGCGGCCGCTGCCGCGCCCCCGGGGTGATGCACCACTTCCAGCACCGCCCGGTGACCGTTGGGCAGCACCACCTCGTCGGTGGTGACGGAGATGACGCGCCCCGCGAAGTGCAGGGTCTGCCGATCGGGTTTCATGCCGCCATCCTAACCGCAGCCCGCCGTGCGCCGCACCGGTGCCGTGCGCCGCACCCGTGCCGTGCGCCGCACCCGTGCCGTGCGCCGCACCGGTGCCGTGTACCGCGGTTGTGTGCGGTGCGGCGCAGTGCCCGCCGTTGGGTCGCCAGCGGATGTTGGCCGCAGGTATAGTCCGCCTGCGCAGCCATGGCCACCACAGTACACCTGGAAAAACTCAACCCCGCACAGCGCAAGGCGGTGACTCATGGCGAGGCGCTGCCCGAGAAGGGTTACCGCGCGGGGCCGCTGCTGATCGTCGCCGGCGCGGGCACCGGCAAGACCGACACGCTGGCGCATCGCGTGGCCCACCTGGTGATCCACGGCGTGGATCCGGCCCGTATCATGATGTTGACTTTCACGCGCCGCGCGGCCAGCGAGATGCGCCGCCGCGCGCAGGAAATCACGCGCCAGGCGCTCAATGAACCCCTGGGCGGCATCAGCCACAGCATCGCCCAGCGCCTGGGCTGGACGGGCACCTTTCATTCCATCGGCAACCGCCTGCTGCGGCACTACGCGCCGCACCTGCAGCTCGACCCGCACTTCAGCGTCATCGATCGCGCCGATGCCGCGGACCTGATGGACAGTCTGCGCCAGGAGCTGGGGCTGGCGGGCAAGGAGCAGCGCTTCCCGCGCAAGGAGACCTGCCTGCAGATCTACTCCAACCGCGTCAATACCAACACCGCGCTGCAGGAGACGCTGCAGCAGCACTACCCGTGGTGCGCGCAATGGGAGCAGGAGCTCACGCGCTTGTACCGCGCGTACGTGGAGCAGAAGCAGCACGCGAGCCTCCTCGATTACGACGACCTGCTGCTGTACTGGCACGCGATGATGTCCGAGCCACGCCTGGCGCAGCACATCGGCGCGCACTTCGATCACGTACTGGTCGACGAGTACCAGGACACCAACCGGCTGCAGGCCGACATCCTGCACGCGCTGAAGCCCGACGGCGCGGGAGTGGCGGCGGTCGGCGATGACGCCCAGGCGATCTACTCCTTCCGCGCCGCCGCCGTGGAAAACATCCTCGGCTTTGCGGAGCGCTTCCAGCCCCGCGCAGAAGTGGTCACGCTGGCGCAGAACTACCGCTCGACGCAGCAGGTGCTCGACGTCGCCAACGCGGTGATGGCCGAGGCGCCGCGGCAGCATCGCAAGTACCTGCTGTCGGTACGCGGTGAGGGCGCGCGGGCGCGCATCGTCACGGTGGACGAGCTGCAGTCGCAGGCGCAATACGTGTGCCAGGAGGTGCTCAGGCGCCGCGAGGCGAACGTGCCGCTCAAGCGCCAGGCGGTGCTGTTCAGAAGCGCAAGCCACAGCGACCTGCTGGAGGTGGAGCTGGCGAAGCGCAAGGTGCCGTTCGTGAAGTACGGCGGCCTGCGGTTTCTCGAGGCGGCGCACATCAAGGACCTGCTGGCGGTGCTGCGCTGGGCGGACAACCCGCGCAACACCCTGGCGGCGTTCCGCACCCTGCAGCTGCTGCCGGGCATGGGGCCGGTCAATGCACGCGCCGCGATCGAGCAGCTGGCGGCGGGAGGACACTCCTTCGAGGCGCTCAAGGCCTTCAGCCCGCCTGAGACTGCGGAGCTCGACTGGCGGCGGCTGATCGAGCTCATGCAGTCCCTCGGGGATGCGCAGCGGCCCTGGCCCGGGCAGCTGCAGCTGGCGCGTGAATGGTACCGGCCGCACTTCGAGCGGCTGTACGAGCAGTTCCACACCCGGCTCGGGGACCTGGAGCAGTTGGAGGCGCTATCGGGGCAGTATCCGTCGCGCGAACGCTTCCTCACCGAGCTCACACTCGATCCGCCGCACGCCACCAGTGACCTCGCCGGCCGCCCGACGCTCGATGAGGACTACCTGGTGCTGTCGACGATTCATTCGGCGAAGGGCATGGAGTGGGACACCGTCTACGTGCTGAACCTCGTGGATGGCAGCTTTCCTTCCGAGTTCTCCACCGGCCGCCCCGAGCTCATCGAGGAGGAGCGGCGGCTGTTGTATGTCGCGCTCACCCGCGCGCAGAACGACCTGCTCTTGATCGTGCCGCTCAAGTTTCATCTCACGCACCAGTCGCGGCAGGCGGATGGGCACGTGTACGGCGGACGCAGCCGCTTCATGACCGAGAAGGTGCACAAGACGCTCGAAGCGGTCGCCTTCCACGCAGCGCCGCTCCCCGGCGGCGATGCTCTGCGCGACAGCGGCGCGCCACTGACCATGGACATCGCTGCGCGGCTGCGCGATATGTGGTGAGGGCTACTTCAGCGGTTTCACGAACCGCAGCGTGAAGCGGTCGCTCTCGCCGATGGCGGCGTACTTGTCGCGGTCCTTGTCGCCCAGGCGGTAGGTAGGCGGCAGAGTCCACACTCCCTGCTCGTAGTCCTTGGTGTCCTTCGGGTTGGCGTTCACCTGGGACTTCGCGACCAGCCTGAAGCCCTGCGCTTCGATCAGCCGGATCGCATAGTCCTCGTTGACGTACCCGCTCTTCGCCTTCGGGTCCTGCGCCACGGCGGGATTGGCGCGGTGCTCGACCACGCCCAGCACGCCCCCGGGCTTGAGGGCGCGGTACATGGTGGCGAATGCCTGAGCGGCCGTGTCACGCCCCATCCAGTTGTGAATGTTGCGGAAGGTCACGACCATGTCGACCGATGCCGGCGGCACGGCATCGCTGCCGTCCGCCGGGAACGTGACCACCGCGACGCGATCGTACAGATCCGGATGCCCGGCCAGCTCCTGGCGGTACTTCTCCAGGCGCTGCGTGATGTACTTGCTCTCGGGGTCCGCCGCAATGACCGCGGCGTAGTATTTGCCCTTGTCGCGCACCAGCGGCGCGATCACCTCCGTATACCAGCCCGGTTCCGGCCACACTTCCAGCACGCTCATCTCGGGCCGCAGGCCGAAGAACAGCAGCGTTTCCTTCGGATGGCGGTAAAGGTCGCGCGCGCGGTTTTCCTGCGAGCGGTGGTCGGTCGCCAGGATGGCGGTGAGCGCCGCGGCGGTGGTCTGGCGCGAGTTGTTGGCCGCGCACGCGGCCAGCAGCACCGCGCTGGCGATGGCGGCTGCGGCCAGTCTCGGGTTTGCGAACATCGTCGGTCATCCTCGCTTCACGTGAGCACGTCCCGCGCACATCAGCCGGTGTGCGCCAAAGAAAACCCCGCGCACGGCGGGGTCTTCCTGTCCCGCAAAGTTGCGCAAATGGTCAGCGGCGGAACGGACCGCCACCCTGGCGGGGGCGTTGTGGGCGCTCCTGTGCTTCGTTGACGCGCAGCGGCCGGCCGTTCATCTGAAAGCCGTTCAGGGCCTGGATCGCGGTCTGCGCCTCGGCCTGGGGCATGTCGACGAATCCGAAACCACGCGGTTTGCCGGTTTCCCGGTCGTTGATGAGCTTCACCGATTCCACTTTGCCGTGACGTTCAAACAGGGCCTTCACGTCCTGCTCCGTGGCGTTGAAGGGCAGATTGCCCACGTAAATCGTCGTCATCAGGAAGTCTCTCTTGCAAAAGCGGACAGCGGCGAGCCGCACGGGTCGGTCGCATGTACCGCGTGAACAGTCAAACAGGTCAAGGCTTCAAGGCACACGATCGGCGGTCAGTCAATGCGCAGCGCTTGGGCCAGCGGCCTGCACCTGCGTTCGCGCACGGATGAGAAGCGCGGGGCGGGAGATGAAGTCAACACATTCGACAAAGCGCACTCATCCACGACGGATACGAACGCACGTGGCATGCTACTCCCGGCCTTTGCGGGACGCAAACCAAGGGTGTCATGGAGGCATTGCTCGTTTCGGCGGGCGTCGTCGCGCTCGCCGAGATCGGCGACAAGACACAGCTTCTCGCCCTGCTTCTGGCGGCGCGCTTCCGGGCGCCCGTGCCGGTCATCTGCGGGATCCTCAGCGCCACTCTCGTCAACCACTGCGCCGCGGGCGCGCTCGGCACGCTGCTCGCAGCAAGCATCAGTCCGGCGGTGATGCGCTACCTGCTGGCGGCGTCCTTCCTCGCCACGGCGGTGTGGACGCTGATTCCCGACAGGCCGCTGGCCGCGGGCGCGCGGCCGGCGCGCTTCGGGGCCTATGGCACCTCGCTGATTTCGTTCTTCCTGCTGGAGATCGGCGACAAGACGCAGATCGCCACCGTGGCGCTCGCCGCCCGCTACCACGCGCTGGTCGCGGTCGTTGCCGGCACGACCCTCGGCATGATGTTGGCCGACGTGCCGGTGGTGCTGTTGGGGGAGGCGGCGGCGAACGCCCTGCCGCTCACGTGGGTGCACCGCGCCGCCGCCGGCGCGTTCATCGTGCTCGCGCTGCTGGCGCTGCTCGGCGTGCGCCTCTAGCGCCCCGCACCTGCGGCGCGCACGCCGGCCGCCCCGCCACCGGTCACGGCGCGCCGGGCGCAGTCCGCAGGTTGCGGAAGGGTCAGGCCCCCGCGGGCTCGAGATACGCGTAGCCGTCGAGCTCGCTCTCGTAGAAGCGCTTCAGGGCCTGACTCTGCGCGAGTGTCATGCGTCCGTCGCGGATGGCGCGCTCGCAGTCGCGCGCCAGCGCCGGATACAGCTCCGCGACGTCGTACTCCATGTATTCGAGCACCTTGTTGGCCGTGTCGCCCTTGACGATCTCTTCGATCCACCAGCCGCCTTCGTCGTGCAGGCGCACGTGCACCACATGGGTGTCGCCAAAGAGATTGTGCAGGTCGCCGAGGGTCTCCTGGTAG
The DNA here is from genome assembly GCA_005878095.1 of Gammaproteobacteria bacterium. Classification (GTDB taxonomy): domain Bacteria; phylum Pseudomonadota; class Gammaproteobacteria; order Steroidobacterales; family Steroidobacteraceae; genus 13-2-20CM-66-19. The sequence goes on along the minus strand of VBNH01000047.1, from coordinate 16,845 downwards.
GCGCCGACCAGGAACACCGCCAGGTAGTACCTCTCGTCCGCCTTGAGCTCATGCAGCTCGAGCGTGCGCTTCACGTCGCGCAGCGACACGAAGCGATCGATCTTGCCGTCGGAGTCGCAGGTGATGTCGGCGAGCACGGCGGTCCGGGTGGGACGCTCCTGCAGGCGGTGTATGGGCAGGATCGGGAACAGCTGGTCGATGGCCCAGCTGTCCGGGAGCGACTGGAACACCGAGAAGTTGCAGAAATAGGTGTCAGAGAGAATCGACTCCAGGTCCTCGAGCTCCTCCGGCAGACGCTCGAGCTTGCGGCAGGAGTCGCGGATCTTCGCGCAGGTGGCCCAGTACAGCCGCTCGGCGAGTGCGCGGAACTCGAGCGACAGCAGGCCGAGGTTGAACATCTGCAGCACCTGCTCGCGGGCGGTGAGGGCGTCGTGATAACACTCGACCAGTCGCCGCTCGCTCACCGCACGATAGGCCTCGAACAGATCCTGCACCGGCTGCGGCAGTTCCTCATCACCGCCGTAGTCCTCGGCCCGGTCCCCGGTGACCCTGAACTTATCGAGCGCCGAGGAGCCGAGCGCATCGAATATCAGCACGCTGTGGTACGCCGCCACCGCGCGGCCGGACTCGCTCACGATCATGGGGTGCGGAATGTCGCGCAGGTTGCACACGCTCGCGATCCGGTACACGACGTCGCTGGCGTATTCATTGAGCGTGTAGTTCATCGACGAGGCGAAGTTCGTGCCGCTGCCGTCGTAGTCGACCCCCAGGCCCCCGCCCACGTCGATGTACTGCAGTCCCGCGCCCATGAGCTTGAGCTCCGCGTAGACATGAGCCAGCTCGTTGATCGCCTCCTTGACGCGGCGGATGTCCTGCAGCTGGCTGCCCGGGTGACAGTGCACCAGCTGCAGGCAGTCGAGCATGTCGTGCTGCTTGAGCACGTTGAACAGCTCGAGGATCTCGGTGATGAACAAGCCGAACTTCGACCTCTCCCCGGCGGAGGCGCTCCAGCGCCCGGAGCCCTCGCTGAAGAGCTTCACGCGCACGCCGATGCGCGGGCGCACCTGATAGGTCTGCGCGTGCTTGAGGATGAGCCCGAGCTCCTCGAAATTCTCCACTACCGGGATGATGGTGCGGCCGAGCTTGGTGGCGAGCGTCACCGCCTCGATGTAGCTGTCGTCCTTGAAGCCGTTGCAGATGATGAGCCGCTCCGGGGCGTTCTCGGTCATCGCCATCACCGCGAGCAGCTCCGGCTTCGAGCCCACCTCGAGTCCGAAACCGAACTCCTGCCCGTAGCGATACACCTCTTCCACGACCAGCCGCTGCTGGTTCACCTTGATCGGGTAGACGGCCGCATAGCGGTTGCGGTAGTCGTTCTCGGTAATCGCCTGGGCGAACGCATCGTGCAGGCGCCGCAGGCGGTGCGCGAGGATGTCGGAGAAGCGCACCACCACCGGCGTGGTCAGATCGCGGGCCTGCAGCCCCTCGACCACCTCGTACAGGTCGATCTCGTGCCGCTCCGTCGTGTCCGGCCGCACCACCACGTGGCCGCTGTCGTTGACGCCGAAGTAGCCCTTGCCCCACGCCTCGACGTGGTAGAGCTCGAGGGAGTCCTCGACCCGCCAGGGCTGTGCGGGATTGAATTTGCGCTGGCCGTTGAGGGCGCTCTTGGGATCTGCAGCCACGGGGCGCGTTATATCAAAATTGCGTGACCAGGAGAGAGTGTCCCGTCAGAAAGTTTCCGCGCCCCGCGCCACCGGGCGCGCCGGATCGCGGATCCACTCGCTCCACGACCCCGCGTAGAGCCGCGCCCCGGTGAGTCCGGCGGCTTCGAGCGCGAGCAGGTTGTGGCAGGCCGTGACGCCGGAGCCGCACATCGCAATCAGCGTCTGTGCCGGGCGCTCGCGCAGCGTACCGGCCCAGCGCCGGCGCAGCTCGGGCGCGGCGAGCAAGCGCCCGTGCGCATCAAGATTGTCCGAGAACGGATGGTTGCGCGCGCCGGGGATGTGGCCCGCGACCGGGTCGAGCGTCTCGTTCTCACCGGCGAAGCGATCCGCGCTGCGTGCGTCCACCAGGGTCAGCTCCCCGCGCGTGAGGGCGCCGGCGGCGACGAGGCGCGCGAGCGCCGGCGTCGTCACCACCAGACCCTCGGCGGGGGCGGCCGTGAAGCGCCGCGGCGCGCGCACCGTGGCGGCCGTGTCGAGCGGCAACCCGGCACGCTCCCACGCGCCGATGCCGCCGTCGAGCACCGCCACCTGCTCATGTCCCAGCCAGCGCAGCAGCCACCACAGCCGCGCGGCATAGGCGCCCACGCCCTGGTCGTAGGCTACGACCTGCACCTCTTCATCTATCCCCCAGCGCCCGAACGTGGCGCTGAGCGCCGCGATCGCCGGCAAGGGATGGCGGCCCGTGAGTGCGGTGCGCGGTCCCGACAGATCACGATCCAGATGGCCGTACAGCGCGTTTGGAATGTGTCCGGCGGCCCAGGCGAGCGCGCCCCACGCAGGGCGCGCGAGCTCGAAACGGCAGTCGACGATGGCCCAGTCGGGATCGGCGAGATGCGCGCTGAGGGCCGCTGGCTCGATCAGCGTAGTCGGCATGGCGGGACGGTGCTCACTTGGCGCCTGGCATGCATTTTCGGCGTTGTGCGGTTGTCGTTACAATCGAAGCTACCACCTTCCGCGGGGGCGTGATGGCGATCGAGGTTTTCTGGGGCAGTGGCAGTCCCGTCGCGTGGCGCGTGTTGCTGGCGCTCGAGTACAAGCGTCTGCCTTACGTGAGCCACCTGCTGCAGTTCTCCAAACAGGAGCACAAGTCTCCGCAGATGCTGGCGCTCAATCCCCGCGGCCGCGTGCCGGTGCTCAAGGACGGCGATTACGTGTGCTTCGAGTCGCTCGCGATCCTGTACTACCTGGACCTGAAGTACCCGCAGCCGCCGATCTTCGGCCGCACGCCCGAGGAGGCCGGCACCATCATGCGCGTCATCTGCGAATACCAGGCGTACATCGAGCCGCGGCTCACCACCATCGCCTCCGGGGTATTTCAGGGCAACGCGGATCTGTCCGGTGATGAGATCACCGACGCGATGCACGCGGTCGCCAACGAGGCGCGCACCATCGAGGGACGGCTGTCGAAGTCCGACTGGATCGTGGGCGATGCCTGCTCGGCGGTCGACATGGTCATCTTCCCCGGCATCCAGCTGCTGAAGCGGGCGCTCGAGCGGCCGCAGGCGCGCGAGCTGTCCTCGCGCTTCATGCCGGTGGAGGTGAACTATCCGTCGCTCGGCCGCTGGCTCGCGCGCGTCGCGGCCCTGCCCGGCTACGAGCGCACCTATCCGCCTCACTGGCGCTGAACTACCTGGCGCTGAACGACCTGGCGCTGAACGACCGCTCAAGACGGCGAGCGCGGAAATTAGGCCGCGCGAATGATACCCTTCACAGCCGCGCGCCGCGTGCCGCGCAAGGGAGACCTGAAGCCGCATCATGAGCAGCAATGACAAGATTCATCTCGAATTTCCAGGACGGATTCTGTTGGTGGGTTTTGGCAGCATCGGCCAGGGCGTGCTGCCGCTGATCCTGCGGCACATCGGCATTGCGCCCGAGCGCCTCACGATCGTGACCGCGGAGGACAAGGGGAACGAGGAGGCCGCCAGGTACGGCATCAAGTTCGTCAAGGAGCGGCTCACGCGCGAGAACTACCGCCGCGTGCTCAAGCCGCTGCTGGGGCGCGGGGATTTCCTGATCAACGTCTCGGTCGAGGTGGCGAGCGTCGCGCTCATCAAGCTGTGCTGGGAAAAGGGCGCGATGTACCTGGATACCTGCATCGAGCCCTGGCCGGGCGGCTACACCGACCCAACCGTCCCCGCCGCCCGCCGCACCAATTACGCGCTGCGCGAGGAGGCGCTGGCGTTGCGCGCCGGCAATGAGCGCGCTCCCACCGCGGTGCTCACTCACGGCGCCAACCCAGGCCTGGTGTCGCACTTCGCGAAGCAGGCGCTGCTGAACATCGCGGCCGACACCAAGGTCGAGGCCGGCAAGCCCGGCTCGCGCGCCGAGTGGGGCGAGCTCGCCCGCCGGCTGAGCGTGAAGGTCATCCACATCGCCGAGCGCGACACGCAGATCTCGGCCAAGCCGAAGCAACCGGGCGAATTCGTCAACACCTGGTCGATCGACGGCTTCGTCGGCGAGGGCTCGCAGCCGTGTGAGATGGGCTGGGGCACGCACGAGCGCAATTTTCCGCGCGACGGCAAGCGCCATGACTTCGGCTGCCTGGCGGCGATCTACCTGACGCAGCCCGGCGCCGGCACGCGCGTGCGCACCTGGACGCCGCGCGCCGGCCATTTTCACGGCTTGTGCATCACGCACGGCGAGTCCATCTCGATGGCGGACTACTTCACGGTGCGCGATGGCATGCAGGTGGCGTACCGGCCCACGGTGCACTATGCCTATCACCCGTGCGACTCCGCGGTGATGTCGGTGCACGAACTCGCCGGGCGCAACTACGTGCAGCAGGAGCGCCAGCGCATCCTCATGGAAGACATCGTGAGCGGGGTCGACGAGCTGGGCGTGCTGCTCGCCGGCCACCGCAAGAACGCCTACTGGTACGGCTCGCAGCTGTCGATCGAGGAGGCACGCAAGCTCGCCCCTTACAACAATGCCACGAGCCTGCAGGTGTGTGCGTCGGTGCTGTCCGGGGCAGTGTGGGCGATGGAGAACCCCAATCTTGGTGTGGTCGAGCCGGATGAGATGGATTTCCGCCGCAATCTCGAGATCTGCATGCCGTATCTGGGTCCGGTCGTCGGGGAGTACACGGATTGGACGCCGCTGCACGAGCGCGAGCGACTGTTCCCCGAGGACCTCGACCGCAACGACCCCTGGCAGTTCAAGAACGTGCGGGTGCTCTGGTAAGCGCGGCTCGGCGCGGCGGCGCGCCGTCAGGCGCGCTTGGCTCACGGCGAGTCGCGCTGGTACTCGATCGACACGATCACGTACGCGCGGCTCCCCCCGGGAGCCTGCACGATCACTTCGTCGTCGAGGGTCTTGCGCAGCAACGCGCGCCCGAGGGGCGAGTCCATGCTGAGGTAGCCGGGGGCGCGGTCGAACTCGTCGGGACCGACGATGCGGTAGCGTGACTGCGCTCCGTCCGGCGACTCGAGCAGTACCCACGCCCCGAAGAACACGCGCGCCGGGTCGGCGGGCGGCTGATCGACCACCACCATGCCCGCGAGCCGCCGGCGCAGGAAGCGTACCCGGCGGTCGATTTCCCGCAGGCGGCGCTTGCCGTAGGTGTACTCGGCGTTCTCGGAGCGATCCCCCTGGGCGGCGGCGGCCGCCACCGCCTGGCAGACCCGGGGGCGTTCGTCGCGCCAGAGAAGCTCCAGCTCCAGGCGCAGGCGGCGCGCGCCCTCCGGTGTGATGTACTGCGAGCCCGCCGGCGCGGCTTGAGCTAAGCGACTCATCGGTCACGAAATCCTGTGAATTATGTCGCAGTCCCTTTTTACAGAAATCGGGGGTTCTGTGGAACATTTCACGGACGAGTGCCGCGCGGCGCTACTAACCTGTGAACCGTGGCTACCAAGTACTACACCCACTTCGTCACCGGCGGGGGCAAGGCGCAAAGCCCTCCCTGCGGCAGCGAATGGAGCGGCGTAGTCGAGCTGCGCGAGCCACTCAGCAACACGCGCGCCAACCGTGAGCTGCGCGCTTTGCTGGCACAGAGCTTCGACCTGGACTGTGAGGACATCCGGATCCTGCACTGGGCGCGATTGCACTGAGGAATCCCCTGGCGGACTTCCTTCCCTTCATCGAAGGTCCGCCCTTATCAACCCCAGGCCTCAAAACCTGGGGTTTTTTTTGGCACCGGCACCCGCCGCCGCCTCTCCCCGCGCGCGCCGCGGGCGCAATCGACGCGCGTTTGCCCCCATGTGACAATCCACGCCCCCCGGCCCAGGGGACCGGGTCGCTGCCAAGGAGAATCCAATGCGCGCGTGGTTTGTGGCCCTTGTGGGTGCCGCGGTCCCGGGCCTGTCAGGCTGCGGTTACAACTCCCTGCAGCAACAGGACGAGAGCGTCAAGGCGGCCTGGTCCGAGGTCGTGAATCAGTATCAGCGCCGGGCCGATCTCATCCCGAATCTCGTCAACACCGTGAAGGGCTACGCGGCCCAGGAGCAGAAGGTGCTGATCGGGGTGACCGAGGCGCGCGCCCGGGCGAGCTCCATCCAGGTGACGCCCGAGGTGCTCAACAACCCGCAGCTGTTCCAGAAGTACCAGGCGGCGCAGGGCGATCTCACCCAGGCCCTGAAGAGCCTGATGGTGGTGGTCGAGAACTACCCGCAGCTGAAGTCGGACCAGAATTTCCGCGATCTGCAATCACAGCTCGAGGGCACTGAAAACCGCATCACCGTGGCGCGCAATCGCTACATCCAGGCGGTGCAGGCTTACAACGTGACGGTGCGCTCCTTCCCCGTCAATCTCACGGCGAAGATGTTCGGTTTCCAGGTGAAACCGAGCTTCACGGTCGCCAACGAGCAGCAGATCGCGACCGCCCCGACCGTCAGCTTCGACGCCTCGCCCGCCGGGGCACCGCCTGCGCCGGCCGCTGCCGCGGCGCCCCCGGGACAAACCGCGACGAAATGACCGCAGGCTGGAGCCGCGCCCGAGCGCGGGCGGGACTGGCGCTGGGGCTGCTGCTGGGCCTTGCGGCTATGCGGCCGGCCTCGCCGGCGCAGCCGCTGCCGTCGGGCGCGCAGGGCCTGCAGCCCATCCCGAAGCTGACGGCGCGCGTCACCGATCTCAGCGCTACTCTGACCGCGGAGCAGCAGACCGCGCTCGAGCAGAAGCTCGCCGCGTTCGAGTCCGCCAAGGGCCCGCAGCTGGCGGTGCTGCTCGTGCCGACGACCGAACCGGAGCAGATCGAGCAGTACTCGATCCGGGTGGTCGAACAGTGGAAGCTCGGCCGGCACAAGGTGGATGACGGCGCGCTGCTGATCATCGCCAAGAACGATCACCGCGTGCGTATCGAGGTCGGCTATGGTCTCGAGGGTGTCCTGACCGATGCCATGTGCAACCGCATCGTCTCGGAGACCATCCGGCCCGCCTTCCGCCAGGGCAATTACTACGGCGGCATCGACGCCGGCCTCGAGCAGATGATGAAGCTCATCGAAGGGGAGCCCCTGCCGCCCCCCGAGCACGAGTGGCAGCCCGGCCGGCGCGCGCACGGCTCGAACCCCTTGCCGCTCATGCTGTTCGCCGTGTTCGTCGGTTCGGTGGTGCTGCGCGGGATCTTCGGACGCACGCTGGGCTCGGCCTTCACCGCGGTCGGCACGGGCCTGCTGGTGTGGATCGCCGGCTACGCGCTGCTCCTGGCGCTGCTCGCCGCGGCGGGCGCGTTCCTGTTCACGCTGCTCGGCGGTCTGGCGCGCGGCAGCGGCTGGTCGAGCTACCCGCGTGCCGGGGGCTTCGGGGGATTCGGCGGCGGCCTCGGGGGCGGAGGATTCGGCGGCGGTGGGTTCAGCGGTGGTGGCGGAGGATTCGGCGGCGGCGGCGCCTCCGGAAGCTGGTAGAAGGGGCGTAGCCATGAAATTCGTGCGCCTCATTCGCCACCTCGCTACCACGCGCTGGAGCACGCGCTGGCGCTTCACGCCGCAGGTTCGCGACGCCATCGAGCAGGCCATCGGCCGCTGCGAAGCGCAGCATGGGGGGGAGATCCGCTTCGTCGTCGAGACCGCCTTGGATCTGCCGGAGCTGTGGCGCGATCTGCCGCCGCGGCCGCGCGCGCTGCAGCTGTTCGGGCAGCTCGGCGTATGGGACACGGCGCATAACAATGGTGTCCTCATCTACGTGCTCATGGCGGACCGGGTGGTCGAGATCATCGCCGACCGCGGCATCGCCGAGCGCATCGCGCAGCCTGAGTGGCAGGCGGTGTGCCGGCAGATGGAGCTGCACTACCGCGCCGGGCGCTATCGCGAGGGCTCGATCGCGGGTATCGAGGGCGTGGCGGCACTGCTGGGACGGCACTTCCCGGGGCGGCACCACGGCGACCACGAGCTGCCGAACCAGCCAGTGCTGCTGTAGCGCATCACCGACGCCCTGCGCCCCGGTGAAACGGTCATAATTCCGCCATGATGGCTGCCTCCACGGCCCGCGTCACTGCCGCGCTGACGTGCCTGCTGATCGCGGGGTGCTCGCTCTTCGGCCCGTTGCGGCACCCGGCACCTCCCGCACCGCCAGCCCCGCCGGCGGCGCCGGCACTGCCCCCGCCCGTGGCCAACGAGCGCTTCGAGCTCGACCCCGGTCAGGACATCGTCGGCGTCGTGCAGGTGGTGACGGCCAGCAAGGACGACACGCTTACCGATATCGCTCGTCGCTTCAACGTCGGGTACGAGGAGATCGTGCGCGCCAATCCCAAGGTCGACCCCTGGCTGCCGGGGGAGGGCCGGGAGATCGTGGTTCCGTCGCAGTTCATCCTGCCGGACGCGCCGCGCACCGGGCTCGTGATCAACATCGCGGCCATGCGGATCTTCTATTATCCCCCGCTCGAGCGCGACGCACGGCCCGTCGTGCTCACTCACCCCATCGGCATCGGCAAGGTGGGCTGGCGAACTCCGGAGGGCGTCACGAAGATCGTGCGCCGCCAGCAGGATCCCACCTGGCGCGTGCCGGTCTCGGTGCGCAAGGAGCACCACGAGAACGGCGAGGATCTCGATCCGGTGATCGGGCCCGGACCGGACAATCCCTTGGGCAAGTACGCGTTCTACCTGCAGTGGCCGAGCTACCTGATTCATGGCACCAATAAGCCGGCCGGCGTCGGGCTGCGTTCGAGCCACGGCTGCATCCGCCTGTACCCGGAGGACATGGCCCAGTTCTTCGCCATGGTGCCCGTCGGCACCCAGGTGCGCGTGGTCAATCAACCGTTCGTGTTCGGCTGGCGCGACGGGCAGCTGTACATGCAGCCCTTTGACGTTCTGGAGGACGATACGCGCGACTGGGCGAAGGCCCAGCGCCGGCTCCTCAGCAAGTCCCTGGCCGCGAGGCTGCAACAGCAGGTGAAGGAGCACGGTGCCGAAGTCGACTGGACGCTGGTGTCGGCGCTGGCGCGCGCTCCGCGCGGCGTGCCCGTCCCGATCACTGCCGCCGACGCTACGGTCGATGAGGTCCTGGCCGGGGCGCCGCGCGTGCAGAACGTGCTTCCGGAAGGCTCCACCTGGGATGGCCAGTCGGACCTGCCCATGGATGAAGCCTCCTTCAAGCAGATGCTGTCCGAGATCGAGCCGGGCGCGCCGGCCGAGGATGCCCCCGAGCAAACCGCCGATGCCCCGGCCCCGGCCGACACTGCCGAGGCGCCACCGGCTCGCCCCAAGAATGGCGGCTGAGGAGTGTGCGCCGTGACGGCGCTGTCCGAATGGCTGCAGCTGATGCTGGCGGAGATCGCGCGCAAGCGCGAGGATCTGGAGCGCGCGCGCGCCGAAGAGGCGCAGCGCCTGAGGGAGGAAGGCGCGCGGCCGCACAGCGAGCCGGGAGCGGCCGAGAATCCGACTACCCGCTGACACGCTGTGTTAGAGTCGGACGGGCAGATCCCAAGAGGCGCTTGAGTGGCCGATAGCCCCGCGTCCGGCGTAGAACTCGTACAACAAAGCCGCACGGAACACGCGATTGAGCGCGTGCCCACCGGAATCGCCGCCTTTGTCGGCCGCACCCTCAAGGGCCCGGTCAACCAGGCGCTGCGCACCACGAGCTTCAGCGAGTTCCAACAGCACTTCGGCGGCCTGTGGCAGCCCTCGACCCTCTCCTATGCGGTCGAGCAGTTCTTCGAGAATGGTGGTCGCGAGGCACTGATCGTGCGCGTCGCCAACGGCGCGCGCCCGCCGACCATCTCCCTGCCCGCGGGCGGGAGCGAACTCAAGCTGGTGGCCGTGAATCCCGGCTCGCGCGAGTACCTGCGCGCCTCGGTGGACTATGACGGCCTGAGCAGCGCCGAGCGCGACCGCTTCAATCTGGTGGTGCAGCGCGTGCGCACCGCCGGCTCGGAGCTGGTGGAAGACCAGGAGATCTATCGGCGCGTGTCGGTGGTGCCCGCTTCCGGCCGCTTCGTCTCCGACCTGCTGCTCGGATCGCGCCTGGTGCGCGTGGCGGGTGCGGTTCCCGCGCAGCGCCCGGATCGCTCCGCCGGCGGACCCGGTGGCGTCGCGGTCGGCTACACCCTCTCCAATCCCGACGGGGATGACGGCGCGCCGCTCACCGACTACGACATCATCGGCGCCGCCGGCAGCGGCACCGGGCTGTTTGCGCTGCAGGGCGTCGCCCGCTTCAACCTGCTGTGCATCCCGCCGTTGGCGCGCGAGCGCGACCTGGGACTGTCGACCTTGCTGGTAGCGGCGCGCCTGTGCCGCGACCGGCAGGCGCTGCTGCTGGTCGATCCGCCAGCAAGCTGGACTTCAGCGCCCGCCGCGCTCGATGCGCTGCGCGTCTGGCCGTTCCGCAGCGACAGCGCCGTCATGTACTACCCGCGCGTGCAGGCGTTCGATCGGCTGCGCGGCCGGGTAGAGATCTTCGGTTCCTGCGGCGCCGCGGCGGGCATGATCGCCCGCTCCGATGAGACCTGGCCGGTGTGGGCGGGGGCGCAGAGCGAGGAGGCGATTCTGCGTCCCGGACTGCGTCCGGCGGTGGGGGTGTCCGACGCCGATCGGATGCGGCTGGCGCAGGCGGGCGTGAATACCCTGCTGTCGGTGCGGGGCGGTTCGCGCCCCGGCGTGAGCCCGCGCACCCTGGGCGCGGGCGGCGGTGTCTGCGACTGGCAGTATCTCTCGGCACGCCGCCTGGCGCTGTTCGTGGCGGCGAGCATCGAGCAGGGCACGCGCTGGGTGCTGCTGGAACATAATGGGCCTGCGACCTGGCAGCGCGCCCAGGCCCGGGTCGAGACCTTTCTGGACGCCCTGGCGGCGCAGGGCGCCTTTGCCGGCGCCGACACCGATGAGAGCCACTTCGTCATCAGCGATGAGCGTGTCAACCGGCCGCAGACCCTTGCCGAAGGCAAATTCAACCTGCTGTTCGGGTTCGCCAGCAGCAAGCCGGGCGTGTTCGACACCTGGCTGGTGACGCATTGCGCAAGCGCCAGCCGAGTGCGGCCGGTGTCGGTGAACCGCTCCGCGACCGCGAAACACCGGGTCGAGTGGGAGATCGAAACCGCGATTTTACGGTGAGCCGAAGCCACCCCCGCCCGGTGTCAGGATGAGGAGCTCGTCCGCCGGTCCGATCTCGAAGCGCGCGGTGGCGCCCAGGGGCTCCGCCGCCCCCCCGGCGCGGCGTATGCGCGCCTCACCGCGGGCACCCGGCTGCCCGCCCTGGAGCCCGAAGGGCGCAATGCGGCGGTGATTGGCGAGCAAGGCTGCGGAGAACGGCGCACGAAACTCCAGCCGCCGCACGATGCCATCGCCCCCGCGGTGCCTTCCGGCGCCGCCCGAGCCGCGGCGGATCGCGAACTCCCGCACCAGCACCGGGAACTCGCTCTCGAGGACCTCCGGGTCGGTGAGGCGCGAGTTGGTCATGTGAGTCTGCACGGCGTCGCAGCCGTCGAAGTCCGCCCCCGCGCCGGCGCCGCCGGCGATGGTCTCGTAGTACTGCAGGTGCGCATCCCCGAAGGTCAGGTTGTTCATGGTTCCCTGGGAAGCGGCGAGAATTCCCAGCGCTGCGTACAGCGCATCGACGATGCACTGTGAGGTCTCCACGTTACCCGCCGCCACCGCCGCGGGAGGGCGCGGGTCGAGGAGTGATCCGGCGGGAATGACGATCTCCAGCGGCTCGAGGCACCCCTCGTTCAGGGGAATCGGCCACTCGATCAGCGTACGAAACACGTACAGCACCGCCGCCGTGCACACCGCGCGCGGGGCGTTGAAGTTGTGCGCGCCCTGGGGCGAGGTGCCGGTGAAATCGATGCGCGCGCGGCGCCGCTCGCGGTCGATGTCGACGCGCACCGCGATCAGCTGTCCGCCGTCCATTTCGTAACGGAAGCTGCCGGGTTGCAGCCGCCCGATGGCGTTGCGCACGCACTGCGCGGCGTTGTCCTGCACGTGCCGCATGTAGGCGCGCATCGTATCCAGACCGTGGCGCCGCACGGCGCGCCCGATTTCCGCGATGCCGCGCGCGTTGGCGGCCAGCTGGGCGCGCAGGTCCGCGAGGTTCTGCTCGGGCCTGCGTGCCGGCCAGGGGCCTGCGGTGAGCGCCGCGCGCAACTCGCTCTCGCGCAGCGTCCCGGCACTCACCAGCGCAAAGCATTCGAACAGCGCGCCTTCCTCCTCTATCGCGCGGCTGAAAGGGGGCATGGAGCCGGGCGTCACGCCGCCGATGTCGGCGTGATGCGCGCGCGAGGCGACGAAGAAATCCGGCCGCGCCTGCCCGCCCATGAAGACCGGCGTCACCACCGTCATGTCCGGCAGATGGGTGCCGCCGTGGTAGGGACTGTTCAGGAGCCACGAGTCCCCCGGACGCAGCCGTGCCTGCTGCGCCGCGATGACCGCGCGCACGCTCGCGCCCATCGAGCCCAGATGCACCGGCATGTGCGGCGCGTTGGCCACCAGGCCGCCGTCGCAGTCGAACAGGGCGCAGGAGTAGTCGAGGCGTTCGCGGATGTTGACCGATTGGGCGGTCGCCCTGAGGACCTCGCCCATCTGCTCGGCGATGTGCATGAACAGGTTGTTGAATATCTCGATGCGGGCGGCATCAACCGCCGGGGCGAGCGCCACGCGCGCCGGCCCGTCATCCTCGAGCAGCAGCTCCCCGCCGTCGAGGCGGCGCGCACGCCAGCCCTCTTCCAGCACCACCGTGCTGTGCGGCTCGACGATCAGTGCAGGCCCCGGCAACTCCCCGCGCAGCGCGCTCATGGACACGAGCGGCACCTCGCGCCAGGCGCCGAACCAGGCGCGCGCCCGCTGCGGCAGCTCGGCCGCGGCCGCAGGCTCGGGCATGGCGAGCGTTGCGGCATCGACCGATGCGAGGCGCGCTTCCACGCGCAGCGCCTCGATCACCACCGCGAGGGTGTGCGCGGCAAAACCGAAGCGCCGCAGGTGATCCGCGTGCAGGCGCCGCCGCACCTGCTCCAGGGGCGCGAGCGGTACCGAGAGCGTGATGTCGCTGTCCCCGGCCCGCAGCTCCAGCAGCCGCGCAACCCGCACGCGCCCGCCTTCACCACCCTGGGAGGTGAGCTCAGTGCGCGCCTGCGCTTCGAGGGCGCGCAGCGCGGCGCGCGCCTTGGCGAGCCCGGCCTCATCGAGCAGCTGACGCAGGCTCGCGCGGCGCACGGCGAGGCGGTCCGCCACGCCGATGCCGAAGGCGGACAGCACGCTCGCCAGCGGATGCACGAGAATGCGCCGCACACCGGCGGCGCGCGCGACGCGGCAGGCGTGCTGGCCGGCCGCGCCGCCGAAGCAGAACAGCGTGAAGTCGCCCGCATCGCGCCCCTGACGGGTCGATACCTGGCGGATGGCGTTCGCCATCGACTCGACCCCCACCTCGAGGAACGATTCGGCGACCGTCTCGGCAGAGCCGCCGGGCGCGCCCTGCGCGCCGAGCTCGGCGGTGAGTGCGGCGAAGCGGCGCGCCACCGCGTCGGCATCGATGGGCGAGCGGCCGTCGCGCCCGAAGAGCGCGGGCAGGGTGTCGGGCCGCAGGTGGCCGAGCAACACCTGCACGTCGGTGAGTGTCAGAGGTCCGTCGCGCCCATAGCAGACCGGCCCCGGATCCGCGCCCGCGGAGGCCGGGCCGACCGCGAAGCGGCCGTCCCTGAAGCTCAGCATCGAGCCGCCGCCCGCGGCGATGCTGTGCACGTCCAGCATCGGCTGGGTCAGGCGCACTCCGGCAATGAGGTGCTCGAAGCGCTGCGGCAGCTCGCCGTCGATCAGTGACACGTCCGTGGACGTGCCGCCCATGTCGAAGCCGATCAGGCGCGGGTAACCCAGCCGCTCCCCGACCCAGTGCATGCCGATGAGCCCGCCCGCGGGCCCCGACAACACGCTCGACATGGCGTGAAAGCTCTCCGCCGCCGCCAGTCCGCCGTTGCTCTGCATGAGCGTCAGGCGCACCTGCGGATCGAGCGCGCGCAGCTGCTCGTGCAGCGCGCCGACGTAGCGGCGCAGCGGCGGCGCGAGGTAGGCATTGAGCACCGTGGTGTCGCCGCGGCTGACGTAGCGCACCAGCGGCGTCAGCTCGTGCGACACCGACACTTCCTCGAAGCCGAGCGCCCGAGCGCAGCTTGCTGCCTCTTGCTCGTGTTGCGGATGGCGCCAGCCATGCAGGAAGACGATGGCTACCGCGCGAGCACCGGCGCGGCGCGCGCGGGCGAGGTCCGCGCGCAGGCGCGCCCCATCGAGCGGCGTCAGCACCGCGCCGTGCGCATCGATGCGCTCGTGCGCCTCGATCACGGTGCTGTACAGGGGCTCGGGCAGCACGATATGGCGCGCGAAGATGTCGGGTCGATTCTGGTAACCGATGCGCAGCGCATCGGCGAAACCGGCGCTGGTCACCAGCACCACCGGCTCGCCGCTGCGCGTGAGCAGCGCGTTGGTCGCGACGGTGGTCCCGACCTTGACCGCCGCCACGGCACGCGGGGCGGCGCCGGCCGCGCCGGCCGCGCCGAGAATGGCGCGCACCGCGTGCAAGCCCGGGTCGCCCGCCGCGCCGCCGGCGCTCGTCGAGGGCACCTTGCGCACGTGCAGCTCGCCGGCGGGCGAGAGGCCGATGACATCGGTAAACGTACCGCCGCGATCGACCCAGAACTGCCAGCCCGCCGCCTGCGCCGGCGGGCGGCGGGACGATTGGCTTAACCTTTCCATTGCCTGCATTATTCGCGCTTATGAGTGCCGCTCACAGCGCTGAGCCCGGCGTGCAAGCGCCCGAGGCTTCCCGCCACGTGGTGTTCTCGCACGGCCAGGAGAGCGGGCCCTGGGGGCGCAAGATCTCCGCGCTCGCCGAGGTGGCGCGCAGCGAAGGCTACCTGGCGCACTCGGTCGACTACCGCGGGATCGATGAGCCGCGGGCGCGCATGGCCAGGCTGGTCGATTTCTGCAAGGAGTTGACCGGGGACCTGGTACTGGTCGGCTCGAGTCTCGGCGGCTACGTCGCGGTGACCTCGGCGTCGCACCTGCACGCCCGCGGCGTGTTCCTCATGGCGCCGGCGCTGTACACGCAGGGCCTGCCCGAGCTGCGCGCCAGCGTGCTCGATTGCCCGGCAGCCGTGGTGCACGGCTGGCGCGACGAGGTGGTGCCCTTCGAGCATAGCGTGCGCTTCGCGCAGGCGTATCGGGCGGCACTGCATCTGCTGGAAAGCGATCACCGATTGCACAATCAGATCCGTGTCATCCAGTACCTGTTCGAATACTTCCTCATCGCGCTCGATCTGCCCGCGATCGCCTTCGAGTAGCGCTCAGCGCCGCTCGTGGCTGATCCACCCGCAGGGCCTGGGCGCCGCACCGTCATCACGCTCCGCGCCCTACTAGTAGCGCAGGTACCCGAAGCCGCGCGCCATCAGCGCCGCACACGCGAGAATCATCACGATCGCGGTGAGTTCGAGCATCAGGCACAGCCGCACGCGCCGGGTGCGCGCCTCCGGCACCTCGGGCGCCACGCCGGCCTTCAGGCCCCTGCTCCAGGACAGGAACGTCATGGTCGGATAGATCGAGATCAGTGCCGCGGCGATGAACGCGCCGAACTTGATGAGAAAGTACAGGTCGTGCCAGTAGTACTCGCGTCCCTTCTCGAAAAACGCGACGCGCAGCATCCCCACCACCAGCACCACGATCGCGGCCGCGCCGAACATGAAGTCGGTGCGCAGCAGCCGTCGCGCCTGAACGAGCGACAACGGCGGCTTGAACAGGGCGACCTCCACCGCCAGCGCCGCGACCAGCGTGAAGGCGGCAAAGTGATGCAGGAAGGCCATCGTCGCGGATGTGTACATGGCGACACTCCTTGGCGTGAGGGGCGCGTCGCTGCCCGTTCCTTCACTCGTCCCAGCCGGGCTTGGCGCGCAGGCGCTTGGTGCGCCGCAGCCGCGTCTTGTGCTCGAGGCGGCGCTCGCGCGCCGCGCGCGTAGGCCTGG
The DNA here is from genome assembly GCA_005878095.1 of Gammaproteobacteria bacterium. Classification (GTDB taxonomy): domain Bacteria; phylum Pseudomonadota; class Gammaproteobacteria; order Steroidobacterales; family Steroidobacteraceae; genus 13-2-20CM-66-19. The sequence continues at coordinate 762 of VBNH01000047.1, read as the reverse complement.
TGGCCTTGCGCGGTTTCGGAGCCGTGAGCGCGCGGCGGATGAGGTCGCTCAGCCGCTCGTGCGCCTCGCGGCGGTTGTGCTCCTGGGTGCGGTGGTTGCGCGCGATGATGAGGATCGCGCCCTCGGCGGTGAGCCGCCGCCCGCTCAAGGCCCTGAGGCGCGCCTTGACAGCGTCCGGGAGCGCCGCGCTGCGCGCGAGATCAAAGCGCAGCTGCACCGCGGTCGCGACCTTGTTGACGTTCTGGCCACCCGGGCCGCTCGCGCGCACGAACGACAGCGACAGATCGCTGTCGGGAATCTCGATCCCGGCGGCGACCTGCAGTGACACTGCGCCCGGAACTTCTTCAGTCGGCGGCCTGGTCGAGGCCGCTCGGCCCCCGCGGCAGCGCATCGGGCAGAGAGGGCGCCCGGCGGCGCGGCAGCAGGCGCATTTCCTGCTGCGGCACCGGAATCGTCACGCCATGGGCGCGGAAAATGCGCCAGATCGCGCGGTTCACATCCGAGCGCACGTTGTTGACGCCGTTTACCGGGTCGGCGATCCAGAAGCGCACTTCCAGCAGCATGCCGTAAGCCTCGAAGCTGATCAAACGCGACACCGCCGGCGGATCGCGCAGGATGCGCGGATGATTCTCGGCCGCCTGCAGCAGCAGCTGCAGCGCCACTTCCGGATCGTCGTCGTAACTGACGGTCACCGGCAGCTTCAGGCGTACCCGCTGATCCGAGTAGCTCCAGTTGATGAACGGGCTGGTGATCAGGTTCTGG
>VBNH01000127.1 GCA_005878095.1 Gammaproteobacteria bacterium | reverse complement strand
ACATGCCGCGGACCCACGTGACGATCTGCGGCGCGCCGAAGGCGATCGCTATCCCGAGGATCGCGCCGAGGCACCAACCCCAGGACATTCGGTTAGCCATCGCCATGGCGCCGAGCGCCATCACGAGAATGATGGCGATCGGCGTGAGCCAGGCGAGAAGGTTGGTCTGCAGGGCAGTCGCGCCGGTGAGGAACGGCGAGCTCTGCGCGAGCGCCGGGATCGGCGCGCAGGCGACGAGCGCGGCGGCGGCGGCGCGCCAGGGGTCCGTCGGGCGGATGCAGGCGAGGCACATGGCGGCCTCTCTACGGCTCGCTCACGCCGCGCGCGCCTGCGGCCACACGCGGCGCGGTCTCCCCACGCCGCGCTTCGAATTCCTCGCGCTTCGCGGGCCCCGGCGCTCCGAAGCGGAAGCCGTCGACGATGAAGGAGTGGTCGTACTGCTTCTCGCCCTGCTTGTCGGTCCAGTTGTTGGCGCGCACCCGCGCCTCGACGATGAGCTGATCGCCCTTGCGCGCGTTGCGGGCGATCGCCTCACCGAGCGGGCCGAACGCGACGAACCACAGCGTGGTGACGATCTCACGCGCGGCCCCCTCTTCGCCCTTGCCGGCGTAGTCGTTGCCCACCAGACAGAAGCGTGTGTAGCTGGTGTCGTTCTTGGCCGCCAGTTCCGGGTCGCGCGCCAGATTGCCGACCGCAGTGAGCGTGAAACTATTCATCGTGAGCGCTCCTTCTGCCGAGTGTTGGGTCCGCGAGAGTCGGCAGTCAGTCTATTCACGCGGCCGGTGATTGGAATCGCGATTGGCCGCCTGTTTGTGCAGAAATGCGCACACGCTGCGCCAGCGTCGCGCCGGCGTGCGCAGGCTCGTGTATGGTTACGACGAGCAAGTGACGGAGAGCAGGGCAATGTCATTCGCAGAAGCGCGCAGCGACGGGACGGTCGAGGAGTGCCTCGACGAGCTCAACGACTTGATGGCGGGACTGCAGCGTTATTCGCCCACCGTGCTGGCGGTGGCCCTGCGCGTGCACCTGGGAACACTGCTGCAGGCGCTGCTCGAGACGCGGCTCGGCACACGCGAAGAGGTGCGCGACTTCGTCAGGGAGCTGGAGCGGGACGCGCTGCAGTACGATGAGGACTGAAGAGGGGTCGAGGAAACGAGGCTTTGACGGAGGCTCTCCGAGACCGCGACGTCAACAGATCTTGGATATGCGGGCGTCGAAGGTCTCCGGGTTCGTGGCGGTCTGACCCGCCGCCAGGACCCGACGCTCGCTGCGGTTCCTTTCGCGCTCGACCGCCTCTTGTAACCCGTAACGTTATGGGTTACATTTTCTCATGATTCGGTCATTCCGTCACAAGGGTCTGGCCAAATTCTTTGCGACGGGGTCCCGGGCTGGGATCCACGCGGCCCACGCGGAACGCGTGGGGCTGATTTTGGCGGCGCTGAACGCTGCGGTGGCCCCGCGAGACATGGGCTTACCAGGACTCAGCCTCCACCCGTTGAAGGGCGGTCGCAGCGGCAGCTGGTCAGTGAGCGTTAGCGGCAATTGGCGTATCACGTTTCGATTCAGTGGCAAGGATGCCGCCGACGTCGACTATGAGGACTATCACTGAGGTGGCTCATGAGGATGCATAACCCTCCCCATCCGGGGGAAATCATTCGGCAGCTCTGTCTTGAGCCCTTGGACTTGACGGTGACTGACGCAGCCAGTGCCTTGGGCGTTAGCCGCAAGACCTTGTCGGCTTTGTTGAATGGTCGAGGCGGCATCAGTCCTGAGATGGCGGTGCGGCTGTCGATTGCGTTTGGGACGAGCTCTGAGAGCTGGATGAACCAGCAGACGCAGTATGACCTCTGGCACGCCGAGAAGCGGCGTAAGGACCTGCGGGTATCCCGGGTCTCAACCTCAACGGCCTCTGCCGAGTAGACTTGTACGACTGCGCCGAGGTCCCCGCGCTTCAGCACCGCGCGCAGATCGCGTTCGAGGACTGTAGCGTTGCGCGTGAAGTACCAAGCCGCCTACACCCGCTCCAATGAACAGGAATTGCACCTTGCAAGCTGACCACCGAGTTGGAGCGCGACGCGCTGCAGTACGATGAGGACTGAAGCGAGATTGCCGGCAAGAGACACGGCGAGATGCGTCGACCGCAGCGCCTGTCGGGAGGGTTCAGGGTTTAGGCGCTAGTTGGGCCACGAGCGTGTCGAACTCGTCCAATGTGTCCGGCATGCCCATGGCGATTGAGAATTCCTGAATCCAGCGACGCGCGGAGGCAACATCCACGTCAGGATGAGCGAGGAGCAGGCCCTCAAGATCCTGAACGTCCTTGGGGCGGCGGGCAATTGCCTTCATCACCAGCAGATCCTCGACACGCGGGAGTCGTACCCGGACACCGCCCACGTCATGATTTTCACAGTTGGCGACCGCCGTACGCTCGAAAGCGAGCTCGCCGAATGTGACGTCGAGGTCGATCCCGGAGATCGTATGCCGCATGAGCAGTACGCGGCTTTGCTTAGCGAAGTGCAATGCGTCTTCAATGCGAGGCAGGATCTTGTATTGGGGGCAAGCCGGACGGCTTCTGTCCAGTCCGCTTCCGGCAGAACCGCCAGGGCAGCGACATCCTGAGTGAGGCGGGGCCGGCACAGAACCGACGCCGCCACGCCGCCAATGATCATCGAAGGAACGTGCGCTGCGTCGAGCCAGCTCATCAGGTCCGCGAGCGCAGACTGAAGGGACGCCGGGAGTCGATCAACCACTCATTGCCCGCCGCAGACGAGCCCATCGCTCGCGCACGAGTTGGATCTGCGCCTCGCGATCGGGGGCCGGCCCAAAGACATGACGCGAGCCATCAGCGCCGCAAGCTGCCGCAGCTTGGTTTCCATCGGCGTACGCCTCAGCTCCCTCGCTTCAGCCTCTCGCACCAGTTCCCAACGCCTTAAATAGGCAAGAGCTTCTTCGGGCGTGATGGCGGCCATTCGCCATTGTACTACCGCGGGCCGGCTACGTTCCCCGCGCTGCCGCGAGCTTCGATCCGCGTGTAGGCCCGCCTCGCGGGTCTCGTCCCTGACCGATGGTTGCGCCAGGACATCCTCCTTACTATACTAATACTAGTAAGGAAAATGGACAATGTCATGAGGACCGACGCGACACTGACCAGTAAAGGTCAGACCACAATTCCCAAGCAGATCCGGGACAGCCTCGGCATGAAGGCCGGCGACCGCATGACCTTTACGCTGATGCCGGACGGCCTGGTCCTGATGCGCCTCAAGAACAAGAGCGTGATGGCTCTGGCGGGCAGCCTGCGCAAGAAGGGGCGAAAGCGCCTACCCGTCGAACAACTCTCACGCTGATGCTCGGTATCGACACCAACGTGCTCGTTCGCTTCCTGGTTCGCGATGACCCCGAGCAGTTCGAGCGAGCGCGGCGGCTCATCAAACGCGAGGTGGGCGGCGGCGAGACCGTACTGATCAGTCTCCTCGTGTTGCTGGAGACGGAGTGGGTGTTACGCAGCCGCTATGGTGTGACAAAGACTGAGACTGTCGCAGCGCTGTCCGCGTTGCTGGATACGGTCGAGCTGCAGTTCGAGGATGAGCCATCCGTTGAGAAGGCCGTGTTCACCTGGAAGGACTCCGCTGCTGAGTTCGCCGACTGCTTGATCAGTGCCCGTCATCGTGCGCTCGGATGCCGGGCCACCGCGACCTTCGATGCGCGGGCACGGAAGCTCTCAGGCGTCGTGGCTGTCTGACGCCGCAGACGAGCCCATCGCTCGCGCACGACGTGGATCTGCCCCTCGCAATCGAGTAGTGCCCTACCGCTCCGCGCGATCCCGCGAGGTTCGATCCGCATGCGGCCCCGAATCGCGTGACTCGGATCTCGGCTCGGATTTCGGCTCCGGTGCGCGCGCCGGCGGCGGCGCGGAGCGCTCCTGCGGACGGCTCGCCGGCAGCGGCGCGGAACGCTCCTGCGGGCGGCTCACCGGCGCCGAGCTCGGCGCCTCACGCACCGGCGCCGGAGGCGGTGCCGCCGCGGGCGCCGGCGGGCGATATCGCTCCTGATACCGAGGCTCCTGCGGGCGCGGGTTGGAACTCCCCGACGCAGCGGAGGCGGGCGCGGGCGGGCGGTTGACCGGCGCGGACGGCGGGCGGCTGTGGGCGTGAGTCGGATCGTCGGGCGAGAAGCCCTGCTGCTGCGTCGGCGGCAGATGCTGCTGAGCCGCTGGCGGTCGATCGGTCCGTGACTGCGGCGCAGCCGCCTGCGAGGGCGCGGGCGCTTGCGCTACCGGGGCCGCCGCCGGGGGTCTGGCGGATTCGCGCGGCGGCGTCAGGCGGTTGTTCTGCAGCACGCGCTCGCGATCGGCGAAGCTCGGCGCCTGCCCGCCCGCGGAAGGTGCGGGCGCCGATGAGCCCGGCCGCGTCGCGGTCGCGGAATTGCCCGGGCGAGCGCCGTCCGGGCCGTGCGCCGGTGCGCCCGCGCGCACCGCTGCTGCGCCGCCGGCAATGACCCGCACGGGTGCCACCGGTGTCGCCGGCTGCAGCCGTGCCAGCTCGGCGCGCGCGAGCGGCCGGCCGCCATTTTGCTGGATCGCCGCCACCTGTCTGTCGAACGGCACCGGCGCGCGCGGCGGCGGGGTGCGCGCCACGACCGGGCGGCTCAGAAGTGCCGCGGGCGGGCGGGCGACGCTGCGGCCCGCATTCACTCCGAGCACGCTCTGGCGGCTGGGGACGATGCGCGGGGGCGCGGATGTCACGGCCGCGCCCGCCAGGGCCGCCGCAGGCAGGCGCACGACGTGTCCGCCGACACGCTGCCCGGAGGTGAACACATTCTGCGGTACGGCGGTGACCGCACCGGCGGTGTTATTCACGTAGTGGATGTTGGTGACGTTGTTCTGATAGACGTTGGTGATATAGGTGTTGTTCACGATCGTCGTGTTGGTGATGTTGACGTTGCGCACGTAGTTGGGGCTCACGTGATAGCCCGGCACGTAGACCTCGCGCGGCGCCAGCGGGAACCAGCCGACGTTGGCGCCGACGCCCACGGCAACGCCCCCGCCGGGTCCACCCACCCAGGCCACGAGCGCGGGTGCGTACACCGGACGCAAGTGCCGTGGGCCCGGCACCCAGCACCAGGCGCTGTTCCACTCAACCCAGCGGCCGTAGTGAAACGGTGCATAACCCCAGGGCGCATCATCGACCCACGTCCAACCCCACGGGGCGATCCACACCCAGTGACCGAAACGGTAGGGCGCCCAGCCGGCCACGACCACGGTCGGTGTCCAGACGTAACCGTAGTCCGGTGTCTGCTCCCAGCGCCCGTTCGTGTCCAGATCCTGCGTGCCGGCGACGTCGTCCGCGACGTACTGGCGCGAGGGTGAGTCATGGAGCTGACGCTCACGCCCCGCGGACCAGCCGTCCAGATCATCCGGAGCCCCCAGGGAGGCGCTCTCGACGCTGAGCGTATTCGTGCCGGTGAAGGTGACCCTCTGCTGAGTGCCGATGGCGACCGACTGCCCTGCGCCTGCGGCCTGCGCCTGCCCCTCACTCACCTTGACGACGGTGGTATCACCCGCGTCGTTGACCTCCACGCGATACTCGCCCGGCTGCTGCAGCGAGAGGGCGATGTTCGGGGTATCGACCTCGTAGGTCTGATTACCCTCCAGGTCCCGCACGCGCACGATGAGGGTTCCCGCGGTGACCTGCATCTGCGCGGTGTGGTCATCGAGATTGAGGACTGAGAATCCCGTGGTGGCACCCAGGCGGATGGCCGCGGCGCCGATGTCCAGTTCGGCACGCGAGTTCTGATCCGTCCACAGCTTGTCGCCCGTAGTGAGCGGACGATTGACGGTCGCCGCGGCCCAGTCCTGCACGCCCGCCGGCTGCAGCGAGACCGAGCCCTCGATATCGCTCAGGCGCGCCACCCGTCCCGGCGGATCTCCCTCCTCAGCCCGGGCGGCGCCGAGCGCGAACAGCGCGAGCAGCGCCGGCACTGCGAGCCGGCCCGATACACTCAAGAGGCGTGTCTTCATACGATTTGCTCCACCCTGAGAAGAAGAACGCGGCGCACGCCCGTCGGCTTACCCGCCGCGCGCAGTCCCCACACCGGGCGGGGGGTCGCACCTGCGCGAGACCGCCGGCCTTCACACTCATTTAGTTCACACTCACTTATATGACGGCAGCACACTGAACCGCCAGTGAACCACAACCGGGAACGCGGTGCGCTTCACGCAATCGCTCGCCCCGCGCGCAAGGCAAGGGCGTCAGCGCAAGGTCGATGATAGCGACCCGCGCTGACGCGGACGGATCCAGTGCGCAAGCGCTGCGAGCAGCGAGCCCGCCCCCAGCCACTCGTGCGTCCGCGCAGCCGCCTCGTGCAGCACACCGGTCGTGTAATAGAGCGCGTAGCCGCTCGCCACCAGCAGCGCCGCACTGCCGACGAGCGCGAGCCCGGAGAGACGGTTGCGGGCGCTCCCCCAGCGCTCGAGGGTGTGGGCCCCGATGATCCACCCCAGGAGAAACACGCCGCCGACCGCGAGCATCCCATGCACGCGCATCAGCAGCGCTTCCCAGGGATTCGGCAGCGGACCGAATGCCGTCTGCTGCGCAAAGGCGAAATGCAGCACCAGCCACGCGGCACCGGAAAGCCACAGGAGCGCGCCGAGCGTGAGAAGCGCCGCTCGCAGCGCCGCGGGCATCGGTGCGCGAGCCGCATTGCTCGGCGCCAGGCGCGCAGGGCGAGGCACGGTAGAGGGCTGCACGGGAGCTCAGCCGGAGGCCGCCGCGGGCCGCAGCGCCACCTGCCACAGCGCCACCAGCCAGCGCACACCCGCGGTCACGTGTTCGCAGGAGAGCGTGGCTCCGGCAATGTTCTTGATGTCGGTCTGCACGCGCAGCTGCCCGAGCCCGTGGCGCCCGGCAAATTGATGCCGCCAGGCATCGCTTCTGATCTCTCCGCCGTGACTCTCCCGGTAGGCGAGCACCTCGAGCGCTCTCAGCTGACCGGCGGCATCGATCCCCGCCGCGTAAGTGATGAAGTCCTCCCGTCCGATCACCTCATCGACGAACACGTAGCCGGCGAGCTCGCCCCCACGCATCGCCTTCCAGGCGCGCAGGTTGCGGTGCGGGGGCTGCGGTCCCGCGAGCCTCGCGACCTGCTCTCGCTGCGCCACATTCAGCGACACGACCAACTCGCTGAAGAGATCGGCCTGCGGGAAGAGTGCCTTCTGCGCCGCTTCCACCGAGAGGTACTCCGTGGCGACGACGATCTGCACCGGCGCAGCCGTCAGCGCCGCGAGTGCCACGGCCCACCCTAAGGAGCCGCGATCCGGGTCGGTCATATAGGCGCGATCCTCATCGCCGGGTCGCCATTGTTCCAAATACGAATGCGAATGATTCTTAATTGCCCTAGAATACCCGTACGAGGCCTTGGGGTTCAACTCAATCCATGCGTTCCGCCGAACCGGTGCCCTCGCCCGCCTGCGCTGGACCCGCCCCCGGACACAGCCTGCGACGGCTGCGGGTGGCGCTCGGCACGTGGGTGGCGATCGAGGCGACTGCGCAATCCGAGGCCACTGCCGCGGACGCGATCGAGGCGGCCTACGCCGCCCTCTCGGAGGTCGAGCGGCGCATGCACCCCGAGCGCGCGGGGAGCGACATCGCCCGCATCAACTCGGCGCCACTCTCCGTGCACACGCCGATTCACGCCTCCACCTGGGAGGTGTTGAGGCTGGCGCGGCGGCTGAACGAGCTCAGCCGTGGCGTGTTCGATCCCTGCCTGCCGTCAAGACCCGGACGGATGAGCGATCTGGAGCTCTCGGGTCCCGCGACCGGATCCTCGCCGTGGGTCGCGCGCCGCGCGCCGCTGGCACTCGATCTCGGAGGCATTGCAAAGGGCTACGCCATCGACCGTGCGATCGCGGCCCTGCGTACGCACGGCTGCGATGCAGGCGGGGTGAATGCTGGGGGGGATCTGCGCCTCTTCGGTGCGCGCAGCGAGACCATTCTGCTGCGCCACCCCGACCGCGGGTATCAACCACTCCTGTTGCAAAACGCCGCGCTCGCGGTGAGCGATCTCGATGAGCCGCGCCGACCCCCGGGACATCGGGGCTATTACCTGCGCAGCGGGGCGGCTCGCGCCTGGCGCCGTTACGCCGCGGTACAAGCGCCCGATGCCATGAGCGCCGATGCGCTGACGAAGTGCGTGCTGTTGTGTTCCGAGGCGTGCGCCCGCCGCACCGTGGCCGAGCTGGGGGGGCGGGACGTCGCGCCGGCCGCGACGCGCAGCGCTGACCACACGCGCCTCACAGAACCCCCGGCAGGCGCTCCGCCAGAAAATCAATGAATGCCCGCACGGCGGGCAGCAGGCCGCGCCGGCTCGGGAACACCACATGGACAATGCCCTGCGGACTGTTCCACGCGGCCAGCACGCGCGCGAGGTCGCCGCGCCTGAGGTCCTCGCGCACCACACTCTCGGGCAGCCGCGCGATCCCTAAGCCCGCCAGCACGGTGGCGCGCAGCACCACGAAATCATGGCAGACCACGCGGGGCGAATGCTCCACGCGCGCAAGCTCCCCGTTGGGTCCCACGAGCTCCCAGGGACGGCGGTCGAACTCCCCGGCGTAGTCGAGCGTGGCGTGCGGCGCGAGTTGCGCCGGATCGGCGGGCGCACCGGCGCGACCCAGATACGCGGGGCTCGCCACCAGGAATTCCTCCACGCTCCTGAAACTGCGCATCACCAGGCCATCCTCGCCCGTGGGCACGGAGCGCACGCGCAGCGCCACGTCAAACCCTTCGCTCAAGACATCCACTCGCCGGTTGCTCACGTGCAGCTGCAGGCGCACCGCGGGGTACTTCTCCAGGAACTCGGGCAGGATCAGCGCCACCGCGGATTGTGCGAGCGCGACCGGACAGCTGGCCTTGACGTTGCCGCACGGTTCGGCGCGCGCGAACTCCACCGCCTCGAGCGCCGCGTCCGCTTCGGTGAGCATCGCGGTCGCATGCCGATACACCTCCTGGCCGACCTCGGTGACGACGAAGCGCCGCGTGGAGCGGTTCACCAGGCGCACATTGAGTTTGCCCTCCAGCGCCACCACGTGACGTGACAGGCGCGACTTGGGGATCCCCAGCGCGCGCGCCGCGCGCGCGAACCCACCGTGCTCGACCACCTGCGTGAAGTAGTAGAGGCCCTCGAGGGGTTGCATCACCTGTCCATTAGACCCAAATTTAGAACGATATGTTCCGTTTTGCCCGGATACTCAATCATCGTCCTACAGATTATGCTTTCGGCAACACGTGAACAAGCGGGAGACGGTCGTGAAGCTGCTGCACATCGATTCGAGCATCCAGGGCGAAGGGTCGGCGAGCCGGGAGCTGACGCGGGAGATCGTGGCGCGCTGGAAGGTGGAGCGACCGGACACCGAGGTCACGTACCTGGATCTTGCGGCCCAGGAGCTGCCGCATCTGTCGCAGAAATCGCTGCTGCGGGCGGATGAGCTCGAGGCGGCGCGCAATGCCGAGGCACTGGAGCAGTTCCTCGCGGCCGACGCCATCGTGATCGGCGCGCCGGTCTACAACTTCACCATTCCCTCGCAGCTCAAGGCCTGGATCGACCGCATCACGGTCGCGGGCAAGACCTTCCGCTACACCGAGAGCGGCCCGCAGGGGCTCGCCGGCGGCAAGCAGGTCATCGTGGCGGTGTCGCGCGGGGGTGTGCGCCCGAGCGATGCGTCCGGGGAGTTTGGCGAGCCGTATCTCAAGTTCCTGTTCGCGTTTCTCGGCATCCACGATGTGAGATTCGTGCGGGCGGAGGGCCTGGCGATCTCACCGCAGCAGCGTGCCGCGAGCCTGAGCGCCGCGCGGGCGGTGATCGCCGACTGCAGTGCGATGGCGGCCTGATGCTTGCTCGCGCGCACCCCGGTGCGCGCCGTAGTCCTGTAAGGCATTCTTGCTCAGACCTTCGGAGGTACGTTCCATGGATATCCACAGTGCTACCCGCTCGGTGCAGCGTGTCGTGACCGGCATGCCGACCTCCGACGGCGCCGGCGTCAAGCTCACGCGGGTCATCGGGCAGGAGCTGCTTCCGGACCTCGATCCGTTCCTGCTGCTCGATGAGTTCGGCACCGACAAGCCCGAGGACTACATCGCGGGCTTTCCGGATCATCCGCACCGCGGCTTCGAGACCGTGACCTACATGCTCGAGGGCCGCATGCGCCACCGCGACAATCACGGCAACGAGGGCGTGCTGGTCCCGGGGAGCGTGCAGTGGATGACCGCGGGCCGCGGACTCGTGCACTCGGAGATGCCCGAGCAGCAGCAGGGGCGCATGCGCGGCTTTCAGCTGTGGCTCAACCTCCCCGCGCGCGAGAAGATGACCGCGCCCAGATACCAGGAATTCGGTCCCGAGCGGATCCCGAGCGCCACTCCCGCGGCGGGTGTCACGGTCAAGGTGATCGCAGGGCGCGTGGGTGACGTCGCCGGCCCGATCCAGCAGCCGGCCACCGATCCGACGTACCTCGATCTCTCGATCCGGCCGGGCGCGCAGTTCGTGCAGTCACTGCCCCCTGACTACGCGGGGTTCCTGTACGTGTTCGAGGGCGCGGCACGCGTCGGCACGGAACCGGGCGCCAAGGCCGTGCAGGCCCACGAGCTGGCGGTGCTCGGCGAAGGGGACGAGATCCGCATCACCGGCGTGAGCGCGGGTGCCGATGGCGGGACCGCGCGCGCGATCCTGGTCGCGGGCCGGCCGCTGCGCGAGGCCGTGGCCCGGTACGGCCCGTTCGTCATGAACACGCGCGAAGAGCTGCAGCAGGCGTTTGCCGACTTTCAGAGCGGGAGATTCTGATCCTGCGCCACAGGCCGGGGCTAAGCCCCCAAACGCACGGTAATCAAGAACCTCGCAGCTTCTCCTGCAGCCAAACTTTGATCAAAGACTGATAGGGCACATCCCGGGCGTTCGCAGCCGTCTTGATGGAATCAAGAAGGTGCTGCGGCAATCGCAGAGATATTGTCTGTGTGGAGGGCTTCAGATTTGGGAATACAGCGGGCTGAGCTCTCTTCCAATCCAAATACGCTGTTGAGTCGTTCTTTTCCCAGAACGCCCTCTCTGCGGCCTCATTGGCAAATTTCGGGACGGGCTTAAGACGCTTGCCCATAAATCACTCGCTCCTTCCGGTGCATGTCTCTGGCTGATATCACTCGAATGAACTGGCCGCCGCCTCTCAAGGTAAACGAGATGTGAAGACGCCGCCCTTCGTTGGTCTTGCCGAGGGCGTGAAAGCGCGACTCCACCTCGCTGTGTTTTGGATCGGGTAGCACAAGGAGCGGGGAATTGAAGAACACCTGCTCTGCGTCAGCCATTGATACGCCGTGCCGCTCATTCTTTCTCGCGTTGCCTTCGTCCCACTCGAAACCAATGACTTTAGCGAGATCAATCACTTCTGTATATTATAGTAATATACATGCAAACGCGCAATCTTCATCCTATGCTGCCGCTCCTTACGGGAATCGGGCGTTACTGGTCGCGGGCCGGCCGCTGCGCGAGGCCGTGGCCCGGTACGGCCCGTTCGTCATGAACACGCGCGAAGAGCTGCAGCAGGCGTTTGCCGACTTTCAGAGCGGGAAATTCTGAGGCGTTGCTACTGCAGACGCTCGACGTCCGCAAGTCTGATCAGGCGTCGGTCGAAGGTGCCGAGGGGCAAGTGCCCCGCCTTGCGGGCAATCTCGAGCACGAGACAGTCGGAGAAGCCAAGCGCGGGGCGCTCCTTGAACTCCTCAAGCGCTGCGGCTACGACGTCGGAGTCCTGCAGGGTGAAGTCCTTATGATTGAGCAGCACGTCGATCGCGGCTGCGATCTGTTGAGCCGTGCGTTGGTAGACCGCATCGAGTACCCACGTGGCTTCCGCCAGGACCAGGTGGGAAACCCAGGCGCCGCCTGCCGCGAACCGCTCCGCGGCCCGGACCTGCTCGGGGTCATCACGCACCACGATTCGCACTATGACGTTCGTGTCAACGGTGCGCATGGCGCTTGCGGATGTAGGTTCTGATTCCCTCCTTCACGTCTGCGGGTGCCTTTGCGGGTGCTCCTTCCGGAAACAGCACACGGTGGACGTCCTCCGACGTATAGCGCCCGGCTCTGCGGACCACGACCTGATCGCCCTGTTCATCCCATTCAAGCGTCGAGCCCGGACCCACCCCCAGCCTCTTGCGAACCTCAGCAGGAACGGAGATCTGACCCTGAGCGGTCAGTTTGGATTGTGCAATGATCATACCGTTACATTACCGCGGTAATGCGAGAGCGTCAAGCCATCATGATCGAGAATTTGGCAGCAATATGCACCGTAAACGAGCGCGGCAGGCGCCGCAGGAGACGGCGCTCTACTTCTCATCCCGCCGCGCGGGCAGCGCTGTAAACCCGTAGCGCGCGAAGATCTGCCGCGCGCTCTCGCTCGCCAGAAAGTCCGCCAGCCGCGCCGCCGGCGGGCGCGCCCTCACCGTCAGCGCCAGCGCATAGGTGATCGATGGGTGGCTGTCCTCGGGGAACACACCGATGATGCGCACGCGCTTCTCGGCGCGCGCATCGCTCCCGTACACGATGCCGAGCGGCGCTTCCCCGCGCGCCACGTAAGCGAGCGCCGCGCGCACGTTCTCACCGCGCACCAGGCGATCCGACACGCGCTGCCACACACCGAGCTTCGTCAGCGCCGCGCGCGCATACTTCCCCGCCGGCACCGAGTCCGGATCCGCCATCGCGAGCCGTCCCGCGCCCAGCGCGGCGGTGAGATCAAAGCCGGGCGCGATGCCAAGGTGCAGCGGGCTGTCGGCCGGGGCGATGAGCACCAGCGCGTTGCCGAGTACCTCGCGACGCGAGCCGCTCTTGAGCAACCCGCGCGCCTCGAGGTAATCGACCCAGGCGAGGTCCGCGCAGAAGAACACATCCGCCGGTGCTCCTGCTTCGATCTGCTTCGCGAGCACGGAACTCGCGGCATAGGAAGCGTTCACGCGCACACCCGTGCGCGCGGTGAAGGCGCGCTCGACCTCTTCCAGCGCATCGCTCAAGGATGCCGCGGCAAACACCAGCAGCTCCGGTGGTGTCTGCGCACCGGCAGGTCCCGCACCCGCGCCCGCCGACCCGGCCGTGCCCACGACCCCGAGCAGGATGAGCGCCCCGCCTACAAGCGCATGGCGCGGCGACTGGCTTGTCATGGGTCCTGCCCTTCGGTAAGAGAACTGAGCCAGATGTCAAGCCCGGGCGTCGCGGCGCTTGCAGTGAGTCACGCTTCCGCCCGGGGCTGCCGAACTGCTACCTGCGGCACCGGAGTCACGAGGGTGGCGGCGCAGAATGCCCGGATGCACAGACTCGCACACTGACGCTCCCGGGTGCTGCTCGGCCATGGGAGCTCATTCCCCGTTCGACCGCACCTGCGCAGTTGCCCGGCGCCCTGCGGCCGCGCCGCTCTTGGTCCTGCTCGTCTTTCCCGGACCGGTGTGCGCTGCAAACACCGCCTCGGATGCCGCAGACGCAGGGGCTGTGGCGCTCGCGGGCACCGCGGGCGCGGCCAGCACCCTGGCCCCGCTCTCCCACGGTCCGCCCGGAGAGACGCCGGGCATTCCGTCGGACGCCGAACTCGCGGCCACCGGCGCGGTGATCGGTGAGATCCTGATCGACAACCAGAACATCTTCAACCTCGAGGACCCGAAGGACGACCTCAAGCTGTTCCGGCTCGCGAACCACCTGCACAGCCGAACCCGCAAGGCGATCATCCGCGACCAGCTGCTGTTCAGATCCGGCGAGCGCTATTCGCGCCGCCTGATCGACGAGTCCGAGCGCATCTTGCGCGCCGACTCCTACTTCTATGACGCCTGGATCCGCCCGGTGCGCTATCACGACGGCAAGGTCGACCTGCGCGTCACCACGCGCGATGTGTGGACCCTGAACCCGGGGTTCAACTTCGGGCGCAGCGGCGGCAGCAATTCAACCGGCGTGCAGCTGGAGGAGATCAACCTGCTCGGCACGGGGGCCGAGGTGAAGCTGGCCCACACCCAGGACGTCGACCGCACCGAGTCGCAGCTGGAGGTGTCCGACATGCACGCCTTCGGCACCTGGACGGCGGTGGATGTGAACTACGCGGACCTCAGCGACGGCCGGATGCGCGATCTCACGCTGAATCACCCGTTCTACGCGCTCGACACCCGCTGGGCGGCGGGACTTGCGGGGCGCAACGATGTGCAGACCGATTCCCTGTACGACCGCGCGCAGATCATCGATCAGTTCCAGGACCGGCACCAGGCCGTGCAGGTCTATGGCGGCTGGTCACACGGACTGCAGAACGGCTGGGTGCGTCGTTGGAGCACCGGTGTCACGTACGACGAGCGCCGCTTCGAGCCGGTCAGCACCTGGAGCGGAGTGACCGCGATCCCTGCGGATCGGCGCTTTCTGTATCCCTGGCTGCAGTTCGATCTGGTGCAGGATGATTATCTGAAGCTCTGGAACCACGACCAGATCGCGCGCACCGAGGACTTCTACCTCGGCACCAGCGCCAGTGTGCGCCTCGGCTGGGCGGACGCGGCGCTCGGCTCGAGCCGCAGCGCGCTCATGTTGCAGAGTTCCGCGGGCCGCGGCTTTCGCGACGGTGGAACTTCGACGCTGCTGCTCGCCGGAACGCTCACCGGCCGGCTCGAGAACGGCGAGCCGCGCAACGTGCTGCTCGCGGGCTCCGTGCGCTACTACTTCGAGCAGAACAATGACTGGCTGTTCTTCACGACGCTGGAGGCGACCAAGGGATGGCGCCTGGATCTGGAGAACCAGATCCTGCTGGGTGGCGACAACGGCCTGCGCGGCTACCCCTTGCGTTACCAGGACGGCGCGGCCCGGGCGCTGTGGACGCTCGAGCAGCGCTACTTCACCGACTGGTACCCGTTCCGGCTGTTCCGCGTGGGCGCCGCGGTGTTCTTCGACTGCGGCCGCACCTGGGGCAGCGCGCCGCTGGCGGCTCCCAGCCTCGGGCTCCTGAAGGACGCGGGCTTCGGTCTGCGCTTCGGCAATGCCCGCTCGGGCCTCGGCAACGTCGTGCACGTGGACCTGGCGTTCCCCTTCAACGGGGACAACAGTATCAAGCGGGTGCAGTTTCTCGTGCAGACCGAGCAGCGCTTCTGAGGGTGTGCCGACGGGCGGTGGCGTCTCAGTCGCTGTCGACATCAAATGGCAATGCCGCCAGCCATTTTCCGAGCGGCAGCAGCTTGATTCCTGATTTTTCCTGAGCCCGCTCCAGGTTGAGCACGAGCTGCAACGCCTCCTTGGGTTGCAGCTTCGCGGTGTAGTATCTGAGGCTGTTGCCGATGTCTGCAGCGGACGCCTTCACTTCGATGAGCCAGTGCACGCGCCGATTGCGAGTAACAACGAAATCCACTTCACGCCCTTCCTTGTCGCGCAGATAGAAGAGCTCCCAGCTCTCGCCGGCGGCGTCCTTCCTGAACTGCGTATACTTCAACAGGCCGCAGGCGACCAGGTTCTCGAGCTGCGCGCCGCCGCTTTCGTCGTACGCGGCGGCGCAGTCGAAGAAATAGACTCTCCGGTCCTTGCGGATGCTGCGCGACAAGCGGCTCGAGTACGGCGGCAGCAGAAACACGACGTAGAGCTTCTCGAGTAGCTCGACCCAGGACTTTGACGTTGGCGGTGAAATGCCCAGGGTCTGAGCGAGACTGTCATAGTTCGTCGGTTTGCCCACACGCTCGCGCAGCAGCTCCACTAGATCGGCGGGACCGCGCCACGAGCTGACACGGGATAAGTCTCGCAGGTCCTCCCGGGTCACGATCTCCATCCGATCGTTGCGCAACCGCGCGGCTTGCTGCGGATTGAGAAAGGCTTCGGGGAAGCCACCGGCTTCGAGCAGGCGGCGCACACGCATTTCGAGCGTGAGATCAGGTAAGAAACGCCTCGATTCCGCGACGTCGATGGGGTGCAGCCGATAAAAGTAGTGGCGGCCGGTTAATGCGTCGCCGCTTCTGCGAAGCGCGTCGAGCCGCGCGCTGCCGGTGACCAGCACGGGCGGATTGTTACCGAACTCGTCGGCTATTCCTTTGAGCAGGTTCTTCCACTTGGGTGCCTTGTGGAGCTCGTCGAGGACGACCAGGGAGGCGTCCTTAGGCCAGGCAAGCTCGCGGATGACCTTGCGGTCTTTGGTGATGTCCCAATTGAGGTATTCACCACGATCGTCCAGCAATGACTTGGCGAGCGTAGTCTTCCCGCACTGGCGTGGTCCTGCGAGAAGTACCATTTTCTCTCGCAAATCCCGTTCCAGTCTGGAGGTCAAATACCGCACATCTGACCATTCTAATGCGCTATTTACTTTAGTCAAGACCAATCTATAGCTGTATTTATTTTGGCCATCGCCCCAAAGGCCCATTGCAGGCTAGCGCGGCAGGAAGGGATCGACGATGGTCAATTGCCCCTCGAGGGCGCGCTCATGCGTCTCGAGCGTCAGCGGATGGGTGCGGCAGACGGTACGAACTGTTGCGAGTTTCAGAAGCACACCACCGCGCGCGCGGGCCTGGGCAACGTCGTACACGTCGACCTGGCGTTCCCGGCTACCAGCTCTGCCGGTCGAGGTCCGGGACGGCGTCGAAGTGCTGGTCGCGACTGGCGCGAGACACGGTGGAACGCGCCGCGTGGTGTCCGCGCCTAACTTGCCGAAATTTAATGATTACTTGTCGGAACGGTCGCGGGGGCAGGATTTAACCCCTGCGGCCTTCGGGTTATGAGCCAGGCGAACTGCTAGGGTTTGCGTCCCGCGCTCACGGGTCCGGCGGGGGCCGCCTTGGGCGTGCCCTGGCTCACCTCAGCCTGCGGGGGCAGCACCTCGACCGACAGCGCGAAGGTGCGCTTCTCGGTGCTCTGCAGCGCGCCGACGTTCACCACCTGGCGCGTCACTTCCTCGCCGCGGTCATTGCGGATCGCGATGACGACGAAATACTCCCACGGCTCCTGCAAAGGCGGGTGACGGATCACCCCCTCCACGCGCAGCGCCGAGGTGGCCGCCACCTGGCGCTTGGCCGCCTCCTGATCGAAGCGCAGGTGATGCAGGCAGCCCGGACAGATGCTCAGGCTCTCGAGGATCGTCGCCTTGCAGTGCGGACACGTGCGCGTCTTGCCCGCCGCGACCGGGCGAGAGGCGACGCTCATGCGTTGCCGAAGCCCTTGGTCTCAGCTTTGGCGCGGCCCTCGCCCTCGTAGCCGAACTCGACCTGCCCGCGCATGCGCGAGCCTGCCGCTACGGTGAGCGACCCGGCCTTGACGTCGCCGTTGATCACTCCGGTCTCGAGCAGCTCGACCCGTTTGGCGTTCTCGATGTTGCCGATGAGCTCACCGCCGACGCTGACGACGTGCGCCTTGACGTGGCCCTCGAGGCGCGCACCGGAATCCAGGCTCACGTTCCCGTCCACGTGCACGTCGCCCTTGAACTTGCCGGCGATGCGGATATGGCCGGTACCCACGATCTTGCCCTCGATGGTGAGATCCGAGGACATGTAGGATTCCTTGGGGTCGTGGCGGTGCGCCGGGGTCGGGGCTGGGGCCTGCACCGGCCGGCGGGCCGGCTCGGGGCTCAGGGACGCCACATTGGTCTTCTCAGGCTCCCGCGGGTGCGCCAGCGCCGGGGCAACCCCCGGGGTGGTCGGGGCGGGGATGGTTCCGACATTTGCATCTTTCCAAAGCGCCATGGGTAATCCCTGTGGTGATTGAAGTGAAGTTACCTGCCCTACCGCTGTGGGGCCAGTGTCTCCGCGCGCAGACAACGCGCCGTGAAGGCAGAGCTCACGTCCAGCGAATCAGTCAGGGCGCCTGAGTGTAATCCCGCGCTCCCGCCGGGGAGTATGTCCGGGCTCTCAATCCGGGACTTTGATGCCGCGCAGCATTGCGACGCGAGGATGCAGACACCACCCTCATCGCCGGGGGCGTCCCGCCGCACAGGATCGCCTGCACCGGCGACATCAGGATCCGCCCGTTGGAGATGCTGCGCGTCAGAGCGAAGCGGCGGGTAGGTCGCGGGGAGAGAGCCCAAGAGATCGACAGCTAATGTACATAAAACGCAAAAATCTATGTACCTCGTGCTGTGCTTTGCATGTACACTTGGGCGATATGAAAACGCACATTGAGCTCGATGAGGCGGTGCTGGAGGAAGTGCTCAAGCTGGGGGGCTTCGTCACCAAGAAAGCCGCGGTAAACACCGCGCTGGCCGAGTACGCCAACCTCCTCAAGCGCCGGGAGCTGCTGGCGATGCGCGGCAAGATCCCGTGGGAGGGAAATCTCGATGAGCTGCGCGCCGATCGACCGAGCAAACGATGATCCTCGTCGACACATCCGTATGGATCGATTATTTCAATGGTGATCCATCTGCCGAGGCAGACCTCCTCACGCTCTGCATCGCCGAAGCACGGCCTGTCGTGCTTGCCGGCCTGGTGCTGACTGAGACCCTCCAGGGCGTGCGAGACGCCGACCATGCCGAACGTGTTCGGCGCGTGCTCTCGGCTTTCGAGTTGGCTCCCGAGCTTGCGAGATCCGACTACGAGCAGGCGGCCGCGATCTACCGCGCGTGTGGCGCCCGCGGCACAACCCCGCGGTCGGCCATCGATTGCCTCATTGCGCAACTATGTCTGCGCTACGGTTACGAGCTTCTGACCCGCGATAGAGACTTCGAGGCGATCGGACGAATCTTCCCGCTGCAGCGCGTCGTGCCCGCCCCCGGGGTCCAGGAGCAGGCTGCCCGCTATGGGCCCGGGCATCTTCCTCCCCGCCGGGCGTTCATCCGTCGACGAGCTTCAGCACCTCGGCGGTCTTCTCGCGCATGAGCGGCTCGCTCGCGCGCGCCTCGACGTTCAGGCGCACGAGCGGCTCGGTATTAGATCCACGCAGGTTGAAGCGCCAGGCGCCAAATTCCATCGACAGGCCGTCGGTCAGATCGATCGCCTGGGCCTGCGACTCGTAGTGCGCGCGCACGCGCGCGAGGATCGACTTCGCATCCGTGGAGAGGTGGCGGTTGATCTCCCCGCTCGCCGGGAAGAGCCGCATGCGCTCGCCCACGAGCGCCGAAAGCGGCGCACCGCGCTCGCTGATCACCGCGAGCACCAGAAGCCAGGGAATCATGCCGCTGTCGCAGTAAGCGAACTTGCGGAAGTAATGGTGGGCGCTCATCTCCCCGCCGTACGCGGCATCGACCTCGCGCATCTTCTGCTTGATGAACGCATGTCCTGACTTGCACAGCACCGGGGTGCCGCCATAGTGGCGCACGATGTCGAGCGTGTTCCAGGTGAGGCGCGGGTCATGCACGATGCGCGCCCCGGGCTCCTGCTTGAGGAAGGACTCCGCCAGGAGCCCTACAAGGTAGTACCCCTCGATGAACTGCCCGCTCTCATCGAAGAAGAAGCAGCGGTCGTAGTCCCCGTCCCAGGCCAGTCCCACGTCCGCGCCGGCGCGCCGCACCACATCGGCGGTGGCGGCGCGGTTCTCCTCCAGCATCGGGTTCGGCACCCCGTTCGGGAAGGTGCCGTCGGGCTTGTGGTTCACCTTGGTGAACTCGAACGGCAGGTGCGGCTCGAGGGCATCGATGATGAGCCCCGCCCCGCCGTTGCCCGGATTCACGACCACCTTGAGCTTGCGCAGCTGCGGGCGCTTCACGTAGCTCAGCAGGTGCTCCAGGTACTTGCCCCGGATATCGAGCGGCCGCTCGGTGCCGGGCCGGGCGGCCTTGGGCGGGAGGTTCCCCGTCTCGATGAGGCGGCGCATGTCCTGAAGTCCGGTGTCGGCGCTGATGGGGCGCGCCTCCTCCCGCACGAACTTCATGCCGTTGTAGTCAGGGGGGTTGTGACTCGCGGTCACCATGATGCCGCCGTCGAGCGCTTCCGAGGAAGTCGCGAAATACGCCCCTTCCGTACCCCAGAGGCCAATGTCGAGCACGTCCACGCCCACGTCCATGAGCCCGCGCTTGAGGGCGGCGGCGAGTGTGGGACTCGAGAGGCGGATGTCGTAGCCCACCGCGACGCGGCGCGGCTTCACGAAGGCCGCATAGGCGCGTCCGATGTCGTAGGCGAGGGATTCGTTGATCTCATCCGGAATGCGGCCACGGACATCGTAGGCCTTGAAGGAGTCGAGATTGGTCATGTCGCAGCCTCCAGCCGCGAATCTTACGCGCTATTCTGTACGCAGTTCATGCTCCACCCACGCCTGGCCGACTGGCGGATGCATGCGCGGTTGTACGAAAAATTCAGGCCGATCCGTACGACTGATCGGACGTTGACAATGAAGAAACCGCGACCTCGAAAGAAATCCGATTACGAAAGCTTCGCCGAAGGGGTCGGCCGCGGTCTGCGCATGGCGGCGCGCAGTGCGCGCCGGACCGCGCGCATGTACGACACGCCGATTTAAGAAGCCGTAGCGAGCGCTTGAACACGCACTTCGGCAAGCCGAAGCGGGGCGATCGACGACGCGGGCGAGGCTTCAGCCGACCACGGGCACGTCGAAACGCGCAAAGTCCCGGACGTTGCGAGTCACGACGATGAGTCGATGCACCAGAGCGGTGGCCGCTATCACTGCGTCTTCGTACACGGTGCTCGACTGCCGGTGCATGAGCTTCGCCCATTGCCGGAACGTTGCGCCGTCCATCGGTAGGACTTCGTGTGAGCGGGTAAGCTCGTCGAGCCAGCGCTCGATCTCGTCGGCCTTCTGTGCAGGTCAGCCCTCGGTTCCCTGGCGCCCGTAGCGATCCTCGAAGCGCACGATGTCGTCTTCGCCCAGATACGAGCCCGACTGCACCTCGATGATCTCGAGCGGCACGGTACCTGGATTCTCAATGCGATGCTTGGTACCGACCGCGATGTAGGTCGACTGGTTCTCTTCGAGAAGGAACACCTCCTCGCCGCGCGTGATGCGCGCCGTGCCGGCCACCACCACCCAGTGCTCGGCGTGGTGATGGTGCAGCTGCAGCGACAGCGTGGCGCCGGGCTTGACCTTGATACGCTTCACCTGGAAGCGCGGCCCGTTCTCGAGGCTGTCGTAGCTGCCCCAGGGGCGGAACACCTCCCGATGCAGCGAATACTCGGAGCGCCCGAGCTCCTTCAGACGCTCCACCAGCTGCTTTACGTCCTGCACGCGATCCTTGGGCGCCACCAGCACCGCGTCCTTGGTCTCGATGACCACGTGGTCCTTGAGTCCCACCGCGGCCAACAGGCGGCTCTGGGAATACAGATAGCTCCCGTGCGTGTCTTCGCTCAGCACGTCCCCGTGCACGACGTTACCGTGCGCATCCGCCTCGCTCGCCTCGTGCAGCGCCGCCCAGGAGCCGACATCGCTCCAGCCTGCCTTGAGCGGCACCACCACCGCATCCGCGGTCTTTTCCATGACGGCATAGTCGATCGAGTCGGCGGGGCACGCCTCGAACGTCGCGGCGTCGATGCGGGTGAAATCCAGATCCGCCTTCGCGCCGCGGAACGCTGCCGCGCAGATCCGCGCCATCTCGGGGGCGAAGCTCTCGAGCTCCTCGAGGTAGCGCCGGGCGCGGAACATGAACATGCCGCTGTTCCAGTAGTAGTCACCCGATTGCAGAAACTCCTGGGCGCGTTCCTGGTTGGGTTTTTCAACGAAGCGGGCGATGCGAAACCCCTCCCCGCTCGCAGCCCCGCGCTGGATGTAGCCGTAGCCGGTCTCGGCGCGGCTCGCGACCACGCCGAAGGTGACGAGTTGCCCGGCCTGCGCGGTGCCGACGGCGGCGTGCACCGCCTGCTGGAAGGCCGGCGTGTCCCGGATCAGGTGATCGGCCGGCAGGACCAGCAGCACCGGACCGGCCGCCTTCGCGCCCGCGGCGACGCCCTTGAGCGCCGCATGCGCGGCGAGTGCGATGGCGGGGGCGGTGTTGCGCCCGCAGGGCTCGAGCAGTGTGGCGCGCGGCGCGACCTGAAGCTCACGCAGCTGCTCTGCGACCAGGAAGCGATGCGCCTCGTTGCACACGATCACGGGCGCGGCCGCCCCGAGCCCCTCGAGACGCAGCACGGTCTGCTGCAGCAGGGTGTGGGCCCCGGTCAGGGCCAGCAGCTGCTTGGGATAGAGCTCACGCGACAGCGGCCACAGGCGTGTACCGGCGCCGCCGGTGAGAATGACTGGAGTGAACATGGCATCCCTAAGGAAGCCGCCGCTTCACGCCTCAACCAGCGGCTTGCCGCGCCCGATGGCATGGTAAGTAAAACCAAAGCGGCTCACCATGGCCGGATCATAGAGGTTGCGTCCGTCGAAAATGACCGGCGTCTTGAGGATCT
>VBNH01000039.1 GCA_005878095.1 Gammaproteobacteria bacterium | reverse complement strand
AATGCGCTGCATGACGATGTCCTCACCCGGCCGATCATAACGGCCGATGTAGTCGAGCGAGACGTCGCAGAACGAGCATTTCTTCCAATAGCAGCCGTGCGCCAGCGTAATCTTGTTCCAGCGGCCGTCCGACCAGAAGCGATGCATCGGGTTCAGCATTTCCATGACGGACACGTATTGACCGAGCGGCAAGCCGTCGTACGTCGGAATGCCCGTGTCGCGTTGCGGAATGTCATGCTGGCTTGGATCGTTCTCGAGCACGACTTCCGTGCCTATGCGCACATACGTGCGGACGAGCGCTGCTTGGCGGCCCCGCAGCCGGAGCAGCAGATTGAGTAGAGGCCGCTCGCCGTCATCGAGAGTCACGTAGTCGAAGTAGTCGAATACGCGCGGATCGCGCAGCGAACGGAGCTCCGTGTTGACCCAGCCGCCACCGAGAATCAGCGTTGCCTTCGGTGCAGCCGCGCGGATCGTGCGCGCCATGCGAAATGCGCCGTAGACATTGCCGGGAAACGGCGCGGTCACGGCGACGACGTCAGGTGGCTGCGTAATTAACTCGCGCGTGAGCTCGTCGAGCGTTGTGTCGACGAGTGTGGGCTCGCCCGTCAGCGCCTCGTGCAGCGGTTCGAACGAGGTGGCACTTGCGGCGAGTCGCTCGCCATAGCGCGCGAGCTCGAAGCGTGGGTCGATGCCGACGCGCCAAACGTCGGCGAGGTCGTCGACGTACAGGCTCGCGAGGTAACGAGCCTGCTCCGTCGTGCCCAGGGTGCCGAACGCGGACAGCAGCTGCTCGTCGAACGCCGCATGCTCGCCCATGGGAGGCGGGCTCAAATGCTCGAAGCGCGGCCCCTCGGGAAGAAACGCGCGCCCGACGATACGAAATGCCAAGCTCGGATCGCGGCGTTGCAGGAACCGAATGGCCGGCCCCACGGTGTCGACGTAACGCTTGGCATGCTTAACAAAGTGAGCGATCGAGGGCGGCAGCGGAGCACACTTCCCGGCGGTCCGCGCGCGCTGGCGGAGCACGTTGGCCGCGCGCGCGACGAGCGGCGCTGAGAACAGCCGCAGGAATAACGTGAGCGAGGCGTCGGCTTGTGTCAGCTCGAGCCCGAGGTCGGCTGCGTGCAGGCGCAGAAAGCCCATCAGATACGCCGTCGCGGGATACGGAGTATTCAGCTGGACCATCGGGGGTGTGACGAGTAGGAGGCGCATGGTACACGCAGGGTAGCGCACGTGATGCACTACGGCATAGGGACCCGTGCCAGCGTCGTGGCTTGATTCGGCCCCAAGGCGACCTCTGGGCGGCCCTGCGGGCCGCTCGCTCGGGCTGCGAAGACTGGGCCGGTTCTACTGCCCCAGGGGAATTCGGTCGACGACCGCCGAAAGCGTCTCCTCACCGAGCGAGAGATACAAATGCTGTTCAGACACCGTCAGCGTGAACTGCGTTCGCCGTTGCAGCCGTTGCGCGAGATCCGAGAGCCAATCGAAGTCCATTGCGTAGAGTTCGAGCGCCTCTATGCGATGGATCCGCTCCCCGCGAAGCCGTGCCGCCAGTTGCACGGCATCCTTGTGCGTATAAACGGCTACGCGCGGCGCAGCCTTGCTCGCCCGATGCAGCCGCATCGCGTCCGGGGCGCCGACATCAATCCACGCTTTCAACACCCCCGTCAGGTCGCGCACCGCGATCGCCGGCTCGTGAGGCTCGGACAATCCGTTCGAAAGCGCGATCCCTTCGGTGTACTCGAGACAATAGGCGAGCACCCGCGTCAACATGTGCTCCGGCGTCTCTGACGGATGACGTGCCACGCTAACCCTCAGCGACTCGTAGACGCTGCTGTCGGAGTTCGCAAGCTCGATGTCGAATACGTAGATAGTGTCGCCGAGTGCCATGAATTAGATGCGCCTAAGATGCGGGTTTTTCAGGCTGCACAGAATATCTGAGTTTCTGGCGCGCTATCTGTGCGAGTGAGCACAGCTCCTTCGGAAACCGGCTGCGACTTCCCCGGGTGAAGCCGCGCTAGGAATCAAGCAGGCGCGCCAGGAGCTGCCAGATCTAATAGATCGTGCGGAGGCCGGCGAGGAGATTGTTATCACTCGCCAAGGCAAGGCGGTGGCGAAGCTCATTCCTGCACCGAAGCCCGTGAAGTCGCTGCCGTCGCTCACAGAGTTTCGACAGGGGATAGGCCGCGCCGGAACACCGGCCGTGCAATTGCTGCGTGAGGAACGAGATGGCCGATGAAAGCGCCTATGTCGATACCAGCATCTTAGGCGCCTATTACTGTCCCGAGCCGCTCAGCGCAGCCGCGGAAAGGGCACTGCGACAATTCAAGACTCCGGTCATCAGCGTTCTGAGCGAAGTCGAGTTTTGCTCCCTGATCTCGAAGAAGCACCGGCTGGAGGAGCTACGGGCGGATCGCGAGTTCGCACGGGCTGGGAAGCGCCATAAAGCCAACACCTTACTGATCAGGTGAGTGACAGCAATTTGGTATGAGGGGTGAGGGGGCGACAGACGGCGGGATGATCCGAGCGCTCGGCGATACCAGGCTATAAGCCACATGAGAGAAACACGCGAAGAGACTGATAAATAATGAAGTAGCTGGCCGGGTTGCGGGTTGCCTCTGGGCACGAAAGGCGCTGTCAGTGGCTCTCGTGATCGGCAGCGCCGTGTTCAGGAGCCCAACCCCGGCGAGCGGCAGGAAACCGGTCCGGTGAAGTAGCAATGAACGGGGGCATGAGCCGGAGCCTGTAGCGACTACATTACTACATTCAGCTTTTCGCATGATGCGCTATCCAGTGCTCTGCGATGGCTGCCCGATTGCACAGCCAGACGCCTTCGTGACGCTGGATGTGCTCGAGCAACCGCCCCAACGCGCCGATTCGGCCGGGGCGCCCGATGATCCGGCCGTGCAGACCGATGCTCATCATGCGCGGGCGCCCTTCGGCTCCCATGCGGTAGAGCCAGTCGAACGCATCCCGGCAGTAGGTGAAGAAGTCGTCGCCGGTGCTGAAATCGCCGCCGCGCTGCAAGCGGCTGTCATTGGTGTCAAAGCTATAGGGGACTATAAGGTGTCGGCAGCCTGAGACCTCGGTCCAATAGGGGAGATCATCGTTGTAGGCGTCACTGTCATAGAGGAAGCCGCCTGTCTCCACGACCAAGCGCCGCGTGTTCGGGCTTGGGCGCCCGGTGTACCAGCCCACCGGTCTGCGGCCGATCAGACGGGTAATGGTGTCGATGTTGCGCAGCATGTGCGCGCGCTCGACTTCCTCCGGAACGAACTGATAGTCGATCCAGCGCTGCCCGTGGCAGGCGACCTCGAAGCCACTGCGTGCGATCTCGGCAGCGACCTCAGGATTGCGCTCCAGTGCCATGCCGACCGCGTACACAGTGGCTGGTGCGCCCATGGTCTTCAGTAGTCGCATGATTTCCCAGAATCCCACGCGACTGCCGTACTCGAAATTGGATTCAACATTCAGATTGCGTGCGCCGCGCAGAGCCTCGACGGCACCGAGGTCGGTCAGCACCGACTCCGAGTGCGCGTCGCCATGCAGCACGCAAGCCTCGGCGCCCTCTTCGCAGTTCAGCACCAGGGAGACGGCAATGCGGGCCTCGCCCGGCCAGTGGGGGTGGGGCGCGCGCGCACCGTAACCGATGAGGTCGCGGGGATACGGCTCACTGGGATTCATCTTGGTTCCTGTGACGGGCTGGAGCCGCGCTCGGCCGCCATCCAGTCCATGTAGGCATGCAGTGCCGCGCGCATCGGCCGCGGCTTCCAGCCGGTCTCGCCGCTGAGGCGCGAAACATCGTAAGCACCCCACATGCCGTCCTTGAGGGTGGGGTCCTGCAGGATGTCGGCTTGCTCGGGGGGCACGATCTCGGCGCCAAACCCGGGCACTTTTTCCGCCGCCCATCCAACCATATCGCCGATGCTCGCGGTCGCACCGGAGGCGACGTTGTAGGTGCTGTAGCGAAGCCGCGGCGCCTGCAGCAGCGAGACAATCGCGCGCGCAACATCCTCAGCGTGAATGTAGTCGCCGACGGCATCGAGCGCATTGACGCGCACGCGCTTGACCCCGTCCAGGGCCATGCGGGCAATACGGTGAGGCACATGCTGCATGTTCCGGCTTGCCGTGACGCGGTCCATCGGTCCGTACACCGACGACGGCCGCACCGATGCGGTCGACAGGCCAAAGAGGTCGCCATAGCGCTCCGTGACCAGCTCCGAT
>VBNH01000038.1 GCA_005878095.1 Gammaproteobacteria bacterium | reverse complement strand
GTGATGCCCGCTCGCGAGCGCCGGCAACGCCGGGTCCTCAAGCGGGGCCGGTTCCTGCATGCGTGCACCAATGCGCCGCATATCTTCGCACTTGGCTCACAGGATCGAAGATCGGCTCGGAGCCGGCATGTAGCGGCGCTAGACGGTCCTCATCAAACGAGTCGCGCAGCGGGTCGGCATTGCCCGCAAGGTCAATCGGTCCCAATACTCCACTCGCACAGCGCGCTGACAATAGAGCAGGAGCGTCGGACAGGCGGTCATGACGTCAATCTGACGCGGAGCTCTCGCGGAGCGCTGACGCATATCTTGCGATCTCTCAGGGTGAGTATTTGATCAAAGTCGCTGTCGTCGCTGTCGGGCGAGATTTGATGGGAAATCATGAGTATGGTCTTGCCGGCTTGAACCCTGTCGATCGCATCGTGAATCATCGCTGCCGATGCCGGGTCGACGGCCGATGTCGGCTCATCCAGGATGAGAATGGGCGGTTGTTTGAGGAGCGCTCGCGCGAGACAGATGCGCTGGCGCTGACCGCCGGAGAGCGTGCAACCTCTTTCTCCGATAACCGTGTCGTAACCGTCTGGCAATGCCATGATGAAGTCATGCGCGTGGGCATGCCTGGCAGCCGCCTCGATGGCGTCAAGGCTCGCCTCCGGCAGTCCGTAGGCGATGTTCTCGCGAATACTGGCCGCAAATAGCACCGAATCCTGGAGCACGAGTCCGATACTCCGGCGCAGGGATTCGCGCTGGTAGTCCCGCACATCGACGCGATCGATCATGATCGAGCCGTGCTGAGGCTCGTACAGCCGAAGGATCAAGCCGATGAGGCTGGATTTCCCGATGCCGGATGGACCTACCAGCGCGACCTTCTGCCCCGGATGAATGTGAAACGACACGTCGTCGAGGAGCCGGTGTCTTCCGTCATACGCGAAGGAGACGTTCCTGAAGACAATGTCGCCGGTAAGATTCGTGGCTGCAATCGCATTCGGCGCGTCACGCGGCTCCTCCTCGATCGCCAGCACCTCCTCGATGCGGCCAGCACTAACGTAGGCTCTGCTCACTCTGACAGAGGACTTCCCCAGATCGCGGATGGGCTTGTAGACCGATTTCAGGTAGGACACGAAGATCAACAGATCCCCGGGTGTCATGTAGCCTTTGAATGCCTGCCAGGAGCCGAACAGGAGCGTAACGGCCGTGCTGAGCGCGCAGATCAGCTCTATCACCCGGGTAACAGCTGCGGTCGTGCGCGCCGAAGTGATGCCCTCGGCCAGATTTCGCGCGGCTTCCAGCTCAAAACGGTTTTGCTCGAACTCGCGGCGACCAAACGCTTGAACCATGGCGATGGCGCCGAGAACCTCGTTCATGCGGGAGGCAATCCGCCCTTCCTGCTTGCGCTGCCGGCTGATCGAGCCCCTGAGCTTATGACTCAGCCTGGTAAGGGCGATAAACAGCACGGGGATGCTGCCAAGCACGACCAAGGCCAATCGCCAGTTGACGACGGTCATGACGACCAGCATTCCGACGATCACCGAGGACTGGTACAGGGCCCGGACACCCCAGTCCGTCAACAAATCCCTGATCGCCGTCGTGTCGCTCGCCATCTTCACTACCAGCTCGCCTGATGGCACATGGGCGTGGAAGGCAAGCGAGAGTCTCTGAAGGTGGGAAAACAACATGACCTTGAGTTTGGCGGCGAGCTGATAGCTAGACTTGGTCACCAGGTAGACCTGCGCGTAGGAACACGCACCGCCCACCAGGACCATCAGAAACACCGAGGCGGACAGGATGGCCACTGCGGGCAGCGGTCCCCACTGGAACAGCCAATCGAGATACGACCATGAGGGCGCAAGCGGCTTGCCCATCAACACGTGGTCAAAGATGAGCTTCAACGGCCACGGCGCAAGCAACTCCATGAGCAGCGCGCCCAGCAGGCACAACCCCGCGAGCGCGATGCTCGCCCTCGTTTCCACCAGGTGTCCGATGATCAGCCGCCGCAGTCGCGTGAGCTTGACCTTGTCCATGCTCATTCGCACGGCCGCACCTGATTCAGGCGCTGATGGCGGGGTTCTTCATGGCGGGCAGAAAGAGACCTCTCGCGTGCCGCGTCGCAATTGCCAACGTCCTCGCCCACGCCGCGGGACGCAGCCAGCAGCAGCTGCCGAACGGTCTGAAGATTGGCCTCACTGCAGAACATGGTCGCGACCGTATGGCGGCCCGCTTCGCCGAGACGCCTGCGCAATGCCGGGTCGTCCAACACGCTGCCGATTGCGGTTGCCAGCGCCGCAGCATCGCCCGGCTTCACCAGCAGCCCGTTGATCCCGTTCTGGATCACCTCCGGTATTCCGGAGACACTCGTCGAGACCACTGCCAGCTCCATGGCCATGGCTTCCAGCAATACGTTGGGTATTCCATCCCGATCACCGTCACTCGCGACCTGGCAGGGTAACGCGAACACGGACGCGCTACGATAGAGATCAATCAGTTCATCCTGGGTCATTTTGCCGGTGAGCTGGACGGCATCGTTCAACCCATGGAGCCTGATAAGGCCCACGAGCCGGTCGTGCTCCTCGCCATAACCCACAATCTTGCAGCGCACGACCTTTCCGGCATCGCGCAAGAGTCGGCACGCTTCGATCAGAGTGGCGAATCCTTTCTTCTCTCGCAGGCGGCCGACACTCAGTAGCAACGGCGCCCCGGCCGCGCGTGCGGCGGCGTGTCCGCGCTTGAAGCGGTCGAGATCGATCCCGTGATACATGCGCAGCACCATGGCGTCCGGCGTCGCGATGCCGGCAAGGTGCTTTCTGTTGTATTCCGTACACGTGACGGTGAACGACGCTCCACTCATCTTGCGGCGCAAGGAGGCGGGCGATGATAGATAGATATCCTTCGCATGAGCGGAAATGCTGTACGAGATCCCGGCGAGCTTGCTGACCAGCTCCGCGACGCCAGCCGGCTCGCTGGCGAAGTGAGCATGCAGGTGACGAATGCCGGCCTTGGAGAGCCGGTGAGCGAGGTACCCTGCCTGGAAAAAGGCGCGCGCCCGGCCGCCCTCTTCGCGTCGCAACACAAACACGAGCGCTTGCAGATAACGCCGCGGTCTCTTCACTATCAGGGCAACGTGTGCTCTGACCCCCTGCATTGCGCTCGACACGCCCGTCGGCGGCAGGTAGGTAACCGGTGCCCGCACGGCCCGGTTCGCATCGTGACAAACAGCGTCGGTAGGTTGGCGCATTGAAAAGATGTGCGGCCGCACGCCGTTGCGCTCCAGCCCCAGAAGTTCCCCCAGGAT
Organism: Gammaproteobacteria bacterium; assembly: GCA_005878095.1. Taxonomy (GTDB): domain Bacteria; phylum Pseudomonadota; class Gammaproteobacteria; order Steroidobacterales; family Steroidobacteraceae; genus 13-2-20CM-66-19. The sequence goes on along the minus strand of VBNH01000038.1, from coordinate 1,523 downwards.
AAACGTTTCCGAAATCTTGGGGTAGATTTTGACCAGAAACCCAATTGTCGCGCCTGAAGCCATGGATGGTGTGGCCACCGCCGGCGCCTCTGCTATATCATCGAGGTCGCGGAGATGGGAACGCTGTCGTCCAATAGCGCGTACAGGCTGCTCACGACGCGTGACATTCCGTCCAGATCCACTTTGCAGGCCTTTTGCGACCCACCGTCGTCCGCATTGAGTTCCTCTGTAACCGCACGCATCAGCTTCATCGGTGTGACCTGGTCCGGATGGATGGCGCGGAGCACGCCCAGTCGCGCCATGCGTTCCGCACGCATCCATTGCTCCTGCACCGGCCTGACGCGCGGCACGACGATCGCTCGTTTGCGCAAGCTCAGTATTTCGCAGATGGTGTTGTATCCGGCCATGGAAACGACCAGGTCGGCCGCGTCGATACAGCCCATCATGTCGTTGTTGAACTCCTGGATCACCAGGCCCGGATGGGCCGCGGCGAGGCGGATGCGGCGCCGATTCTGCTCGGACATTTCCGGCCCGCAGATCAGCAGCGTCTTGATCTTCGTCCCCGTGGGGAGATGACTGAGTCCGTGTACATAGTTGGTCAGCAGTTGGTAGCCATCTTCGCCACCGCCGCCGGTCACCAGCACCAGATGTTCGTCGTCGTGAACTCCGAGTTCTCCCCTGATCTGCTCGCGCGTCTGTGATCCACGATCGCGCCGTAGATAGCCGCAGAACTGCACCTTGGATCCGCTGGAAGCCGGGAACTTGTACTCCGTTGCGAGGTTGAAGATCTCCGGCGACCCGACTACGAGGATTCGATCGTAAAAGGATCGCACCGCTTCGTGATAGCGGTTGCGCTCCCAGGTAGCGGTGGTCGTTTCCTGGTTATCGAGGATGTCACGAAGCAGCAGCACCACCTTTGGCAGGGCGCCACGGCCGTGCAGGAACCGTAGCCCCGGGGCTAATTCATTGCTCACGCCGAATGGCTTCTTGTCGACGAGAATCAAGTCCGGGGAAAAGTCCAGCAGCGCGTTCGTGATCATGCTCGCCCGCAGGCGGATCGTGTCCTCATAGCCAAGCCCAAGGAACTTCACCTCATAGGCACCGTCGAGCGTTCGGTTGAGACAAGGCAGCTTGATGTAATCAATGCGCGGTGGGATACGAAACGCGTGCACCATCGGTGAACCGGAAATGAGCAGCACCGAGACATCGCTATAGGTGGCAACCAGATGCTTGGAGATCTCCAGCATTCTCTTGATGTTGCCGAGCCCGAACGTGTCGTGCGAATAGACGAGAATCCTCTTCGGGTGCGCGCTTTCGCCACCCGCCGCCGAAGGGAAACGCAGGTCGCGGTCCGTGCGCCTCTGGAGCACTTGGGCGACGCCGGGGGTTAGCGGTAAATCACCAGCCCCACCCGCACCGTCGATCCACCCATTAGACACGGCATGAGCCGCGGCGTCGCGCTCGGCGGTCTGGCTACTACGATGGCTGTTTGAAGTGTGTACATCACTCATACTCATGCATCC
>VBNH01000126.1 GCA_005878095.1 Gammaproteobacteria bacterium | reverse complement strand
AATTTCTTGAGGCGGATCGCGGTCTTCACGCCCTCGAGCGGATCCGGTCGTGAGAACTGTCGTGGCGCCGCCAGCGCCGCGCCCACCGCCAGCATGCCGAGCACGGCAAGCAGTGCCGCCCTAGGCCGTGCCATGCTTCGTTTCGACCGTGATGCCCACACGCTTCAGAAAATCCGAAGGCAATACCCCGCCCGCGCTCACGATGACCGCGTCGTTGCGGACCTTGGAGACCCCGCCGTCGGCCTCAATCGCCACCGACTCCGCCTCGATCTGCTTCACGCTCGATTTCATCATGACCTTGAGTTTGCCGCCCTTGGCGGCCGCATTGATGCGCTCGCGATTGCGCGCCTTGGCGCGGTCGAACTCCGCCCCGCGATAGGACAGCACCACCCCCCCGCCGCCGGCTTCGGCAATGCTCGCGGCGGCCTCGAGCGCACTGTCACCGCCGCCGACCACCAGCACGTGCTTGCCAGCATACTGTTCCGGGTCGATCAGCCGGTAGACCACCTTGGACATCTCCTCGCCGGGCACGCCGAGCTTGCGCGGCGTGCCGCGCCGCCCGATCGCGAGCAGCACGCTGCGCGTGGGGTAGGTGCCGCGGTTGGTCTTGACGACGAAGCCCTCGCCCGCGCGGGTGATCTCCTCGACCCGCTCCTGGTAGTTGATCTTGATGCCGGTCTTGCGCTCGGCATCCTTCCAGAATTCCAGCAGCGCCTCCTTGCTGGTCTGGCGGAAATTGACCTTGCCGATGAGCGGCACGGTCGCCGGTGCGGTCATCACCAGCTTGCCGCGCGGATACTGAAAGACCGCGCCGCCGAGGGCTTCCTGCTCGATCGTCACGTAGCGCATGTTCTTTGACTTCGCGGTCAGCGTGGCGGCAAATCCGGAGGGACCTGCGCCGACGATCACGAGGTCAAGCTCCTGGCCCGCCGCGCGCCGTCGCTCGGCGATCGCTTCGACCGCCTGTCGACCCTGCTCGAGCGCGTTGCGGATGAGCCCCATGCCGCCAAGCTCACCGGCGACGAAAATGCCGGGCACCGTGGACTCGAATTTCGGGGTGAGGATGGGAATGTCGACGCCACGCCGCTCGCTGCCGAACACCAGGGTGATGGCATTGACCGGACAGGCGGTCTTGCATGCGCCGTGGCCGATGCAATCCCCGGGACTCACCAGGACGGCGCGCCCGTCGACGATGCCGAGGACCGTGTGGTGCGCCTGCTCCGGACAGGCCTTGACGCATGAGCTGCAGCCGATACAAGTCGCGGGATCAATGATGGGGTGAAGCGACGCCGGTTCCGCCGCACCGGTGCTCTCCAGCGCCTTGAGACTCTGACGCTCGAGGCGCCGCCGCCGGCGCACGTGCAACACGAGCAGCACCAGGCACGGCAGCCCGTAGATGAGGTACGTCGTCAGTAAATTCATTGAAGCCCTTGAAGCAACACCACATCGGTTGCGCAGCCGTGGACACGGCGCGGCACGTCCACCCGGAATTGACCGGGGGTGTGCCATTGGACACGTGGTCGGCACACTAACTCTGTGATAGAACTCCCAGTAATGGGGCTTTCCCCTACTTGCAACGGCGGGCACGGCTGCGCACTCTAGCAGCCATACGGAACGCGTGTAATTCCCTGTTTTCTCCGGCCTTTTTGTCGGTAGTTGGAGACAGGATGTCGGCAGCCCGAGACATCGTTACTGGCGCGCGGTTCATGTGTATTGTCACATGCACGCGCGCTGCTTGCGCGTGTGACTTGACCATCCCTTGGGAGGGCTCATCGCTATTTTCTGGTTCATCGCAGGAGCCTTAGTCGGGGTCGGTGCGACGTTGGTCGCTAGGCCCCTGCGGCGCGGTGCGCTCGCTCTCGGACGCGCACGTCTACGCTACGGTCTTGCCGGCGCGTTTGTCGCGACGTTCGCAGGCGCCGCGGCCATCATTTATCTCGCGATCGGCTCGCGCCACTCCCTCGCCAGCCGGCCCGCAGCGGCCATGGTGGCGCCGGCTGCCGAGTCCGCCGCCGGCGCAGCCGCGAAATCGGACGCCCCCGCAAAGTCGATGGAGGCGGAAGCCGCTGCGCTCGAGGCGCGCCTCGCCCGCAATGGCGGCACCGCGGATGACTGGACACTGCTCGCCAAGGCGTATGACTTCCTGGGACGGCCCGACGATGCCCGCCGCGCACGGGCGCGGGCCGCCACCCCCGCTGCGGGGGTGGTCACCCAGATGAGCGCGGGAGCGCTGGTGGCCGCGGCGACCGCCACCGGGTCCCGCCCGGGCTCTGCCGAGCCCGCAGCGGCACCGGCTGCCCCCGCAGCCTCGACCGCCGAGCTCGAACAGCGGGTCAAGGCAAACCCACGTGACGTGCAGGGCTGGCTCGCGCTTGCCGACCTGCACCGCGCACAGCACGACGACCGTGCCGCACGCGATGCCCTGGCGCGGGTCGTGGCGTTGAAGGGCATGACTGCACAGTCGTGGGCGGATTACGCGGATGTGCTCGCCTCGCTCGCCGGAGGCTCGCTCACCGGCGCCGCCGGCAGCGCCATCGACAGCGCGCTCGCGCTCGATCCGAGTAACACCAAGGCGCTGTGGCTCAAGGCGAGTCAGGCACACGAGCAACGCCATTTCACCGATGCGCTCACCTGGTGGAAGAGGCTGCGCTCGGCCCTGCCCGCGGATTCTCCCGAGGCCCGCATCATCGACGGCAACATTGCGGAAGACACCTCGCTCGCGGGACTCGCCCCGGCGAGCGCCTCGAGCGCAGTTGCGGCGGCGCCGGGCTCGGCGGGCGCCGCGGAGGTTTCCGGCACCGTCTCCATCGACAGCCGTCTGGCCGCCCGCGTACAGCGTGACGCGACCCTTTTCATCTACGCGAAAGCGGCGGACTCGCCCGGCCCACCGCTCGCGGTCCTGCGTACCACGGCGGCCGCCTGGCCGGTCAGCTTCCATCTGGATGACTCCATGGCCATGCTCCCCTCGCGACGGCTCTCGCAATTCGACAAGGTAGTGATCGAAGCGCGGATCTCCCGCAGCGGACAAGCCACCCCGAGCACCGGTGACCTGTACGTCACCAGTCCGGTGCTGCACCCGGCCGCCGGCAAGACGCTGGCCCTCGTCATCAACCGGGAAATAGGCTGACGGCTTTCATGGCAGCGCGCCCTCAACCAATTCCCGAGACCGAAGAGTCGCAGGAGCTGCAGGAGCTCGAGGTCAGGGTCGTGCGCCTGAACGAACTCGGCGCGAAGGCCGCGCCTGCGGCCCCCGCCCTGCCTGCTGAGCCGAGAGGCGCGCCTCCGGCGACTCCGCCACCCCGGGCGCGCTCGACACAACCGGCGCCGCAAGCGGCTCCGTCCTGGGCTCGCCCCACACCGCAGCCGCCGCCACCGCCCCGCCCGGCGCCGCAACCGCCACCCCCCTCACGCCAGCCGCCGCCGGCGGCTCGCCCGGCACCGCGGTCACCGCCCCGCCCGCCGGCGCCGCAACCGCCGCCCCCGTCACCCCAGCCGCCGCCGGCGGCCGCGAAGCGCACCGCGGCTCCGGCGGTGGCACCTCGCGCGGAGCCGGAGCCGCAACGCAGGCGGCTGCTGAGCGGCGGGCGGTTGTTTTTCGTGCTGGTGGCGGCGCTCCTGTACCTCGGTTGGAACTCGCAAACCGCGCGCTACATCAGTCCCAATCGCGGCATCGGTTACGCGCTCGGCATCGTCGGGGGGAGCCTGATGCTGCTGCTGCTGGTGTACTCGTTGCGCAAGCGCTGGGCATGGCTCAGCTTCCTCGGCTCGACGCCGGGTTGGTTCCGCTTCCACATGGTGCTCGGGATCGCGGGACCGCTATGCATCCTGTATCACGCGAATTTCGGCATCGGCGCCGCCAACAGCAATGTGGCGCTGTTCTCGATGCTCACCGTTGCCGGCAGCGGCCTCATCGGCCGCTACATCTACGTACACATCCACCACGGCTTGTACGGCCGCAAACTGGAGCTGGGGGAATTGCGCTCCGGCGCCGAGGGCTTGCGCAGCCTGTCCGGCAGCATCAGCTTTCTGCCCGAGCTGGTGACGCGCATCGAAGCCGTCGAGCAGCGTCTGCTCAAAGCCGGGCCGCATCTGTCGTTCCTTGGATTCGCCAAACCGACCGTGGTCGCACTCATAGCGTTCAAGGCGCGCTGGCAGCTGCACCGCTATATCCGCCGCGCGCTGCACGCCGGCGCCCGCAGATCCGCGGTGATCGCCCTGGAGCACAGGCGCCTCGGGCTCACCGCCCGCTGTTACGTCGACCGGAGGCTGGCCGCGACGCGGCGGGTAGCCGGTTTCGAGGGTTACGAACGGCTGTTCTCACTGTGGCACGCGCTGCATATACCATTGATCTTCATCATGGTGATCGCCGCGGTGATTCACGTGATTGCGGTTCACGTTTACTAGATCGACCGTTCCGCCACCGACATGACGGGGCGACGATGTTGCGCGCTGCTGATATTGGGGTTGGTGTTGGTGCTGATATCAGTGAGATCCGCTGAGGCAGTGAATCCGGAGACGCTCCTCATGCCCGGCAAGCTGAGCGCCGCTCATGTGAAATACGAAGAGCAGTGCTCGCTGTGCCACGACCGCAGCGATCGCAATCGCCAGACGCAGTTGTGCCTCGACTGCCACAAGGAGATCGCCGGCGACCTGCATGAACGACGCGGCTTCCACGGCCGGTTCCCCGGCATCGACGTCTCACAGTGCCGCGCCTGCCACGCCGAACATCTGGGTCGGGAGGCAGACATCGTGAAGTTGAGTCACGAGCAGTTCAATCACGAGAACACCGACTATCCGCTGCGCGGCGCGCACGCCGACGTGGTGTGCGAGAGCTGCCACGCCGCCGGCAAGCGTTACCGCGACGCACCCAGGGAGTGCATCGGCTGCCACCGCAAGGAGGAGCCCCACGAGGGCAAACTGGGACGTGACTGCGGCTCCTGTCACGACGAGAGCGCCTGGCGCCACATCAGCTACGATCACGACAAGACCGCGTTTCCACTGAGGGACAAGCACGCCCAGGCGCCCTGCGCGGCCTGTCACTTCGGCAATCGTTACAAGAACACGCCCAAAGAGTGCGTCTCGTGCCACGAGCCGGACGACGTGCACCACGGCGACCGTGGTGTCAAATGCGCCGAGTGCCACGTCACCAGCGCCTGGAAGACCTCGAAGTTCGATCACAAGAAGGAGACCGGCTTCGCCCTCGAGGGTGTGCACGACCGCATCGCCTGCAACGACTGCCATCGCACGGGGAATCTCAAGGACAAGCTGCCGCGCGAGTGCTTCGGCTGTCACCAGGCGCAGGATGCGCACGCCGCCCGCCTCGGCAAGGACTGCGGCACCTGCCACGGCAACGAGAAGTGGAAGCCCTCGAGCTTCGACCATACGCGCGACACCAAGTGGCCCCTCGTCGGCCGTCACGAGAAGGTCGGGTGTCATACCTGCCATACCGCGAGCGTGGCGACGCAGAAGCTGCCCACCGAATGCGTGAGCTGCCACCGGCCCAACGACGTGCACGCCGGCAAGCTCGGCAAGAAATGCGATGAGTGCCACACGCCGGCGGGCTGGCGCTCCAGCGTGAGCTTCGATCACGACCTCACGAGCTTTCCGCTGGTCGGCCTGCACGTCGCGGTTCCGTGCGAGCAGTGTCATCTGACCCGCCAGTACCGCGACGTCGGCAAGGAGTGTATCGACTGCCATCGCAAGGACGACGTGCACAAGGGGAATCTGGGCAAGGACTGCGCTCGATGCCACTCGTCGAACGGCTGGAAGATGTGGGAGTTCGACCACGGCAAGGAGACCGGATTTGCCCTGAGCGGTGCGCACGGCAAGCTTGCCTGCGAGGCCTGCCACCTGCGGCCACCGGACGAAGTGAAGCTCAAGACGGATTGCCTCTCGTGCCATGAGAAGGACGACGTGCACGTCGGGCAGTACGGCCGCCAGTGCGACCGCTGCCATTCCACGGTGACGTGGAAGGGCGCACGGGTGCACTAGACTTAGTGAGGTCGCATGGGTATCGGGACAGCCATGACGCATAGCCGGGTGAAGCGGCAGCCCCGCCGCTGGGGCGTAGGCGCGTTCGCGGCGCTGCTGCTGACGCTCGGGCTGCTGCCGCAGGGCATGGCGGCGCCGCCGATCCGTTACAACTTCGACCATCTGACGACCGGCTTCGAGCTCATCGGCCAGCACCGCGACCTGCCCTGCGAGTCCTGTCACGTCAACGCCATATTCAAGGGCACCCCGAAGGATTGCGGCGCCTGTCACGGCGTCGGCACCGCCGTGCGCGCCACCGCCAAGCCCGCCAACCACATCCTCACGACCGACCAGTGCGCCAGCTGCCATACGCCCGTCGCCTGGAACCCGGCGGTCAACTTCGACCACACCCAGGTGCGCGGCAGCTGCTCGACCTGCCACAACGGCGTGCAGGCACAGGGCAAGGGGCCCACGCACATCGTTACCGACCTGGAGTGCGATGCCTGCCATACGACGCTCAGCTGGGGCGGCGCGGTGTTCAATCACGTCGGGGTAACCAGCGGCTGCGCCGCCTGTCACGACAACGTTCACGCGATGGGCACGACGGCGACCCATGTCCCGATCGGCACTCCGCTAACAGCGTGCGAGAGCTGCCACTCGCCCACCAACTACACGACGTGGAACCCCGGCGTCATGAACCACCCGGCAGTGTCGGCGCTCACCTGCGCGAGCTGCCACGAGACGGGGAACTTCCAGGGGATGCACCCGAGCACCAACACCGCCGCCGGTGACTCGCGTCCGCCGGCGGCGCTCGATCGCCTGCACCCCGCCACGGGAGATTGCAGTCTGTGCCATAACACGACCTCCTTCCTTGACCCAACCACGCCGCGCCCGTCGAACCACGTTCCGACCACTGCGCTGTGCTCGCAGTGCCACACGACGGCGGGCAACTGGGCGCTCTACTCCGTCACCGGAGTCCATCAGGGGGTGACGAGCTGCCTCGCCTGCCACGGCCCGGGCACCGGACCGTTCGCGGGACCGCCGCCCAGCAACACGATCACGATTGTGGGGTGGCCGGGCGGCAATCACATCCCGATCGGGAGCGCCGACTGCAACGGCTCGGGCTGCCACAGCACTGCGAACGTGAATCCCGGTGGCTTCCATATCGGTACGGCGAACATCAGTGCTCCGACGCTCAACGTCGCCGGCCACACCACGGTCGCATCCGTGGGCGCCTGCTCGACCTGTCACGAGGCCGCCTCCTTCATGGGGATGATCGCCAGCACCTCGACCGCGGCCGGAGACTCCCGTCCGAACAGCACGCTCGACTCGAAGCACCCGACCACGGGTGACTGCGGCAACTGCCACGCCACGACGCCCACGTTCGTGACGAATCTGCGCGGCACAGCTCCGAAGCCGGCAAATCACATTCCCACGACTGCCCCGTGCGCGCAGTGCCACACCACCGCAGGCAACTTCGCGCTCTACTCTTCCCCGGGCACGCACCAGGGGGTGCGCGGGTGCGTGCAGTGCCACGGCTCAAGCGCCTTCAATATTGCCGCCAATCCGGTCTTCACGATGATGATGAAGCCGGGCAATCACATCCCGATCGGCAGCGTGGATTGCAACGGCTCGGGCTGTCATACCACGAGCAACGTCAATCCAGGCGGCGGCGGCTTCAAGCTCGGCAACCCGAGCATCTCCGCTCCGACACTCAACGTCGCGGGGCATACGACGCTCGCCGTGGTGGGCACCTGCGCGAGCTGCCACGAGAGCGCGCCCTACCTGGGGATGATGGCCAGCACCTCGACCGCGGCGGGAGACTCCCGTCCGAACACCACCTTGGATTCGAAGCATCCGATCACCGGCGACTGCGGCAACTGCCACGTCACGACGCCCACGTTCGCGACCGACCTGCTGCCGACCGCCGGGAAGCCGTCGAATCACATTCCGACCACTGCGGCCTGCGCCCAGTGTCACACGACCGCGGGCAACTTCGCGCTCTACTCCGTCACCGGCACCCACCAGGGCGTGACCGGGTGCCTCACCTGCCACGGTTCGACCGTGGCGAAGACCTTTGCCAACGTCACGATCGTGACCACACCGAGCAACCACATCCCGATCGGCAGCCTCAATTGCAACGGCTCGGGGTGCCACAGCACGAGCAATGTGAACCCCGGTGGCTTCCGTATCGGTGCGGCGAGTGTCAGTGCTCCGACGCTCAGCGTCGCGGGCCACACGACCGTGGCGGTGGTGGGCGCCTGCTCGACCTGTCACGAGACCGCGCCGTATCTCGGGATGGTGGTGAGCACCGCGACCGCCTGGGGCGACTCCCGTCCCCAGGCATTCGACAAGGCGCATCCGGCTTCGGGTGACTGCAACGGCTGTCACACGACCAGCCCGACGTTTGCCACCAATCAGATGGGCAGCAGCGCCAAGCCGGCGAACCATATCCCGACCAGCGCGCCGTGCGCCCAGTGCCACACGACCGCGGGCAACCTTGCTGCCTATGTGATGGGGGCCACCGGGCATGCGGGCATCACCAGCAATTGCGCGCAGTGCCACGCCTACGGGCTGAGCTTCTACAACATGGCGCCGCCGACACTCAAGCAACCGCCCTCGGGGCCCACCGGACACATTCCGTCGAATCCGCCCAACGGCACCGGCAAGCTCGCCTGCGAGCTGTGCCACTCGGCGGCCGTGTTCACGACGTTCTCCGGCACGGTCATGAAGCACGCCTACGTCGTGTCGATGACGTGCATGAGCTGCCACGAAATCGGCATGCAGTGGAAGACCAACGGTCACCTGTGGGTGCGAGACGGCGCCAACCATTACAAGGGCAGAGACTGCGGCGGATCGGGTTGCCACAGCACGCGTGACAAGCTCGCGGTGCGGCCGCGGGCGACTGTGACGACCGCCGTCACCAAACCCACCACTGGTGTCACGGCCCGCCCGGGCGCAGCCGCCCCGCGTGCCGGGACGGCGACACCTGCGGTCGTCGCACCGGCTGCCGGCACTGGCGCGCGTGCGCCGGTGCAAGCGGGAGCCGCCACGGCCAGTACACCGTTCAATCATGCAACCGTCGCCGGGACTGCCTGTGCCAGCTGTCACACCGCCGCGAGCGGGGCCGGCAAACCGCCGACTCACATCGCGACCACCGACACCTGTCAGAGCTGTCACACGACGCTTACCTGGCTGCCGGTGAGGACGGTGGATCACACCCAGGTCCGCGGCACTTGTGTCAGCTGCCACACTGGGGTGATTGCGACCGGCAAGCCCGCGCGCCACATCGCCACGAGCGCCGGCTGCGAGCGCTGCCACACCACCAACGCCTGGACGCCGGCGCGCTTCGATCACGCCGCCGTCGCCGCGCATACCTGCAGCACCTGTCACAACTCCGTGCAGGCGATCGGCATGCCGCGCGCCCACATCCCGACCACCCAGCAGTGCGATGCCTGCCACGGCACGCTCGCCTGGAAACCCGCCCGGATCGATCACTCGGGCTTCATCAGCGGCTGCGCCGCCTGCCACAACAACGGCGGCGCCGTCGGCCTCTCGCCCGGGCATATGGTCACCCGGCTCGACTGCGCCACCTGTCACAGCTTCCCGGACTGGAGCCTCATCCGCTTCCGGCACACCGGCGCCGCCTACCCGGGTGCGCATCGCGCCGCGCTGAGCTGCACGAGCTGCCACAGCTCCAATACCGATAAGGTGCCCTACTCCTCAGCGGCGAACGCCGGCACCTGCGCCGGCTGCCATGCCAAGGACTTCAAGCCCGCGGCGCACCCGAAGACCGTCAAGGGTCTCAACTACACCGCCACCGAGCTCGCCAACTGCAGCGGCGCCTGCCACGTCTACAGCGATACGACGCAGTCAACCATTACAAGAAGTCTGCCCGGACCGCATCATCGAGTCTCGGATGCGACGTTCCATCGCTGACGGCCGGCTCTGCCGCCTGGCGCCGATTGTGCTCGCCGCGCTCGGCGCGCGCGGCGCCTTTGCGCAGCTTCCCATCAGCGGGCCGGCGCGCCTGGTGAACGTCATCGAGGTGAACGACCATGAGGACCAGGTCGACCTCACCATGGTGTTCAATTGCTCGATGCGCTTCATCACCAGCCTGCCCGCGAGCGAGGGCCGCCAGGTGCATATCCAGCTGGCGCCCATGCCCGACTGCGGTGTGAGCCAGCTGTCGCAGCTGCTGGCGGAAACCCCGCCGGTATCCGGCGGCGCGAACATCATCACCGCCGCCCGGGTCGACTCCATGGCGCCCGGGCAGATCACCCTCACGCTCGATTTCAAGAAGAGCGAGCGCTTCGTGATCGCGCAGGGAGTCGATCCGCGTGGCCTGCGCCTGCGGCTGATCGATCGCGCCCGCGGCCGCGGCAAGATCCTCGTCGGCCAGGCGACCGAGGCGGTCAGCAACTTCGCGATCAACCTGGACTCGCAGCCCAAGCCGTTCGCGCCGGCGGACGTGGAGCTCGCGCACCAGCGTCTCAAGGCGCCCGCGTTCGTCTCCGAAGCGGTGGTCGACGGCGAGAAGTGGTATCGGCTGCGCGTGGGTCCGATCGAGCGCCGCTCGGAAGCGGACCGCCTGTTGAATCTCGCGTTGCCGGATTATCCGCGTGCCTGGCTCGCGATCGGGGATGACGCCGTCACCAGCGATCTGAATGCCGCCATGGCGCAGGTGGCGCTGCCGCCCATAGAGCGCATCGGCAGCGACGCGCCCCTGCCGCCGGAAGCGCTCAAGTCGACAATGGCCGACGCGCGCGCCGCGCTGGCGGCGCGCGACTATCCGAAGGCGATAGCGCTGCTCACCAAGCTGCAGCGGCAACCGGAGTTTCCGGACCGCGCCCATGCGCAGGAGCTGCTGGGACTGGCGCGCGAGCGCTCCGGCCAGCTGGCGCATGCCAAGGCGGAATACGAGGAGTATCTGCACCGCTATCCGCACGGCGAGGCCGCCGAGCGCGTGGCCTTTCGCCTGCGCATCCTGCGCGCCGCCGAAGCCAAGGCGCGTACCGGTCGCGAGGGAAGCGGCGAGACACAGGGATGGGAAGTCACGGGCGGGGTGGCGCAGCTGGCGCGCTATGACGGCTCACGCCTGAGCAACGGCGCACCGCCGCCCAACAGCCAACCGCTGCCGGCGTCGCCGACCGTCACCAACAATGCCCTCTTCAGCGACGTGGACCTGCTCGCGCGCCGGCGCGGTGAAACCCTCGACTGGATCGGACGGCTCGCCGCCGGCTATGACAAGAGCTTCAGCAAGGACCAGTTTGCGCTCGGCAACCCCACCCGCGTGAGCCTTGCCTCGATCGAGGTGCTCGACCGCTCGCTCGGGCTCCTGGGGCGCGTGGGCCGTCAGGTGAGCAACGCGAACGGGATCCTCGGCAGCTTCGACGGGCTGTTCCTCTCCTGGCAGTTCAAGCCCTCCTGGGCCGTCAACGCGGCAGCCGGCTATCCGGTCGAGCAGCTGATCCTGGCCCCGCAGACCCAGGAGCGCTTCGAGACGCTGGCATTGGCCTATACGCCGCCGAACGCCCACTGGGACGGCGCCGTGTTCGCTGCGACGCAGCAATTCCAGGGCCTGCGTGACCGCCAGGCCGTCGGACTCGAAGGACGCTACTTCGTCGCGCGCGCCTCGCTGGTCGCGGTGCTCGACTACGATACGGCCTACCATTCCCTCAACACCGCCAGCGTGCTCGGCACTCTGCAGCTACCGGCGCACTGGAGCGTGAGCTTCGACGCCGAACGGCGCAATTCGCCGGTGCTCACCACGCGCAACGCCCTCATCGGTCAGAATTTCACGGACCTCGTTCAGCTCGAGCAGGTATTCACGCCCGCGCAGATCTATCAGCTGGCGCTCGATCGCACGCCGGTCACCGACAACTACAGCGTCACGGCGACCCGCCCGCTCGGGCCGCGCTTCCAGCTCACCACCATCGTCTCGGCCACTCAGACGGGCGCCGCACCGGCCTCGGGCGGTGTCGCGGCCGTGCCGGCCAGCGGCCTGCTGCTCACCTACCAGGCGCAACTTTATTCGTCCAACCTCTGGCACCCAGGGGATTTCAGCGTGCTCTCGTTCACGCACGGCAACACCGAGGTCGGGCGCATCGACTCGCTCGGCGCCACCACCCGTTTTCCGATCTGGGGAGCCTGGCGGCTCGGACCGCGCCTCACCATCGATCGGCTGAACACGACCACCAGCAACGGCAGTACCGAGACCACCTACATCCCCTCGCTGCTGCTCGACTATCAGCGCGGCAACAAGTTGTTTCAGCTGGACATGGGTGGCGAGCTGGGCAAGCGCGAAGCCTTACTGCAGCTGCAGAACGGGGCGTTCGTGCAGACCCAGAACACGACGCGCTACTATATAAGCGTGTCGTACCGCATCAGCTTTCAGTGATCCTCAAGGCCGGGGACCCGGGTCGGGTGGCTTTGCCCGTGGCGATGTTGGCTGCGCTCGGCGCGTGCGTCGCCGTTGCGGCCGACAAGCAGCCGCGCGAGTATCTGGACGAGGACACCGCGGCCACGGTCACCGTCGTGGCCGAGCCGCTGGTCTTTGCCCTCCCGCGCCCGGAGCTTGCCGCGAACGTACGCGACTACGTGACGCTCGCCGCTGCGGCCGTGGATCGCAACGGCAAGGTGAGTTACGTGCTGATCGCGTACTTCTGGTCGACCGTCGACCCGCGCTTGCGCACGGACGCATTACCCTCCCCCGAACCGCTCGTCCTGCAGGCGGACGACCGGCGCATTGCGCTCGCCCTGCGCGGACACTCGGCGCACGAAGCGGGCATCGGCGTGCCGGTACACGCGCCTCCGGGCGCCGCCGTGACACCCAACGTGTACGGAACCGATCTCGGCACGCTGCGCTTCATCGCCGAGGCGCGCAGTCTCACGATGACCGCCGACAGCGACGGAGTCGCGCTCAGCTACGAGCTGTGGGAAGACCACCGCATGGCGCTGCGGACCTTCGTGCATCACATGCACGGTGACCAGTAAGGCACGCGCGCGTTCCCGCGCCGTCCTCAGAGTGTTTCCAGCGTTCCCGGCGGCGGCCGTATCACAGCCCGCACGGGCCGCTTCCCGCTGGCAATCCGAGTCTGAAAATCACTGCGACATCAATGCGTTAGCACCGGTACCTCCCGTGTTGCTGCGCCAGACCCGGTAGCGCGGCGTAGTACTTTTCCCCGCGCGCC
>VBNH01000125.1 GCA_005878095.1 Gammaproteobacteria bacterium | reverse complement strand
GGCCTCGACCATTTCCTTCTTGGCGCGGCGCGCCTTGGCCTCGCCGATCGACACGTCGCGGTTGACTTCCTTGACGTCGTTGATCGTGAGGTGATAGCCGCCTTCGAGCTGTTCGAGCTTCTTCTGTCGCCGCTCGATCTCGTCCTTGAACCTGGCGAGCGGCGCGGAATATTTCTTGCCGCCCTTGATATGCCGCGCGAGCCAGCGCGAGTTGGTCTCGTTCTTCGGGAACGAGGCGATGAAGTCCTTGCGCGGCATGCCGGCGTCGCGCACCGCGATGATCATGATCTCCTTCTCGAGCTGGCGAAGCTCCGCCACGTGCGTGCGCAGGTTGAGAATCAGCGCATCGAACATGCGCGGCGACAGGCGCAGCTCCATGAACTCGTCCGCCAGCCGCTTGCGCTGGCGCAGCGTCTTGGGATCGCGCGCGCCGAGCTTGGCGATGGAGCCGAGCACCTGCGCGTAGAGCTTCGCGATCGAGGCGAAGCGCGCCGCAGCCTCCGCGGGATCGGGGCCGGTGTCGATGGCTTCTTCCTCGGTGTCGCCTTCTTCCTCGCCTTCCTCTTCCTCGTCGGCTTTTTCTTCCGGCGCCAGCACCTCGACCTTGGTGGGGTTCTGCGGCTGCGCGATGACGTCCGGCGCGTTCGGATCGATGAAGCCGACGATCACATCCACCAGGCGCGCCTGGCCCGCCTTCACCGGCTCGTAGGCCCGCAGCAGGAAGTCGTAGGTGGGCGGATACATGGCGAGCGCGCTGCGCACCGCATCCAGACCCTCCTCGATGCGCTTGGCGATGCGGATCTCGCCCTCGCGCGTGAGCAGCTCCACGGTCCCCATCTCGCGCATGTACATGCGCACCGGGTCGGTGGTGCGGCCGAGCTCGGCGTCGAGCGCGGCGAGCGCGGCAGCCGCTTCCTCGATGGCCTCTTCGTCCGCCGGGGCGGAGGGTTCGGTCGCGAGCAGCGACTCGGTGTCCGGTGCCTTCTCGAACACCGGGATGCCCATGTCGTTGATGGTGTTGACGATGTCTTCGATCTGCTCCGGGTCGACGATTTCCGAGGGCAGGTGATCGTTGACCTGGGCGTACGTCAGGTAGCCCTGCTCCTTGCCGCGCGCGATCAGGAGCTTCAGCTGCGACTGCCGGTCCTCGGGCATCACCGGAATGCGTCGCTCGATGCCGAGCGGGCGCTTGTCCGCGGGTTTGCCGAGCGCAACGCGACTCTCCGCGGGGCGCACGCTGTCGTTGATCCTGGGGTGCGCCAGCGCCGGGCGGGGACCGGCGGCGGGCCTCCTCGCGGCCGCGGCGCTTCTGGCGCGGTCCTTCTCGCGCGGGCCCGCCACGGCCGCGACCGCCTTGTCGGAGGCGGGCGCTCTGACCGGCTTGCCTGAATGAGCGGCGGGACGCTTCTTGTGTGCTGTGTGGGGCTTGTGCTTGCGTGTCATGTGTCGGGGTGCGCTGGGCGGATCCATGCTATGTGCTGCCCGGGAGGGGGCGGCTCAAGGGGTGCGAAGGCAAAGGGCGTAATATTATTTGACAACCGCGAAATCACCAAATGGAAACTAGCCTCCGCGCACATCGCGGTGGCCCATTTCCTTGATAAGCCTTTGAAGTTCCTCAAGTTCGTGCTGCGCCAGGCTGCCCGTGCGGCTCTTGGCCTCGAGAGCCTCCAGGCGCCGTCCGGCCGCCAGATCGGCAAGCCTCACCAGCGCGCCACGCAGCTCGCCCGCCGCCGCGGCGGCATCCGTAATGACCTCCTCGCGCTCGAGGAGTTTCTGCAGCGCCTCCCCGCCCTCTCGGCCGCTCCAGCGCTGGATCACCTGGGCGGAGATCTGCGCCGGCTGCGCGCGCAGGTTGTCGAGCAGGTCACGCAGCAGGCCGATCCCCGGTTCCTCGCTCGCATCCAGCCCCGCGCGCTCCGCGAGGCTCACTTCACCCGCGATGGCCGGGTAGTGCAGCAGCCTCACGATGGCCTGTCGCACGAGACTGCCGCGTCCGGCTCCGGTCGCCCGGCGCGCGCTCGCGCGCCGCCCCGGCGGGGGAGGCGTCGCAGCGGCGGCCGGCGGCTTGCGCGCCGAGGTCCACAGCTCCTCGAGGCGCTGCGGGGGCAGGCCCACGACAGCGGCGAGCCGCTCGAGCAGCAACTCGCGGTAGACACCCTCCGGCACCCTCGCGAACAGTGGCCGCGCACTCTCCGCGAAGCGCGCGCGTCCGTCGGCGTGTGCCAGCTCGCTCTGCTCCGACAACTCCCGCACCAGGTACTCCGACAGCGGCACGGCGCCCTGCAGACGCTGCTCGAACGCTGCGCGGCCCTCCGCGCCTACCAGCGTGTCGGGATCCTGACCCTCCGGCAGGAAGAGGAACCGCATCTCGCGTCCTTCGCGTGCTTCCGGCAGGGCCTGCTGCAGCGCGCGCCACGCCGCCGCACGCCCGGCGCGATCGCCGTCGAAGGCGAACACCACCGCGGGCACGAGGCGAAAGATGCGCCGCAAATGCTCGGGCGTGGTCGCGGTGCCGAGCGTCGCCAGCGCGTAGTCGAGCCCCGACTGATGCAGCCGCACGACGTCCATGTAGCCCTCGACCACCACCACGCGCGTCAGGTTCGCGCGCGCGCGCCGTGTCTCGTAGATGCCGTACAGCTCGCGACCCTTGTGAAACAGCACCGTCTCGGGCGAGTTGAGGTATTTCGGCTCGCCCGCATCGATGACGCGCCCGCCGAAGGCGATCACGCGGCCACGGGCATCACGGATGGGGAACATGATGCGGTCACGGAAGCGGTCGTAGTGACGCTCACCGTCGCGCATCTGCCCGCCCTCGCGCTCGACGATCAGGCCGGCGTCGGCGAGGCGCTGGCGGTCGGGCTCCGCGGCGCCGAAGCGCCGCAACACCTCGTTCCACGAGTTGGGCGCATAGCCGAGACCGAAGCGCGCGATGGTTTCGGGTGCCAGTCCACGTTGCGCGAGGTAGTCGCGGGCACGCGCCTCGCCCGCCAGGCGCTCCGCGTAGAAGCGCGCGACGCGCTCCATCAGCTCGAACAGCGGTTCATCGGCGCGCCGCGCGCTGGGGTCGACGCCGCCCTCGTGCGGGACTTGCAGGCCGAAGCGCGTGGCGAGCTCCTCGACCGCCTCCGGAAACGCCATGTGATCGTGCTCCATGAGGAAGCCGAGCACCGTGCCGTGCTTGCCGCAGCCGAAGCAGTGATAGAACTGCTTGTCGGGGCTCACGCTGAAGGAGGGGGTCTTCTCGTTGTGGAACGGGCAGCAGGCCTTGTACTCGCGACCGGCCTTCTTCAGCTGCACGCGTGCGCCGATCACCTCCACGATGTCGGCGCGGGCGATCAGCTCGTCGATGAAGTTCTGGGGGATGCGTCCCAAACGTATGGCCGCGCCACGGGGAAAATCAGCCCAGTCGCTGCTTGATCCGCGCGCTGAGCGCACCCATGTCGGCGCGGCCCTGGGCCTTGGGTTTCACGACCGCCATGACCTTGCCCATGTCCTTGATCGAGGCCGCGGCGGTCGCGGCGATCGCCTCAGCGATCAGCGCCTCGATCTCCGCCTCGCTCATCTGCGCGGGCAGGTAACCCTGCAGCACACTGATCTCGGCAGTCTCCCTGGCCACGAGGTCGGCGCGTCCACCGCTCTGGAACTGGGTGATGGCCTCGCGGCGCTGTTTGATCATCTTCTCGAGCACCGCGAGCACCTGAGCGTCGTCGAGCGTGATGCGCTCATCGACTTCGCGCTGCTTGATCGCCGCCAGCGCCAGTCGGATCGCTGCGAGCCGCTCCTTCTCGCCGGCCCGCATCGCGCTCTTCATGTCCTCGGTGATGCGATCCCTGAGCGCCATGGACGCTGCGCTCTACCGGGAGCTGCGCATGCCGTCGCGGGACACGCGCTTCATGTGGCGCTTGATGGCGGCGGCCTTCTTGCGCTTGCGCTCCTGCGTGGGCTTTTCATAGAACTCGCGCCGACGCAGCTCGGTGAGAATGCCGGCCTTCTCGCAGGCTCGCTTGAAGCGCCGCAAGGCGGCATCGAAGTACTCGTTCTCACGCACGCGAACGCTCGGCATCGAAACCTCAAATCATTGATCGGGATGGGAATCTCGCCCGAGCGGCCGGTCCTGCGGAAAACGGGGCCGGTCGAGGGGGCGGGGGATTCTAAAGGAGCGCCAGGGATTAGGCAAAAGCCGCGGCCGGCGCCGGCCTGCTGGTCCAGGCGCCCGCTAGTCCGCGAGCCACTCCTCCTCCAGGCGTTCCGCCAGCAAGGGCGGCGCCCGGTGTGCCGCACGCCTGAGGAGGCGCTGCGCCACGCGATCGATCCACTTGCGGGAGAAGCCGGGCGCCGGCATTGGCGCGCCGGGGTCGTGACTGTTCATGCTGGAACACCTCGACCGAGGCTCGCGAACACTTCGCTGGCGCGTGCCAGTCCGCTGGAGGTGAGGCGGTAGAGCCGGCGGCGCGGGCGGCCGGCGCTGGAAGGGTCGATGACCTCCCAGCGGCTGACGAACCAGCCGGCGGACTCGAGCCGCAGCAGGATGGGATACAGCGTGCCGGACGCGAGCCCGCTGCGCTTCTGCACGTCGGCGCCGGCAAGCTGATCGGTAGGATTCTCCAGGAAGGCTTCCAGCACCCGCAGAGTCTGGAGCGAGATCCGCACGTCGCGATCCTGCCTACCCATGGTTGTAAGTCTACATAGGGTACTTCAGCTGTGCAAGGCCCGCGATTTCGCGGGGCTTCCTCAGGGAGTAAGGCCGAATTTCGCGGCCCGCGCTGCGACCGCCGGCTGTTGCGCGAGGGCCGCGTCGATGTCGGCCTGACCGGCGCCCGCCGGCCCTTTGCGCTGCCTGGCGATGCCGCGGCAGTACAGCACCCAGGGGGTGTTCGGGTGCACCTTCAGCGACGCATCGTAGTCGGCGATGGCGCGGTCGTAGTTGCCCTGGCGCAGATACACGAGCCCGCGACTGTCGAGGAAGGCGGCGTTGTTGGGCCTCAGGCGCAGCGCCTTGTTGCAGTCGGCGAGCGCGCGGTCGAGCTCCTGGCCCCACTGGGCCCGGGCCCAGCAGCGCGAGTTCAGCACCCGCGGCATGGCGACGTCCTCGCGCTCGTGCACGTCGATCCAGGCGTTGTACTGGGCGACGGCGGCGGGCAGGTTGCCCGCGTACTGATACAGGTCCCCGAGGTGCACGCGTGCCTCGGACCCGCGAGGCGCGGCATGGTCGGCGGCCTGCAGATCCGCAGTCAGGGCTTCCGCCGGCTCGTGGCGCGTCGCGTGCAGCTCCGCGCGCGCCAGCAGCGTCGGGACGTCGTCGGGCTTGAGCTTGATCGCCTGGTTGA
The DNA here is from genome assembly GCA_005878095.1 of Gammaproteobacteria bacterium. Lineage (GTDB taxonomy): Bacteria > Pseudomonadota > Gammaproteobacteria > Steroidobacterales > Steroidobacteraceae > 13-2-20CM-66-19. Next base: position 15,271 of record VBNH01000125.1, on the reverse strand, counting down.
AGTCGGCGAGCGCCAGCTCGGGCTGCCTGTTGCCGAGATACGCGCGGCCGCGCTCGTAGTAATAGCTCGGCTCGCTCGGGGCCATCGTGACGGCGCGCGTCAGGTCGGCGAGCCCGTGCTCGTAGTCGTGACGCCCTACGGAGGCGGCACCGCGGCGCGCCAGCGCCGCGGCATCGAGGTTGTCCGGCGGCGCTGCGCCCGCTGCCGCTGCCTCCACAGCCGGCGTAGCCGCTGCCTCGCTCGGGGCGGCGACGGAGGCCGGGAGCGCGGCCGTCAGGTTGAATACCGGCCCGCCGTTGTAGGTGAAGTACAGCTTGTGCTGGCTGTTGGAGACGTAGATGCGGTGTGACAGGAAGAAGTCCGCCCCGACCAGCATGTCGTCGCCGGGGAGGTTGCCTTCGCCGATGCGCAGGCGTGTGTTGCGCACTTCCTCGTCGCCAACCTTGAAGCTGGCGAAGGGCGCGATCCACGAGCGCCGGCTGTTCGGCCCGATGCCGCTCCCTGTCCCGCCGTCCACGACGCCCGGGGACTGCGGCGTCACGCCGGCGCGCTTGGCGGCGGCGAGTGTCAGGTACGAAGTCGACGCGCCGGTATCGAAGATTACGTGAATCTTGACGCCGTTCACGTAGGCCACACCCTTGGTGTGCGGGTTCAGCGGTGTGCCGAACTCGATGTCGATCTCCGCGACCGGCTTGTCCGTCCCTTTCGCCCAGTAAGCGAGCACGGCGTTCTTGCAGTCGCGCGGGCGCATCATGCGGATGACGCCGTTTGCCAGGTCGTATTCGACGTCGCTGATGCGGAACACGTTCTGGCCCAGGATGCCCGCCTCGCCGTTGCCGAGGTCATTCGGCAGGACCAGGAACTGCACGTGCGGCACCGGCAGGCCGAAGATCGTGAAGGTCTTCACCTCCGTGAGGTAGGGGCGCGCCCCGCCGCCGATGCCGCGCACTTCGTAGCCGAACGGCGCCGGATGCAGGACGAGCTTGAATTCACTCGCGGCCGCGGTGGTGAGCGAGCTGTAGAACCCGCCGCTGTCGGCGAGGAACAGGGCATCGGTGCCGTTGATCGCGGCGTGCACCAGGGGCCGCGTTCCGGCCATGGTCACCGGCAGCTCCGCCAGGCGTGCGAGAACGCAGGAGCCGGCGGCGGCCGCCGCCGAGGATGCGCAGGCCGCCAGCAACGCGGCCGGCAGAAGCCACGCGCGCGGGTCGTCGGCGTGGCGACTCCTCTTCATGCGGGTCCTGCGCGAGGACATCTTGAACTGGGACTATAGCACTGGGATCCTGCGATCAACGTCATGCGCGTACTAGCGATCGAATCCTCCTGCGATGAAAGCGCCGCCGCCGTGCTCGATGCGCGCGCGGGGCTGCTCGCGCACGAGCTCTTCAGCCAGGTGCAGCTGCATCGCGCCTACGGCGGCGTGGTGCCCGAGCTGGCCTCGCGCGACCACGTCCGGCGCCTGCTGCCGCTGGTGCGCGGCGCGCTGGAGCGGGCGGGGACCCGGCCCGGCGAGCTCCACGGGGTGGCCTACACGGCGGGCCCGGGCCTCATCGGCGCCCTGCTCACCGGCGCCTCGCTGGGGCGCAGTCTTGCCTACGCGTGGGACGTGCCGGCCATCGGCGTGCACCACCTGGAAGGACACCTGCTGGCGCCGCTCCTGGAGGCGGATCCGCCGCCGTTTCCGCACCTGGCGCTGCTGGTGTCCGGCGGGCACACGCTGCTGATCGAGGTGTCGGGCGTGGGTCGCTACCGCGTGTTGGGCACCAGCCGCGACGATGCGGCGGGCGAGGCCTTCGACAAGAGCGCCAAGCTGCTGGGGTTGCCGTATCCGGGCGGCCCGCAACTCGCGCAGCTGGCCGAGCGCGGTGCGCCCGGCGCCTTCAGCTTCCCGCGGCCCATGCTCGATCGGGCGGGGCTCGAGTTCAGCTTCTCGGGCCTCAAGACCGCGGTGCTGCATGCGGTGCGCGGCCGCTCGCTCACCGAGACGCTGCGGGCAGACCTGGCGCGCGGCGTGCAGGAGGCCATCGTCGAGACCCTCACCGCCAAGGCGCTGCGGGCGCTCGAGTACACCGGGCTCACCGTGCTGGTGGTGTCCGGCGGCGTGAGCGCCAATCGCGCGTTGCGCGAGCGGCTCACCGCGGCCGCAGGCAGCCGTGGCGCGCGCGTGTACTATCCGCGCATCGAGTTCTGCACCGACAACGCGGCGATGATTGCCGTGGCCGGGCTGGCGCGTCTCAAGGCCGGTGAGCACGACGGTCTCGCCATCCGGGCACGTGCCCGCTGGCCGCTCGAGTCGCTGCCTGCGCTCCCCCCATGACTCTCATCATTGCCCGTCGGATGCCGACATGAGTGACAGCCACCAGAGCGATGACCGGATCTTCCTGCGCGGACTGACGGCCGAGTGCATCATCGGCTTCATCGACTGGGAGCGGCGCGTCAAGCAGACCGTGGTCCTCGACATCGAGCTGCCGGTGGACTGCCGGCACGCGGCGCTCCGCGACGAGGTGGCCGACACGCTCGACTACAAGAAGGTGGCGAAGCGGGTGCTGGCGTTCATCGAGGCTTCCGAATTCAAGCTGGTCGAGACCCTGGCGCACCGCGTGGCGCTGCTCATTCTCGCGGAGTTCGGCGTCGCCTGGGTGCGCGTCGCCCTCAACAAGCCCGGCGCCATCCGCAACTCGCGCGACGTCGGCGTGGTGATCGAGCGAGTGCGCGCCGACCTTGCGAGCGGCGCCGGCCCCGCCGCCGGCCGGACCTGACACGGTGCCCGAAGTCTACGTCGCCGCCGGCAGCAATGTCGCGCCCGAACGCAACCTCGCCCGGGCGGTGGCCGAGCTCTCGCGCGAGTTTCCCGGTGCACGCTTCTCGCCCTGGTACCGCAACCGCGCCGTGGGGTTCGAGGGCGATGACTTCATCAATCTGGTGGCCGGCTTCGACACCGCGCTGCCGGTGCGCGCGCTGCTGTCGCAGCTGCAGGCGATCGAGGCGCGCTGCGGGCGGGGGCGCGCCGCGCCGCGCTGGGCGCCGCGCTCGATGGACCTGGACGTGCTGCTGTACGGCGATCTCGTCTGCGACGAGCCGGGGCTGAAGCTGCCGCGGCCGGATCTGCTGAAGCGCGCTTACATGCTCGGCCCGCTCGCCGCGCTGGCACCGCGGCTGCTGCATCCGACCGCGCAGCTCACCATCGCCGAGCTGTGGGCGCGCTTCGATCAGGCGGGGCACCCGCTCGAGCCCCTGCAGCGCTCGAGCCTCCGGACCTGAGCCATGTCACCAGGCGATGCTGCGGCCGCCGTCCACCGCGAGAATCTGGCCCGTGACGTAGGGCGCCCCGGTGGCGAAGAACAGGCACGCGCGCGCCACGTCCTCGGCCGAGCCGGGACGCTTCAGCGCCGTGCGCCGGGTGATCTTCTCCTGCAGCGCCTTGTCCGGTGCGTCATCGGGCCACATGACCGGTCCGGGCGCCACCGCATTGACGCGCACCTGCGGCCCGAGCTCGCGCGCCAGGGACCTGGTCAGCATGATCAGGCCCGCCTTGGCGAGGCTGTACACCGGATAGCGACGCAAGGGCCTGAGGCCGTGAATGTCCGCCACATTGATAATGAGTCCATGCCGCTCGTGGAGGGCGGGCGCCGCGGCCTGGGCGAGAAACAGCGGCGCCTTGAGGTTGGTGCCCACGAGATCGTCCCAGTCGATCTCGCCAATGTCACCGAGCGGTGTCGGGTAGAACGTCGAGGCGTTGTTCACCAGGATATCCAGCCCGCCGAAGGCGGCGGTCGCGGCTGCCACCAGCCCCGGCAGCTGTGCCACCTGCAGCAGGTCGCACTCCGCGAGCGCCGCGGAGCCGGGGCGCGAGTCGTTCAGCTCGCGCATCAGGGCGGCCGCGTCGTCCGCCGAGCTGCGGTAATGCAGCACCACATCCGCACCCGCAGCGTGCAGCATCCGCGCGATGCTGGCGCCCACGCGCCGCGCCGCGCCGGTGATGAGCGCCGCCTTGCCGCTGAGCGGGCTGCCGGCCGGGGGCACGGGTACGGGATCGGATATTTCCTGTGTCATGGGCCCCGATTATGACCGCATCCCGCACACGCTCAATCCTGCCGCCCCTGTCGCCGGAGGAGGCGCGGCACAGCGCCGCGGTCGCCGCGCTCATTCACGCCGAGATGGCGGCCGCGGCAGGCTGGCTGTCGTTCGAACGTTTCATGGAGCTGGCGCTGTATGCGCCGGGTCTCGGGTACTACAGCGCCGGCAGCTTCAAGATCGGCGCCGGCGGGGACTTTGTCACCGCGCCCGAAGTGTCGGATCTTTTCGGCCGCTGCCTGGCGCGTCAGTGTGCCGAAGTGCTGGCCGTCACCGGCGGGGAGATTCTCGAGCTCGGTGCCGGCAGCGGGCGCATGGCGGCGACGCTGCTCACGGCGCTCGCGGCGCAGGGGCGGTTGCCGCAACGCTATGCGATTCTCGAAGTCAGCGCCGATCTCGCCGCCCGCCAGCGGGCGCGCCTGGCGCAGTTGCCGCCGGGACTGCGTGAGCGCGTAGTGTGGCTCGAGCGGCTGCCCGAGCGTCCCCTCCAGGGGCTGATTCTCGCCAACGAAGTCGCGGACGCCCTGCCGTGCCGTCGCTTCACGTGCCGCGCACTCGACGTGCGCGAGTTGGGTGTCGCGCCCGGCGAGGGCGCCGGCGAGGGCGACCGCGCCGACCCGCTCGCATTCCGCGAACAGTACGCTGCGGCCGATGCGTCGCTGGCGCGGGCGTGCCGCGAGCTCAGGGCGGCCCTGCCCGCGCCGCTTCCGGAGGGCTACACCTCCGAGGTCTGCCTGCGGGTCGCGCCCTGGATCGTCGCCCTGAGCGAGTGTCTCGGGCGCGGCGTGCTGCTGCTGTGCGACTACGGGCTGCCGCGCTCGCACTACTATCACCCGCAGCGGGTGAGCGGCACGCTGCGCTGTCATTTCAAGCAGCGCGCGCACGATGACCCTTGCGTCAACGTCGGCGTCCAGGACATCAGCGCGTGGGTCGACTTCACGCGGGTCGCCGACGCGGGGCTCGCCGCCGATCTCACGGTGAGCGGATTTGCCACCCAGGCGGCGTTTCTCCTCGCCCTCGGTCTCGAGGGCCTCGTGGCCCAGGCCGACGACACCGTGCAGCGCGCGCGGCTCGCGGGCGAGGCACGCCGCCTCATCATGCCCGAGGAGATGGGGGAAGCCTTCAAGATCATGGCGCTCACGCGCGGCTGCGACTCGCCGCTCAGCGGCTTTGCGCTGCAGGACCTGCGCCACCTGCTGTGATCCACGGATCCATGGACCCACCATGATCGCGCCAGGCTTCAAGCGGCTCCTTATCGGCCCTGATCGAAAGCTCCGGATGCTGTGGCGGGCGGCGATCTTCTTCGCGCTGGCCTACTGGGTGTTGCCTCTGGCGCTCGATCCTGCGTTCGGTTTCGTCGCCGAGCGGCTCCATCTTGCGGCCGGACTCACGGCGGCAAACGTGGCGATCAACGAAATTGAGAATTTCATCGTCGCGCTGATCTGCACCGCCATCTTCGCGCGCCATGAACGCCGGCGCGTGGACAGCTACGGCCTTCCCGTGGGCCGTGCGTTCGGCGCGCGCACCGGCGAGGGCGCGCTCGCCGGCATCGTCATGGCCGGCACCGTGGGGGCGGCCATGTATCTCCTGGGCGGCATGCGCATTCATGGACTTGCGACCGCCGGAAGCGCGCTCGCACTGTCGGCGCTCGCCTGGCTCGGCGCGAACCTGTGCGTCGGCGTGGCGGAGGAATTCTGGTTCCGCTCCTATTTCCTGCAGGCGCTGTGGAAGAGCATTGGCTTCTGGCCGGCGTCGGTGGTCATCGCGCTCATCTTCGCGGCTGACCACTACTTCTTCAAGACCGGTGAGAACGTCTGGGACGTCATCACGCTCGTGTCACTGAGCCTGATGATGTGCTACTCGGTACTGCGGACCGGCACGCTGTGGTTTGCGGTCGGCTTTCACATCGCTTTCGACTACATGCAGCTGTTCGTCATCGGCACGCCGAACGGCGCGCGAGTGCCACAGGGGCGCCTGCTCGAGGCGAGCTTCCAGGGACCCGCGTGGTTGACCGGCGGCGTACTCGGCACGGAGGCGAGCTTCCTCATGTATCCGATGATTGCGTTGGTGTGGCTCTATATCTGGTGGCGCTTTCGCGCCAACCCGCCCGCTTCGCGCGCGGATGGCCCGTAGCTCCCTGCAGTCTTCGGCCTCAGAGTGCGCTGCGTGTAACTCAATATCGAAAGTCAAGAGGTTCAAGTGTCCGACACCCTCAGCACCGCCATTCTCGGCATCATCGAAGGCATCACCGAATTTCTGCCCATCTCGAGCACCGGGCATCTGCTCATCGCCGAGCAATGGCTGGGTGAACGCTCGGAGCTGTTCAATGTGGCGATCCAGTCGGGCGCGATCCTCGCGCTGGTGCTCATTTACCGGCGCCGCCTGCTGAATCTCCTGACGCGCTGCAACGAGCCGGCGCACCGCGACTACCTGGCGAAGCTCACCGTGGCCTTCCTGACCACGGCGGCGGGGGCTTATCTCGCCACCCGCCTGGGATGGAAGCTGCCGGAGTCCGTGGTACCCGTGGCGCTGGCGACCCTTATCGGCGGGATCCTGATTCTCGTCATCGAGCGCTACGTCGCGGGCAAACCCGCCAGCGCCACGGTGACCTGGAACGTCGCGTTCTGGGTAGGACTGTGCCAGATCCTGGCGCCGGTCTTTCCCGGCGCCTCCCGCTCCGGGTGCACCATCTTCGCGGCCATGCTGGCAGGTCTCACGCTGCGTCCGGCGGCGACCGAGTTCGCCTTCCTGGTCGGGATCCCGACCATGTTCGCCGCCACCGGCTACGAGTTCCTCAAGGTGCGCGGCCACAGCGCCGGCGAAGACTGGCAGGCGCTCACCGTCGGCTTCGTGATTTCGGGCGTGGTGGCCTTCATCGCCGTCAAATGGCTGCTGCGCTACGTGCAGTCGCACCGTTTCACGATCTTCGCCTGGTATCGCATCGTGCTCGGATCGATCCTGCTGGCGCTGGTGATGCAGGGGACCCTGCGCTGACGGCGCCGCCGAGCACCTCACGGCGGCGCACGCGCGCCGTCCTTCACCGCGCTGACGGCGGCGAGGCGCCGCCGGCGCACCTGCTCACCGATCGCAGCACCGCTGAGCCCGCTGCGCTCGGCCTCCGGCAATGTCACGGCAGCCGCGGCCGCCAGCGCCGTCTTCAGGTACGCGACCTGCGGGTAGGGTTCGTTCTCACGCCCGGTGCGCCCGCGCGCATCCGCCTCACACGCCAGCAGCAGCTCGGCAAAGCGCTCCGGGCGCCGAAAGGCGTCGCAGTTTTCCAGCAGAGTGAGGATCGTTGCCGGCTTCAGCTCGGCGGCGCGGTGCACCAGCGTGTGGTGGCGGGCCGTGAGGACCGCCAGCTCGCGGTGCGCGTTCGGGACCTTGAGGCGCGCACTCAAGGCCTCGATCAGCGGCACGCCCGCCTCCTCGTGACCGTGATGACTCGGCCAGCGTTCGCGCGGCGTGCGGGCCTTGCCGAGATCGTGAGTCAGCGCGGCGAAGCGCACGGCGCCGGAGCCGTCGAGCAGCGCCGCATGACGCAGCGCCAGCATGACGTGTACCCCGGTGTCGATTTCCGGGTGCCAGCGCGCGGGCTGAGGCACGCCGAACAGCGCCTCGATCTCCGGGAAGATCACCGCCAGCGCACCGCAGGCGCGCAGGGTCTCGAAGAACACTTCCGGACGCGGCTCGCCGAGCGCACGCTCGGTCTCCTGCCAGACGCGCTCGGCAACGAGCGCGCTCACTTCGCCCGCCTGGGTCATGCGCTGCATCAGCTGCACGGTCTCAGCGGCGACACGGAAACCCAGGCCGGCATAGCGGGCCGCGAAGCGCGCGACGCGCAGCACGCGCACCGGATCCTCGACGAAGGCCTCCGACACGTGGCGCAGCACGCGCGCCGCGAGATCCGCCTGGCCGCCGTACGGATCGACGATCTGGCCGTCCTCGCTCTCGGCCATGGCGTTGATGGTGAGATCGCGCCGCTGCAGATCCTCCTCCAGCGTCACCTCGGGCGAGGACTGCGTCGTGAAGCCGCGATAGCCGGGGGCAACCTTGCGCTCGCGCCGCGCGAGCGCGTACTCCTCGTGCGTCTGCGGATGCAGGAACACCGGGAACTCGCGCCCCACCGGCTGGTAACCGGCGCGCTCCAGCTCCTGCGGCTGTGCCCCGACCACCACCCAGTCGCGCTCGCGGACCGCAACTCCCAGCAGCCGGTCCCGTACCGCGCCGCCGACCAAGTAGACTCGCATGGTGCGCATGTTAACCGAGAGCTCACCGCTCAGCGTGGCGAATCCCGCCGTTGCCGCACATGTTGGGTGCGGCGTGCGCGCGTTACTGCTGGCGGCGGCCTGTACGCTGCTGTGCGGCTGCGGCACCTTGTATCTCATGCAGGCCGCGAGCGGCGAGTGGCAGGTACTGCGTCGGCGTGTGCCCATCGATACGCTGCTGGCCGATCCGCACACGCCGCCGGCGCTGCGCGCGCATCTCGAGGAGGTGCGCGCCGCACGTGAGTTCGCGTCCGGCGAGCTGGGGCTCCCGCAGAGCGGCAGCTACCGCAGTTACGCCGACATCGGCCGGCCATACGTGGTGTGGAACGTGGTCGCGGCGCCGGAGTTCTCGGTCAGCCCCAAGCGCTGGTGTTTCCCGGTCGCCGGCTGCGTCGCCTACCGGGGTTATTTTCGCGAGCAGCGCGCCCGCGAGTTCGCCGCCGCTCTGGCGGTGCGCGGTTTGGATGTGGCCGTCGACGGCGTGCCCGCCTACTCGACCCTCGGCAGGTTCGCCGACCCGGTGCTCTCGAGCATGCTGCGCTACGGCGACGATGAGCTGGCCGCGACCATCTTCCACGAGCTCGCCCACCAGCTGCTGTACGTGCGCGGCGACTCCGAATTCAACGAGGCGTTCGCCACCACGGTCGAGGATGCGGGACTCGAGCGCTGGCTGAACTCTCAGGGCGCGTCGCAGCGCCTGCAGCAGTTGCGCGAGCGCCAGGCGCACGCCGCGGCGTTCGTCAGCCTGCTGGCGCAGAGCCGCACCCGGCTCGCGCTGCTGTACGCCTCGGGTGCGACGCACGATGCGATGCGCGAGCGCAAGGCGCAGATCCTCGGCGCGCTCGCGGCCGACATCCGCGCGCTCGAGCGGCGCGAAGGCGAGGTTTATCCGTTGTACGAGGAGTGGATTGCCGAGGGCCTCAACAACGCGCGCCTGGCCTCGGCGTCCACCTACTACGAGTGCGTCCCGGGCTTCACGCGGCTGCTCGCGCAGGCCGGTGACGATCTCGCGCGCTTCTATGCCGCCGCCCGCGAGCTGGCACGCCAGCCGCGCGCCCTGCGGCACGCGCGCCTGTGCACGGTGCCTCAGGCGAACGCAGCCGGGCGGCGCGGCTCGAGGTAAGTGGGCAATACCGCGAGCATGGGCCTGGGCGTGATGCCGAGCCTGCGGCAGCCATCCTCGCGGCACACGCTGTCGAGGGTGAGCGAGCGGAAGTTGTCGAGTGAAAACGGCTTGCCGGGCAGGATCCCCATCGCCAGGCCCTGGAGCCGCGCGAGTGGATCCGGCAGCGGCACGATCCGGCAGGGCAGGCGCGCCACGCGCGCGGTCAGGCGCACGATCTCGGCGAGCGTCATGACCTGCGGGCCGCACAGCTCGTAAGTCTGACCGGCGCTGGCGCGCTCGCCGAGCGCGCGCACCATGGCCTCGGCGACGTCGAACACGCAGATGGGCGCAAAGCGCGCCCGCGCGCGCGCCAGCGGCAGGCAGCCCAGCGTGAGCCGCAGCAGACCGGCAAAGCGGTTGGTGAGGGAGTCTCCGGGCCCGAAGATCACCGAGGGACGGAAGATCGTCACCGCAGGCTCGGCGTGCGACAGCTCGGAGCGCGGCGCGGCGCGCAGCCGCGCCTCGGCGGCGGCCTTGGAGCGCAGATAGCGACTCGGCGCGCGCGGATCCGCTCCCAGGGCGCTCACGTGCAGCACCCGGCGCACTCCCGCGGTGCGCGCCGCGGCCATCACCTTGGCGGCGAGCTCGGTGTGCACGGCGTCGAAGCTCGCGCCCCGGCGCGGGTTCAGGATCCCGACGAGGTTGACGACCGCATCGCAGGCGCTGAACAGTTGACTCAGGATCCGCGGCTCATGCACGTTCGCGACCAGCAGCTCGACGGTGTCGAGCACGCGCAGACGCTCGGCACGCGTCAGATTGCGGGTGGGCACGCGCACCCAGTGCCCGGCGAGCGCGAGCCGGATGACCAGCTCGGTGCCGACAAAGCCGCTGCCGCCGAGCACACAGACGTTCACATCACTGCCTTGCCTGCCGGGTCCGGCTGGCGCGGCCCGCCGCTTCAGCGCAGCGGGATCAACAGAATCGTGTTGCCGCGCCGCACTTCCAGCACCAGCACCGCGGTGCCCTTGGCGCGCTCGCGCAACTCGCGCAGATTGCCGACCCGGCCGCGATTCGCGCCCACGATGACATCCTCGGCCCGCAGGCCCGCCTGGGCGGCGGCGCTGCCGGGCTCGACGCCGCGCACCAGCGCGCCGGCGGCGTCGGCGGCGTCGGCGAGCGTCGCGCCTTCGAAGCCCTTGTGAATGCTCGCCGGACCGCCGATGAGTTCCGCCGCGGTATCGGCGATCACCGCGGTCACGCGCAACGGCTTGCCGTCACGCACCAGGCCGATGTCGATCTTGTCGCCGACCCGCAGCAAGCCGATGGTGTTGCGCAGCTCGCTGTTGGACTTCACCGTCTGCCCGTTGACGGAGGTGATGACGTCCCCCGTGCGGATGCCGGCCTTGTCGGCCGGCGATCCCTCGACCACCTGCGACACCAGCGCTCCCATGGGGCTGTTGAGCCCGAGCGAATGGGCGATGTCCGGGGTCACGGTGTACATGCTCACGCCCAGCTGGCCGCGCTTGACCGAGCCGTACTTGATGAGTTGCTCCATCACGCTGCGCGCCATGTTCGCCGGAATGGCGAAGCCGATGCCGATGTTGCCCCCGCTGCGCGACAGGATCGCGGTGTTGATTCCGATCAGCTCACCGCGCAGGTTTACCAGCGCACCACCGGAGTTGCCGGGGTTGATCGAGGCGTCGGTCTGGATGAAGTCTTCGTAGCCGTCGGGGTTGATGCCCGAGCGCGACAGGCCGCTGATGATTCCGGAGGTCACGGTGTGTTGCAGGCCGAAGGGATTGCCGATGGCCACCACGAAGTCGCCTACCTCGGCCTTGGCCGAATCCCCGAGCGCGACCTGCGACAGACCGTCCGGTTTGACCTTGAGGACCGCCACGTCCGAGGGCGTATCGCTGCCGACGACGTCGGCCTTGAGGTCGCGGCCGTCCTGCAGCGTGACGGTGATCTCGTTGGCGTTCTCCACCACGTGTGCGTTGGTGACGATATAGCCGCTCCTGGCGTCGACGATCACGCCGGAGCCCGCGCTCTGAAACGGCCGCTCGCGCGGTCCGGTATCCGGTGGCACGTCGAAGAAGCGGCGGAAAAACGGGTCGTCGAGCAGCGGATTCTGCGGACCGCGCTCGCGAATGGTGCCGCGCGTGGCGATGTTGACCACCGCCGGTGAGACCTTCTTGATCATCGGCGCGAGCGTCGGGAGCGGGGTCTCGCCGACCGCCGGCGGCATGGCGGCCGGGAGCGGCGCCACCGCGAGCGCCACCAGGGCGAGGAGCAGTTGAGGTCTCATGCCCTGGGAATTCTAGCCCGAAGTGCCGGCGCGGTCAGGACCGATCCCGGGCCGCGGCGGCTGTTATCGGCTGACCCGCCCCATTCTCACGCGGCCTGGACGGAAATACGCCGCGGCTGCTCCTGCGGGCGCTTCGGGATGGAGACTTCCAGCACCCCGTTTGCGTGCTTGGCCTTGATCGCCTCCGCCTCGGCGCTCTCGGGAAGCGTGAAGCGGCGCAGGAACGTGCCCGTGGCACGCTCGACGCGCTCGTAGCCGTCCGTGGACGTCTTGTTTTCCGAGCGGCGCTCGCCGCGGACGGTCAGCACGCCCTTGTCGGCCGTGACCTCGATGTCCTTGCCTTCGACGCCCGGCAGGTCGGCGACCACTACGAAGCGCTCGGCTTCCTCGCGAATGTCGACATGCGGGATCCAGCTGACGCTCGCGGAGTCCGCGCCGTCAGCACTCTCGCCCACGCCGCGCTCGAACTGCCGCTGGAAGCGGCTCAACAGCGCCCATGGCTCGTAACGAACGATGGTCATAATTGCTCTCCTGTTGGAATGTTGGAAACAAAGCGCAAACCTTGCGCGGTTGCACCGGATGTGTGGTTCGGGGGCCGAGCTTTCAAGAGCCGGGAATTCAGGAGGTGAAAAGAAGCGTCGAGCGCGTGCGCGCGGCACCGCGCGATCGCGCCCTTGCAGCGCCGCCGCTCCTGCCGGGCGCGTGAGCGGCCCCATCTTCGTGGGACCGGAAAGTTGGGCTTCCAGAGGCCGTTGGAGCGGTGCCGAAACGGGCCTCGCGGACGCAGAAGTTCAAGCTCAAGGTGGCTGATTTTGTGGGCAGGCTGTGCAAAACCTGTGCTTCGTATGGGTACAAGATATTGGGGTTGGACCACGGCTCGCCCCGGGCGCAGTTCTGGAAAAAATCTCGCGCGTGCGGCGGCCGATAATTTCATAAGACATTGAAAGAGATAATAAAAGTATGCCACATAATATGGGGCTATGAAGCTTGACGCCTCCCGGGACGCTCATTAGTCTTTTGACCCCGACACAAGATCTTGTGTTCGCGCCAGAGCGATCAAGGGTCACGCGGTCGGGGGGAGGTTTCAGGGACCTGACTGTCTGAGGGCAGCAGGTACCGGTCAGGCTCGCGGCTCGTTGAGCGCCGCCTCGAGCGCGTTGGCCGGCATTCCCTGCAATCCGTCGGATGTGGCGTCAAGAGCATTCGGAGCGCCGCGGATTACATGAACACTGTCGTCAAGATCGAACCCTTGGGACTGGACGCCATTCCTTTCCAGGAAGCGTCGCTCGACATCTGGGACAAGAAGTATCGCCTCACGGCCAAGGACGGTGCGCCCATCGACAGGACGATGGACGACACCTACAAGCGCGTCGCGCGTGCGCTCGCCGACGTCGAGCACGAGGACGTGCGCGAGCACTGGAACGAGCGTTTCCTGTGGGCGCTGCGGCGCGGGGCCATTCCCGCCGGTCGCATCATCTCCAACGCCGGGGCGCTCGAGCACAAGCCCGCGACCTCGACCATCAACTGCACGGTCTCGGGCACCATTCACGACTCGATGGACGACATCCTGAAGAAGGTCCACGAGGCGGGACTGACGCTGAAGGCGGGCTGTGTCGCCCCGGGCACGTGGGTATACACCGAGCACGGTCTCGTCACTGCTGATCAGGCGGTGCACGAGAAGCACCAGAGGATTCTGTGCTACGACGTTCGTACCCATCGCTTCGAGAAACGAGCGATCCTTCGGCACCTGACGACTCACGTGCCCCAATCAGAACAGATCCGGATCACTTCGCAAGGAACGACACTCACGACGTCGATCCGGCATCCGGTGCTCGTTTACCGAGCGGGTCACCTCGGCTACGTCCGTGCGGATGAAGTGACGACAGCCGATGCGCTCGTGCGTCACCAGCTGCCGTGGACAGCAGCCGCCGACCGTTGGCTCGATGCCTGGTTTACAGGAGCACACTTGGGCGATGGCAGCGCTTACGTGAAGAAATTCACGTACAAGCACACCCAGAAAGCCTGGGCTGCGCGAGCGCTGGCGCTCGGTCAGCGCCTGGTATTCAAGATTCGCGCCGTCGAACGCGAGGTGGTACAGCGCTACGCGGCATTTTTTGCGACCTTCGCGCAGTCGCGCGCCAAGGCGGTGCCTGCGATGACGCTGACCGGTACGTTGGTCTGGGATTACACGGTAGCGAGTTTCGCCGCCAGTCGCGCCGCAGCTCTGATTGATGGGCAGATCGGTGAGAAATCGACGACCTTACGCGTGCCAAAGTGGATAGCACGGGAACCTGAGCGATTCTTTCTGCCGTTTCTTGCCGGCTTGATCGATACCGATGGCACGGTCAACACCGAACACGGCAGTGCGACCATCGCCACCGCGTGTCACAGCTTCGCTGGTGAGCTTCAATCGCTGTTGGGCCTGTTCGGCGTGCATGGTTCGATCACCCTGCGCAGGCCGCGCGATCACATGCTCAACGGGCACGTGGTTCGCGACCGTGGTGGGGCCATCATCAAGATATGCGATTCGGCGTTTCTGGCGACCGTGGCCCAGTACATGGCCGACACGGGCAAGCGCAATCGCATACGCGACCACGCGTCGACGCCGGGGCAGTACGATGTCTTTCAGATGCCTGCGGCGCTGCGCGCGGAGCTGGAGCGGGAGACTGAGCACCTCACCCATGTTGAGAAGCAGCGACTTGGTATCTATCACGGATACCACCGACGCGAGCGTGTCAGCCGTGTGTGGATTGACCGATGGGCCCAGCGCTTTGCTCCGCTTGCGGAACTGATCGGCTTCGCGCTGAGCTTGCGCCCGGTCGATGCCATCGAGCGCGACTTGTCGCTGTCTGAGACGTTCTTCGACTTCACGGTCGATCGGCACAACAACTATCTAGCGGGCAACAATGGGCTGGCGGTCATTCACAACTGCGGCATCGGCTACGAGTTCTCGACGCTGCGACCGCGCGGCGCGTACGTGTCGGGCGCCGGCGCCTATACCTCCGGTCCGCTGTCCTTCATGGACATCTTCGACAAGATGTGTTTCACCATCTCGTCCGCCGGCGGGCGCCGCGGCGCACAGATGGGCACCTTCGACATCGGACATCCAGACGTCATGGAGTTCATCCGCGCCAAGCGCGAGAGCGGGCGGCTGCGCCAGTTCAACCTGTCGCTCCTGATCACCGACGAGTTCATGCAGGCGGTGCGCGAGGACTGCGAGTGGAAGCTCGCTTTCCCGCTGTCGCTGCGGGAGTACGAGGCGGACAAGCCCGATCTCACCGATGCCGCGAAGTTCCTGTGGCGCGAGTGGCCGGTGCACGAGGGCTACGTCGTCAACGACGAGGGCCTGGTCGCCTGCAGGATCTACAAGACGCTGCCGGCGCGGCGCATGTGGGACGTGATCATGACGTCCACCTACGACTTCGCCGAGCCCGGTTTCATTCTCATCGATCGTGCCAATGAGATGAACAACAACTGGTGGTGCGAGAACATTCGCGCTACTAACCCGTGCGTCACCGCCGA
>VBNH01000124.1 GCA_005878095.1 Gammaproteobacteria bacterium | reverse complement strand
CAACACGGCCGCACGCCGCAGGCCGCATGAGAGGGAGGCGGGCATGAGCGAGGATTGGCCGCTGTACGAGGTATTCATCCGCTCGCGCTCGGGACTCGAGCACAAGCACGTCGGCAGCCTCCATGCCGCGGATGCGCGCATGGCGATCGAGCATGCGCGCGATGTGTATACGCGCCGCCAGGAGGGCGTGAGCATCTGGGTGCTGCGCTCGGCGGATATCATCGCCTCGGACCCCGAAGAGGCCGACGCGCTGTTCGAGCCGGCGCGCGACAAGGTGTACCGCCATCCCACCTTCTATGCCATCCCGGAGGAGGTCAAGAATCTGTGAGCGCTCGGACCCAGGCGCCGGACGAGCGCGATCCGGCGCAGCAGGCGGCGCACGTTCGCTACGTGCTGCGCCTCGCTGACACGAGCCTCGTGCTCGGGCAGCGCCTGGGCGAGTGGGTCGGACACGCGCCGGCGCTGGAGGAGGACCTGGGCCTCGCCAACCTGGCGCTCGATCTCATCGGGCAGGCGCGGCTGCTGCTCACCTATGCCGGCGAGCTCGATGGCCGGGGACGCGACGAGGACGCGCTGGCTTTTCTGCGTGATGCGCCGGAGTTCGTCAACCTGACACTCGCCGAGCAGCCCAACGGCGACTTTGGCCACACGATCGTGCGCCAGTGGCTCATCGATGCCTGGCAGCTGGAGATCTACCAGGGGCTGCTCGTGTCCGCGGACAGCCGTCTCGGCGCCATCGCCGCCAAGGCGCTCAAGGAAACCCGTTATCACCATCGCTTCAGCAGCGGCTGGCTGATACGCCTCGGCGACGGCACCCCGGAGAGCCACGACCGTGTGCAGGCGGCGCTCGGCTCCCTGTGGCGCTTCACGGCCGAACTGTTCGCCGCCGATGAGGTCGATGAGCGCATGCAGGCCGCCGCTATCGCGCCCGCGCTCGCGGAGCTCGCACCGCGCTGGTCGGCACGCATCGATGAGGATCTGGCTGCCGCGACCCTCGAGCGCCCGCCGGCGCAACCCTACCCCTGGCATGGGCGGCGCGGCGTGCACACCGAGCACCTGGGTCACATGCTCGCGGAAATGCAGCACCTGCAGCGCACCTATCCGGGCGTGCAGTGGTGAGGTGAAAGCGATGCCCGCCGTGATCGAACCCGAGGCCGCGGCCGCTCGCGTGCAGGCCGTCCGGGCGCTGCTCGCCGAGGTGGCCGATCCCGAGATCCCGGTGCTGAGCATCGTCGACTTAGGCGTCGTGAGGCACGTGCGCTTCGAGGGCGATGGGCGGCTGCATGTGGGAATCACGCCGACCTACTCGGGTTGCCCCGCCACCGAGGTCATCCGCACGGCGGTGCGCACCGCACTCGACGTGTCGGGTCATGCGGACGCGGTGCTCGAGGAGGTGCTGGCGCCTGCCTGGACCAGCGAGTGGCTGACGAGTGCGGCGCGTGCCAAGCTCAAGGCCTTCGGCATCGCGCCGCCCGCGCAAGCCACTTCGAGTCCGCGCCGCCTGTGGCACGCACCGCTCGTGACCTGTCCGCGTTGCGGCAGCCGCGCGACCGAGCGCGTGAGCGAGTTCGGCTCGACGCCCTGCAAGGCGCACTACCGCTGCAGCGCCTGCCGGGAGCCGTTCGACTACTTCAAGTGCCTTTAGAAGATGCTGAAGTTTCACCCGCTCAAGGTCGCGCAGGTCGCTCCCGATGCTGAGGATGCGGTGGCGATCGCGCTGGAGGTTCCGCCGGAGCTGCGCGCCGAGTACCGCGGCAGCGCCGGGCAGCACGTGGTGGTGCGCGTGGCCATCGAGGGCGAGGAAGTCCGGCGCACTTATTCACTGGTGAACGCGCCCGGGGAATGGCCGCTGCGCATCGTGCCGCGCGTGCATGCCATGGGGCGCATGTCGCGCCACCTGGCGGAGCAGCTGCGCCCCGGCGATCGCCTGGATGTTCTGCCGCCAAACGGCAGCTTCACACCGCGCGAGCCGCTGGCCGCTGCCGGAACCTATGTGGCGTTTGCGGCCGGCTGTGGCATCACGCCGGTGCTTGCGGTGGTGCGCACGCTGCTCGCGCGCGGCGCGCAGCGGGTCATCCTCTTCTACGGCAACAGCGGCGCCGGCCGCGCGATGTGCCTCGAGGAGCTGCTGGCGCTCAAGGACCGCTACCTCGAGCGGCTGGCGCTGCATTTCCTGATGAGCCGCGAGCCGCAGGAAGTCGAGCTGTACAACGGGCGGCTCGACGCCGCGCGGGTGCGGCAGTTCGCAGCGACGCTGTTCCGACCCGAGGAGGTCGGTGAGTATTTCGTCTGCGGTCCGGGCGACATGATCGAGCAGGTCAGCGCGACGCTGCACGCGCTGGGCGTGCCTGCGGCCCGTGTGCACGCGGAGCACTTCACCGTCGCGACCACCGCCGGCGACGCCGCCCGCCACGGCGCTCAGGCGCCGGCCCGTGCGGCTACGGCACCGGCAGCGGGGCGGGGGGCTGGAGAAGCCGAGGTCACCATTCTCATGGACGGCCGGCGGCGCAGTTTCAGCATGCGAATGGACGATGAGACGGTGCTGGAGGCGGCCGCGCGCGCCGGCATCGAGCTGCCGTTCTCCTGCCGCGCGGGCGTGTGCTCCACCTGCCGCACCAAGGTGATTCGCGGTGAAGTGGCGATGGCGCAGAACCATGCGCTGGAGGACTGGGAGCTCGAGCAGGGGTACGTGCTGGCGTGTCAGTCGCGCGTCAAGACCCCCTCGCTCGAGCTCGATTACGACGTGAAGTGACCGCCGCGCTGCACGCCGCAGCGCCTTCGGTCAGCGGAGTCCAACGTGAGCTACCAGAACATTCTCTTCGAGACGGCGGACGGGGTTGCCCGCCTGACGTTGAACCGGCCCGAGCGCCTGAACAGCTTCAACACCGAGATGCATGCCGAGGTGCGCGCCGCACTGGCATCCCTCAGGGACTCTGCCGCCCGGGTGCTGGTGATCACCGGAGCGGGGCGCGGCTTCTGTGCCGGCCAGGATCTCAACGAGCGGGCGGTTGCGCCGGGGGGTGCGCCGCCTGACCTGGCCGCCTCGATCGAGAGGAACTACAAGCCCCTGGTGCTGGCGCTGCGTTCGCTGCCGCTGCCGGTGATTGCGGCGGTCAACGGCGTGGCGGCCGGGGCCGGCGCCAACATTGCCCTCGCCTGCGACCTGGTGATCGCCGCACGCTCGGCGAGCTTCCTGCAGGCGTTCTCGAAGCTCGGGCTCATCCCCGATTCGGGCGGCACGTGGACTGTGCCGCGCCTCCTCGGCACGGCGCGCGCGCTGGGGCTCACGCTGCTCGGCGACAAGTTGAGCGCCGAGCAGGCGGCCGCCTGGGGGCTGATCTGGCGTTGCGTCGAGGACGGTGAGCTGGCCTCCGTGGTCGAGACTCTGGCGCGGCAGCTCGCCGCCGCACCGACCCGCGCCCTGGCGCGCACCAAGCAGGCGATTTACGAGGGATGGACTCGCACGCTGCCGCAGCAGCTGGATGTCGAGCGCGACTACCAGGGCGAGCTCGGTCACAGCGTGGATTACGCGGAAGGGGTCGCGGCCTTCGCCGAGAAGCGCACGCCGCGCTTCACGGGACGCTGAAGGAGCGCCGATGGATTTTCATTCATGAAAGCTAAAGACGCAGCGGGCACGGCCGGCGTGGCGCAGCATCGCGCCGAGCGTGCGGCCGCCGCGCTGTTCGAGCGCGATCGCGCCTCCCAGGCGCTCGGCATGCGGATCACCGAAATGCGCCCGGGGTGGGCGCGAGTCGTGATGACGGTGCGCGCGGACATGCTCAACGGCCACGGCGTCTGTCACGGCGGCATCGTCTTCGCGCTCGCCGACAGCGCCTTTGCGTTTGCGTGCAACTCGCACAACGAGAGCACCGTGGCGGCCGCAGCCAGCATCGATTTCCTGGCGGCGGCGCGGGCGGGAGATGAGCTCACGGCCGAGGCGAGCGAGCTGTGGCGCACCCGGCGCAACGGCATCTACGAGATCGGCGTCTCCAACCAGCGCGGCGAGCGCATCGCGCTGTTTCGCGGGCGCTCCTACCGCATCGACGGCCAGGTGGTAAGCGGGGAGTGAATAACACCATGAAGCTTCAGAGTTTTGTCGCCGGTAAATGGTGGGCGGGCCTTGGCGCCGGCGTGGCGCTGCGCGATGCCACCACGGGCGAGGTCATCGCCAACGCCACCGCGGACGGGCTCGACTCAGGCGCACTGCTCGAGCACGCGCGCGAGGTCGGGGGGCGCGCCCTGCGCAAGCTCACCTTCCACGAGCGCGCCGCGCTCCTCAAGACGCTGGCCCGGTTTCTCACCGAGCACAAGGACGAGTTCTATCACCTGTCCTATGCGACGGGCGCGACCAGGGGTGACTCCTGGATCGACATCGACGGGGGCATCGGCACGCTGTTCGTGTACGCGAGAAAGGGCATGCGCGAGCTGCCCGACAGCCGCGTGTATGTCGATGGCGGCGTGGAAGCGCTGTCGAAGACCGGCACTTTCGTGGGGCAACACGTGTGCGTGCCGCTCGAGGGCGCGGCGGTGCACATCAACGCGTTCAACTTCCCGGTGTGGGGCATGCTGGAGAAGCTGGCGCCGGCACTGCTCGCCGGCGTGCCGGCGATCGTGAAGCCCGCCTCACAGACCTGCTACCTCACCGAGCGCGTGTTCAGGCGGATGGTGGAGTCTGCGATCCTGCCGGAAGGCGCCGTGCAGCTCATCTGCGGAGGCGTCGGGGATCTGTTCGAGCATCTCACCTGCCAGGACGTGGTGTCGTTCACCGGCTCGGCGGCCACGGCGCTCAAGCTTCGCCAGCATCCGGTGGTGAGCGCCAACTCGGTGCGCTTCACCTCGGAGACCGATTCGCTCAACTCCTCGGTGCTGGGTCCCGATGCCGGGGCCGGCACGCCGGAGCTGGAGCTGTTCGTACGCGAGGTGGTGCGTGAGATGACGGTGAAAGCCGGACAGAAGTGCACCGCCATCAGAAAGGCGATCGTGCCCACGGGCCGCGTCACGGAGGTCCTGGACGCGCTGCGGACCGCGCTCGGTGAGATCGTCGTCGGTGATCCACGCCTGCCGAACGTGCGCATGGGCCCGGTGGCTTCCTTGAGCCAGCGACGCGAGGTCCTCGAGCAGCTCGGCAAGCTCAAGCGTGAGGCGCAGGTCGTGTACGGCGACAGCGGCAAGGCGCAGCCCGTGGGTGCCGACGCCGACCGCGGCGCCTTCGTGTCCCCCACCCTCTTGTACTGCCGCGATGCGGGCAGTGCCCGCGCGATCCACTCGGTCGAGGCCTTTGGTCCGGTGTGCACGCTCGTGCCCTATCACACGCTCGAAGAGGCCATCGCGCTCGCGCGGCGCGGGGGCGGGAGCCTGGCCGGCTCGATCTTCAGCGCCGACGATGCCGTGGCGGCGCAGCTGGTACTGGGACTGGCGCCGTATCACGGCCGCGTCGTGGTCGTGAACCGCCACTGCGCCAGGGAGTCCACCGGCCACGGCTCGCCGCTGCCGCACCTGGTGCACGGAGGTCCGGGGCGCGCCGGCGGCGGCGAGGAGATGGGCGGCATCCGCGGCGTGATGCACTACATGCAGCGCACCGCCGTGCAGGGCACGCCCGATGTCGTGACGGCGGTCACCGGGCGGTGGGTGAGGGGCGCCCGCGAGCTGCAGCCCGGCATGCACCCGTTCCGCAAACCCTTCGGGCAGCTTGCGATCGGCGATACCTTCAACTCCGCGGAACGCGAGGTCACGCTCGAGGACATCGAGCGCTTCGCGGACCTCTCGGGCGATCGGTTCTACGCGCACATGGACGAGGCTGCGGCGGCCCGCAATCCGCTCTTCGGCGGTCGCGTTGCGCACGGCTATTTCCTGGTGTCGGCGGCCGCCGGGTTGTTCGTCGATCCGCCCTACGGCCCGGTGCTCGCGAATTACGGTATCGACGGCCTGCGGTTCACCAAGCCCGTGAAGCCCGGCGACCGCATCAAGGTGCGCCTCACCTGCAAGGAGAAATCCCTGCGCGCGGGCGCCGGCTACGGCGAGGTGCGCTGGGACACCGCGATCACTAACCAGAACGGCGAGGCGGTCGCGAACTACGACGTGCTGACCATGGTAAGCGAGAAGCTGGTGCCCGACGCGTAGTGCGCGGTGAGCACGCGCGCGGCCGAGGCTCGGAAGTTCAGGGGGGTTTGCGCGCGCGGTACGCTGAGAATATGGCGAGCTCGACGTGCCGCTCGGCGTCGACGAAGCCGGCCTCACAGATGGCTCGCAGGATCGTCTCGGGTGGGACACAGGCCGCGATGGTGTCCCAGCAGTAGCGCATGAGTAAGGGCGCGTCGCGACGGCCGATGAGTGCCGCGATCACGGGCACGAACCCGTTGAGCCAGACTCTCACGATGGCGCGCGGCACCGCCCCCGCCGGCTGGGTGAACTCGAGCACGCACAGGCGCCCGCCTGGTCGGATGACCCGGTAGAACTCGGCAAACGCCGCGGACAGATCGCCGACGTGGCGCAGGGCGTAGCCCATGCTGAGGAAGTCGGCGCTGCAGTCCGGGGCGGGAATCGCTTCGGCGCTGCCGCTCAGGAGCCGCAGGCCTGCCGGCACCCTGGCGTGCTCGAGCATGCCCGGACTCGGATCCACTCCGGTGACGCGCGCGGGATCACCGACAATCCTCGCGGCGGCGCAGGCGAGCAGCCCCGTGCCGGTCCCGACGTCGAGCACACTCATTCCGGGCTTCAGGCCCGCATCCCTGAGGGCTCGTCCGCGGTACCAGGAGCCGGTCCCCAGTCCGACAATGCGCTCGAGGCGATCGTAGTCGGCGGCGGTGCGATCGAAAATGCCGCGCACCCATGCGCGGCGATCGCCTTCGGTGCGGTAGTACGCGCCCAGTGGTGGGTGAGGTGCTGGCATGAGGCACGGGTGATGCTGGCCTGAGATTGTACGCCGCCGGCGCACTAGGGCCCGGCTGCCAGCCGAAACGCATGCCCGCGCGTCGACACCGCCTTCACCAGCGTCCACACGGCATCTCCCGGGCGCAGATTGAGCGCCCGCAGGGCGTTCTGCGTGATGCGAGCGAGCACGGTCTCCCCGCCCACGTCGAGCCTGACCAGCACCGCCCCGTAGTCGTCGTTCGAGATCGCCGTCACGGTGCTCGCGAGCGCGTTGCGCACGGACAGGCCCTGCACGGGCTGAGTGGCCAGAATGACATCGCGCGCCAGCAGTTGCAGACGCACGCGTGAGCCGAGCGGGACATCGCGCAGACTGACCTGCAGCGTGCCCGTGCCGACGGCCAGATCGGCGCTGCCGCTGTCGGGGTCCAGGCGCACGACGACGCCCTCGAGCACCGCGCCGACCAGATCCGGTCCCACCACGCTCTGCAGCTCGGGCCTGAGACTCACCTCGTTCACCGGTCCCTGCGCCAGCACTCGGCCTGCCTCCAGCAGCACGACGTGGGTAGCGAGGCGCAGGACCTCGTCGAACTGATGACTCACGTAAACCATCGGGATCGCGAGCTGGTCACGCAGCGCCTCGAGATAGGGCAGGACTTCCTCGCGACGCGCGGCGTCGATCGAGGCGAGCGGCTCATCGAGCAGCAGCAGGCGCGGCTGCGCGAGCAGGGCGCGCCCCAACGCAACGCGCTGGCGCTCGCCTCCCGAGAGCTCACGGCAGCGCCGCCGCAACAGCTGCGCCAGCCCGAGCAGCGTCACGACCTCGTCGAAGCCGATGACCTGTCGTGCGGCGCGCGCGCGCCGCTCGCCATAGCGCAGGTTGCCGGCGACGTTCAGGTGCGGGAACAGCCGCGCGTCCTGGAACACATAGCCGATGCGCCGGCGCTCCACCGCCACGGCGATGCCGGCGCCGCTGTCGGTGAGAACCTGGTCATCCAGGCGCACCTCGCCGGCGTCGGGTGCGAGGAGCCCGGAGATGATGTTGACGAGCGTGGTCTTGCCGCTGCCGGAGCGGCCGAACAGCGCGATGATGCCAGGGGTGGGTGCGGCGAAGGTCGCCTCCAGGCAGAACCCGGGGCGCTTCCTGACGACCGAGACCTGCAGCATGTCAGCGGCCGAGCAGGCGGCGCACGCGCCGCACCAGCAGCTCGGCGGCAAGGAGTCCCAGCAGGCCGAGCGCCAACGACAGCACCGCGAGCCGCAGCGCCAGCGCGTCCCCGGTGGGTGACTGCATCGCGGTGTAGAGCGCGAGCGGGAGCGTGCGGGTCACGCCGGGAACGTTGGAAGCGAAGGTGATGACGGCGCCGAACTCGCCCAGGCCGGCGGCAAAGGCCGTCACGGCCCCGGCGAGGATCCCGGGCAGCATCAGCGGCAGGGTGATCGAGACAAAGCGGTCCACGGCAGCTGCACCGAGCGTGCGCGCCGCCTCCTCCAGCCCGCGGTCTACATTCTCCAGCGACAGGCGTATCGCGCGCACCATCAGCGGAAAGGTCATGACCGCGGTGGCGAGCGCGGCTCCGGCGGTGGTGAACGCCAGCTCGATGCCGAAATGGCTGCGCAGCCAGCCGCCGATCGGGCCGCGCGCGCCGAAGAGGATCAGCAGCACGTAGCCCACGGCCACCGGCGGCAGCACCAGCGGCAGATGCACGAACGCATCGAACAATATCCGGCCCGGGAAGCGCGCGCGTGTCAGGATCCAGGCGACCAGCACCGCCAGCGGCAGACTGAAGCCGACGCTGCGCGCCGCCACCTCGAGACTCAGGCGCAAGGCATCGAGCTCGGCGGGGC
Source organism: Gammaproteobacteria bacterium (assembly GCA_005878095.1). Lineage (GTDB taxonomy): Bacteria > Pseudomonadota > Gammaproteobacteria > Steroidobacterales > Steroidobacteraceae > 13-2-20CM-66-19. The sequence goes on along the minus strand of VBNH01000124.1, from coordinate 6,941 downwards.
CGGATCCATTCATCGGGATGACAGGCGCGCGGAGTTGTTGTTACCGCGCAGACTGTCTCACGGGAAGCGCACCGCCGGCCAGACCCCTCGATCCTGCGCGGCGGCAGTGTCCTTGCGGGCCGTCTCAGGTGAGCGTGGTGAGGAGTCCGGTGGCGCCGAGCACGAACACCACGAGCCCGACGGCGGTGGCGGCCGCGCGCTGCGGCACATGGCTCGTGACCCACGCGGCAATCGGTGCCGCGGCGGCTCCGCCGATCAGCAGCCCGAGCACCATGTCGTAGCGCATCCTTCCGAGCTGCAACCACAGGGTGAGACTGGTCGCGAGCGCGACGAAGAAAATCACGGCGTTGGACGTGCCGATGGCATAACGTGGCGTCACGCCGCGCGCGATCATGGTCGAGGTAACGATGGTGCCCCAGCCGCCGCCGCCGATGGCGTCCAGGAAGCCGGCGACGCCTCCGAGGGCCGGACCCTGCGCGCCGACCGTCAGCGGGGTGCGCTTGAGTATCACCCGGCTGAGCACGATGAGCGAGGTGACCAGGAGGTAGGCCCACACGAACGGGCGCACGGTGTGAGCCGGCACATGGGCGAGCAGCGTCGCCCCCAGTACGCCGCCGATGACCCCGGGCAGCAGCAGCGAGAAGAAGATCCTGCGATCGATGTTGCGGAACCAGGCGTGCGAGGCGCTCGAGACGCCCGCGGTGACCGTCTCGGCGGCGTGTACCGTGGCGCTGGTGATGGCCGGGGGCACGCCGAGCGTTGCGAGGATCGAGCTGGCGGAGATGCCATAGCCCATCCCGACGCAGCCGTCGATCAGCTGGGCGATGAAGCCCACCGCGACCAGCGAGGGAACCTCGGGCGCCACTGTCATGTGCTCGGGCCCTGCGTCTCAGGCGACCAGCGCCGCTTGGAGCGCGATAGGGGCGCGCGCGGGCGGGCTCGGCGCGTACGCAGCCAGACCCTTCTGCTCGAGCCATTCGCGATTGAAGAGCCGTGACTGATACTTTGCCCCGCCATCACACAGTACCGTCACGATGATATGTCCGGGCCCGAGCGAGTGCGCCACGCGCACCGCCGCGGCGACGTTGATGCCGCTGGTGCTGCCGAGAAACAACCCCTCCTCGTACAGCAGCCGGTAGACGTGTCGGACCGTGTCGCCGTCCTCGATGTGCACGGCCTCATCGATCGGCGCGCCCTCGAGGTTGCGGGTGACGCGGCTGATGCCGATCCCTTCCGTGATCGAGCCGCTGCCGGTTGCCCTGAGCGTCCCGCCGCGCACGTATTCATACAGACTACTGCCCGGCGGGTCGGCGAGCACGCAGCGAATGGCGGGGCGGCGCGACTTGAGGTACTGCGCGACGCCCGCGAACGTGCCGCCGGTGCCGGTGGAGGCGACGAAGGCATCGATGCGGCCGTTGGTCTGAGCCCAGATCTCGGGGCCCGTGGTGCGCGCATGAGTATCGCGGTTGGCGGTGTTGTCGAACTGGTTGGACCAGACAGCGTTCGGGAGCGAGGCGGCCAGCCGCTGCGCGACCTTCTGGTACTGGTTGGGATTGCTGTAGGGAACCGTGGGCACCTGGTGAACCTCGGCACCCAGCATCTTGAGCAGCGCGTACTTCTCCGGGGACTGGTTGTCGGGCATGACGATCACGCAGCGGTAGCCGCGCGCGTTGCACACATGCGCCAGCCCGATGCCGGTGTTGCCGGCCGTGCCCTCGACGACCGTGCCTCCCGGGGGGAGCTCTCCGCGGCTCTCGGCCTCCAGCACGATCGCGCTCGCCGCCCGGTCCTTGACCGAGCCGCCGGGATTCATGAATTCCGCCTTGCCGAGAATCTCGCAGCCGGTCTCCTCACTCACGCCCTTGAGACGGATGAGGGGCGTATTGCCGACCGCGCCCACGAAGCCGCTCACGGAGCCGCCGGCGAAGCTGCCCGCGACGCTCACGCGGGCACCCCGGCCGCTGCCTCCGCGGGGACGCTGGCGGTGCCAGCTTCGGCGGCGGCGAAGGCCGCCACGTCTCCCAGGATCAGAATCGCCGGCGGCTCGACCTCGCTTGCCTGCGCGAGCGCTGCGATGTTGCCGAGCGTGCCGCGCAGGATCTGCTGCCCCGGCAACGTCGCCCGCTCGATGATGGCGGCGGGATGCTCGGGCGCGGCCCCTGCGGCCCTGAGTTTCGCCACGATATTCGCCAGCTGCGCCACTCCCATGTAGACGACCACCGTGTGCTCGGGGTTTGCGAGGAAACGCCAGTCGGGCAGGGCGCCATCGCTCAGCTGTCCGCTGACGAAGGTGACACTGCTCGCGAGGCGCCGGTGGGTGAGCGGCAGCTCGGCGGCGGCGGCGGCGGCGAGCGCCGCGGTGATTCCCGGGACCACGGTGCAGGGGATGCCGTGCGCGGCCAGCACCTCGAGCTCCTCGCCGCCGCGTCCGAAAACCAACGGATCGCCGCCCTTGAGGCGCGCCACGCGCTTGCCCTCTCCGGCGAAGCGCACCAGCAGCTCGTGGATGCGCCTCTGCTGATCGGACCCGCCGGACTGCCTGCCGACGAAGATCCGCTCGGCATCGCGCCGCGCGCGATCCAGCACCGCCTCGCTCACCAGGCGGTCGTAGAGAATCACGTCCGCTCGCTGCAGCAGCTGCAGCGCCCGCAGCGTGAGCAGGTCAGGATCGCCGGGGCCGGCTCCAATCAGGTAGACCTCGCCGAGTCCCCTGCCGGCGGTGGCCGGGGCGGAGGTGAGCTGCGAGGTCAGGAGCTCGCGCGCCAGCGCCCGCTCCGCCCGCTCCCCCGCGCCCTGCAGCACGAGCGTTGCGACGGGGCCTGAGGCGATACGCTCCCAGAACCCCCGGCGCGCGACGGCGCCGAGCGCACGCTGCACGGCCTTGCGCCGCGCACCCATGAAGCGGGCCAGCGCGCCGAGACGCCCGGGCAGCAGCGCCTCGATCTGCTCGCGCACGCGCCGCGCGAGCACCGGGGCGTGCCCGGCGGAGCTCACCGCGACGACGATCGGGGAGCGATCGACGATAGCCGGAAAGATGAAGGTCGACAGTTCGGCGTCATCCACGACGTTGACCGGCACGCCCCGCGCGCGCGCGGCCGCGGCGACCCTCTCGTTGACGGTGCGCTCGCCTGTCGCGGCCACCACCGCGACGGCGTCCGCGAGGTGAGCCGGGGAGAACGCGGCGGGGATGTGCCTGAGCTGGCCTCGAGCGGCCTGCTGCTCGAGCTCGGGATGCACGCGGGGCGCCACCACGGTCACGCAGGCACCGGCCCTCCTGAGCCACGCCACCTTGCGCACCGCAACCTGCCCGCCGCCCACCACCACGACGGGGCGGGCGTCGAGGCGCAGGAACACCGGCAGATAGTCCATGTCCGCGGCCGCGGGGCTCAGGCCGGCATGGCCGCAGGGGACACTCTCGGATGCAGTCCGCATTCGCGCGACTCCGGTTGCTCCCACCACCAGCGCCCGGCACGGCGACTCTCGCCGGGTTGAATCGCACGCGTGCACGGCGCGCAGCCGATGCTGGGAAACTGTCGATCGTGCAGACGATTGTACGGCAGCTGCCGCGCGCGGATGTACTGCCACACCTCGGCCTCGGTCCAATCGAGGAGCGGGCTGATCTTGTACAGGCCATGCTCCGTGTCCCATTCCACCGCCTGGCCGGCGGCGCGGCTCGCCGACTGCTCGCGGCGCACGCCGGTGATCCAGGCCGAGAAGCCCGCGATCGCGCGCTTGAAGGGTTCCACCTTGCGGATGCGGCAGCACTCGAGGCGCGCCTCGAGGCTGTGATAGAAGCCGTTCACACCCTGGCGCGCGACCAGCCGCTCGAGCGCCCCGGCGTCCGGGTAGACGACCCGGATGGTGCGCCGGTAGCGGCGTTGCAATTTCTCGAGGAGCTCATGGGTCTCCTCGTACAGGCGCCCGGTATCGATGCTGAAGACGTCGATCTGCGGCAGGTACGACCAGATGATGTCGGTGAGCACCATCGCTTCGGCGCCCAGGCTGTTCGAGTACACGAGCCGCCCATGCTGGCCTAAGGCGGCGGTGAGCTGCGCACGCACGCCCACCGCCTTCTGTTCCAGCTCGAGCGCCGCCACCTCTGCCATGGTGGGGCGACTATAGCGGCGCCCTGCCGCCTCGCTGAACGAATGATTGCTTCTGAGAGGCTGCGCGGCGGTTATGGACCGGTAACAGGACGGTGCCGGTTGGGTTAGGCTTGGCGGGCATGAAGCTGCACCAGTTGCGTTATCTCGCCGCCGTCGCCCAGAACGGGCTCAACATCACGGCGGCGGCGCAGAAGCTGCACACCTCGCAGCCGGGCGTGAGCAAGCAGATCAAGCTCCTCGAGGACGAGCTGGGGTTTCAGATCTTCGTGCGCGAGGGACGCAATCTCACCCGTATCACGCCCGCGGGACAGCAGGTGATCGAGCGGGCGCTCAAGATCCTGCAGGAGGCCCAGAGCATCCGGCACCTGTCGACCGAACTGCGCGATGAGGGCAAGGGGAGCCTGTCGATCGGCACCACCCATACGCAGGCGCGCTATGTGCTGCCGGACGTGATCCGGGAATTCCGCGCGCGCTACCCGCAGGTGCACCTCAACCTGCATCAGGGCACCTCCGAGCAGATCGCCGAGATGGTGGCGAGCGACCGTATCGATTGCGCCATCGCGACCGGCTCGGAAGCGCTGTTTTCCGACCTGACGCTGCTGCCCTGTTACCGCTGGTATCGCACGGTCATCGTTCCCCGCAAGCATCCGCTGGCCAACGGCGCACGCCTGAGCTTCAAGGCGCTGGCGGCGTACCCGCTCATCACCTACACGTTCAGCTTCACCGGGCCCTCATCACTCCATCAGGCGTTTGCCAGGGCGGCGCTGACGCCGAACATCGCCATCACCGCGCGGGATGCGGACGTGATCCAGACCTACGTGCGCCTCGGGCTCGGTGTGGGCATCGTCGCGCACATGGCGGTCGATGAGCGCGATCCGGATCTCATCGCCGTGGACGCCTCACACCTGTTTGCGGCGCATACCACCTGGATCGGTTTCCGCCGTGGCACGCTGTTGCGCAAGTACATGTACGAGTTTGCGCAGCTGCTCGCGCCGCACCTCGAGCGGCGCCTGGTGGAACGGGCCCACCGCGCCACCTCCGCCGAGGAGGTGGCCCAGCTGTTTGCGGACATCGCGCTGCCGCAGCGCTGAGGTCAGGCGAAGAAACGCTGCCTGCGGATCGCAGTCTGGGGTGAGCCCGGCTGATAGGCGACGTCATAGCGCTCGAGCGCGCGGCGGGCCGCTTCCGCGTCCTCGCCCGCGGCGAGCTCGAGCGCATCGAAGCCGCAGCGTGCGAGCAGGAACACCTGGTCCTGACGGACGCCGGCGCCCACGGCCCGCAGCTCGCCCCGGAACCCGAAGCGCTCGCGCAGCAGCCTTGCGGCCGAGTAGCCGCGGCCGTCACTGGGATTGGGAAACTCCACCGCCACCAGGTCGAGTCGCGGCAGCTCCTGTGCCAGCTCCTCCACCCGGTCGACGGGGGTGAGCCGCACGCCGAGCCGCCCCGACCACTGCCACCAGCGCCCCGGGTCCTTGCGCAGCTCCACCAGCGGCACGATCAGCGCCGCGCCATCGGCGGCCTCCTCGCCGAGGTGAAGCCAGTCGTCCGCCACGATCTCACGCCGCCGCAGGATGCGTCGCATAGGCGCTCTCCCTGAAGGGCGCAAGGCCCACGCGGCGGAACGTGTCGATGAAGCGCTCGCCCTCGGCGCGCAGCGTGCGATACATCTCGACGATTCGCTCGATGGTCGCTGCGACTTCGCACTTCGGTACCGAGGGACCGATGACCTCACCGAGCGCGGTGAAGCCGTTCGCCGAGCCGCCGAGGGTGATCTGGTACCACTCCTCGCCGTGCTTGTCGACGCCGAGGATGCCGATGTGGCCGACGTGGTGGTGGCCGCAGGCGTTCATGCAGCCGGACATCTTGATCTCGATATCCCCCAGGTCGTACAGGTAGTCGAGATCGTCGAAGCGCTCCTGGATCTGCTTCGCCACTGCGAGCGTGCCGGCATTGGCGAGGGAGCAGAAATCAAGCCCCGGGCAGGCGATCATGTCCGTGAGGGTGCCGATGTTCGGCGTGGCCAGCTGGTGACGCGCGAGCTCGAGCCACACCTCGTACAGCTCGCTCTGGCGCACGTCTGCGAGCAGCAGGTTCTGATTATGGGTGGTGCGGATGAGGCCGAAGCTCACGCGCTCGGCGAGCGCCGCCACCGCCTCCATCTGCCCGCAGCTCATGTCCCCCGGGTTCTGTCCGTGCGCCTTGAGCGACACGAACACCGCGCGATACCCGGGGACGCGGTGGGGACGGGTGTTGTAGCGATACCAGGCCCGGAAGGCCGGCTCGCGGCCGGCGCTGGCGTCGCAGTCCTCGAGTGTCTCGTAGGCTTGCGGCCTGAAGAAGCTGCGCACCCGCTCGACTTCGCTCGCCGGCAGGCGCGCCGCGCTCGCGCGGCCGAGCTGCCATTCCTCTTCCACCTGCTCGCGGAAGCGCTCGACGCCCAAGCTCTTCACCAGCACCTTGATGCGCGCCTTGTTGAGGTTGTCGCGCCGGCCGTGGCGGTTGTACACGCGCAGGATCGCCTCCAGATAGGACAGCAGGTCGGGGAGCGGCAGGAAATCGCGGATCACCTGCCCGATCATCGGAGAGCGCCCCAGGCCCCCGCCCACCAGCACCGTGAAGCCGATGTCGCCCCGTGCATCGCGCGCCAGGTGCAGCCCGATGTCGTGCACCTCGGAGGCGGCCCGGTCCTCGGGCGAGCCCGTGACGGCGATCTTGAACTTGCGCGGCAGGTAGGTGAATTCCGGGTGCAGGGTGGCCCACTGGCGGATGATCTCGCAGTAGGGCCGCGGATCGTCGATCTCCTCGCGCGCGATGCCCGCCAGGTGATCGGCGGTG
>VBNH01000037.1 GCA_005878095.1 Gammaproteobacteria bacterium | reverse complement strand
CAGGCGGACGCACAAGGACGGGCCTGCGGGCGCTGTGACGCGTGCCGGCTGCGGCGCGCGGGGTTCGCGGCGGCGGGGCTGCCGGATCCGACCCGCTATCAACGCCCCTGAAGCTCAACTCGCTTCGCTGCCGACGGCCGGCGCGGCGCGGCGCTGCGCGTGCAGCCACCACAGATAGAGCGGCACCCCGGCACCCCCGAGGGCGATCGTCCACAACAGCGGCTCGGCGCCGATGCCGATCGAGACCCACGCGCAGTAGATCACGGCCGCCAGCGCCGCCGCCTGTAACCACTGCGGCCGGTGCGCCCGCGCCGGCAGCTCACCCCGCCGGCGCAGCACGATGAGCCCGAGCGTACTCGCGAAATACAAGGGCAGAGTCGCCCCGGTCGCTATCACGATGAGCAGGGAAAAGACCTTGCTGATCGAGTCCGTGAAGTTGGTGAGCAGCATGACGCTGGCCACGCTTCCGGTGAGGAGCAGGGCGCGCGCCGGTGCGCCGCGGCTGTTCTCGTGCACGAACAGCGCCGGTAAGCCGCCGTGCCGGCTCATGCACTGCACGACTTCGCCGGCCAGCAGGGTCCAGCCGTTCAAGACTCCCAGGCCGCTCACGAGTACAAAGGCGGCGACCGCCTCACCATAGTGTCCGCCCAGCACCCGTGCAAACAGGTCCGCATACGGGGAATTGGAGACCGCCAGCTCCGCCTGCGGTATCACGAACATCGGCACTGCCGAAATGGCGATGTAGATTGCCGCGGCCATGAGGGTGCCGGTGAGCGTGGCGCGAGGAATGGTGCGCTCGGGGTCGCGCACGCGGCTCGCCGGGATCATCGCGCATTCGATGCCGAGCATGGCGAACAGAGCGAGGCTCGAGACACTGCTGATTTCCCGCCATGACGGCGGATTGGGTGGCACGTGCGCGGCGTAGATTGCGGGATGGGCGAACAACAGCCACAGACCGAGAACAATCACGCCGGCTTGCGGCACCAGCTTCAGCACCGTGGTGAGGACCTGCACCCAGCCCGCGGTACGTGCGCCGAGCAGATTGATGCCGACAAACATCCACAGCAGCGCCAGTGCGATGAGGCCCGGCAGGCCGGCAGTGTGTGCGAGCCCGGGGAAGAAGACCGTGAGATAGCCCACCAGTGCGATGGCGATCGCGGCGTTCGCGACCCATATCGAGACCCAGTAGCACCACATCACGATGAACGCAGCCCCCTTGCCGAAGGCGCGCTCGGTGTAGGCGGAGGGACCATCGTCCGCGGGAAATGCGCGGGCGAGGCCCGCGAAGGAGATCGCCAGGAACGCACAGCCGATCACGGTGACCAGCCAGCCGCTGAACGCGTTGAGGCCGTATGGGGCCAGCGTCGCCGGCATGGCGAAGATCCCGACACCGATGATGTTGCCGACGACCAGCGCCGTGCACATCCAAAAACCGAGACTGCGTTTCCCTTCCTGGGCTGCGGCGTCGGCGGCCCGTCTCACGGCTCCGCCAGCGCTTCGCTGAGCGCCACCTGCAGGAGCGACAGCGCCTCATCCACCTGCGCACGGCTTACCATGAGCGGTGGGATGAGCCGCAGGGTGCTGATGCCGCAGGACAGCAGCAGCAGCCCGTTGTGGAAGGCGCGCGTCAGGACCTTCTGACACAGAGCGGCGGCGGGTTTGCGGCTGGCGCGGTCGGTGACCAGTTCCGCCCCGATCATGAGTCCCTTGCCGCGCACGTCGCCGATGCAGTCGAAGCGTTGCTGCAGCTCGCGCAGGCGCGCGAGGAGGTAATCGCCGACCTGGGCGGCATTGGCCGCGTATTCAGCCTGCACCAGATCGAGCGTGGCCAGCGCCGCGGCGCAGCAGAGGGGGTTACCGCCGAAGGTGTTGCCGTGCGCGCCGCGCTTCCATTTTTCCATGTGCGCCTTCCTCGCGATCACCAGTCCGATCGGCAACCCCGAGCCCAGGCCCTTGGCGAGCGTCATGATGTCGGGCGAGACGCCCCAATGCTCGCTGGCGAACATCCTGCCGGTGCGGCCGACCCCGCTCTGCACCTCGTCGAAGATCAGCAGGATCCCGTGGCGATCGCATAACGCCCGCAGCCCCGCGAGGAACCCGTCCGGCGGCACCAGGTACCCGCCTTCGCCCTGGATGGGCTCGACCACGATCGCCGCCACTTCCGCAGCCGGCAGGTTGCTCTGGAACAGGACGGTCTCGATGTAGTCGAGTGTCGCGCGGCCCTGATCGGGTCCCGCGAACAGGGGGCGGTACACATTGGGGTACGGTACGTGGGTCACGCCCGGCATGGCCGGAAAGAAGCCGGCCTGCTGCGTGTACTTGCTGGCAGTGAGCGCCAGCGATCCCATGGTACGGCCGTGAAAGCCGCCCAGAAAGGCGATGAAGCGCGGCCGGCCGGTGACATAGCGCGCCAGCTTCAGGGCGCCCTCGACCGACTCGGTGCCGCTCTGGCACATGAATACCTGCACCGGTTGGCGCATCGGATCGAGCTCATTGATGCGTTCCGCGAGGCGTGTCATGCGCTCGTGCCAGTAGTCGCTCGAGATGTGCAGAAAATCGTCCGCGGCGCTCTTGATCGCCTGCACCACCGCCGGATGAGCATGACCGGTGCTGCACACCGCGATGCCGGCGGCGAAATCCAGGAAGCGGTTGCCGTCGACATCCCAGACCTCCACTCCGCGTCCCCTGGCCATGACGAACGGATAATCGCGAGGGTAGGAGGGAGAGCTCACGGCACGATCGCGTGCCATCAGTGCCCGGGCCTTGGGTCCGGGCAGCTCAGTGCGGATGTGAGGCAGGGGCATCGGCGGTCCTCAGGTTGATGCGCACCGCAGCGGCGTGCGTCTGGCGGGTGGCTGCGTGCAGCTCGCGCAGAGTGTCGAGATCCGCCGGCTGCGGCGCCGGCAGAACCTGCAGATCGTGCGCCACGCCCAGCGGCCAGCCGGTGGCGGCGCGCACGGCGTCCACCGTAACGCCGGGATAGATGGCGCACAGCTGCAGCTCCTCGGTCTCGGGGTGAGGGCGCAGGATGCCGAAATCGGTGATCACGGCCCGCGGGCCGCGTCCCGGAAAGCCCGCGCGGCTGCGCTCGCCGGCGCCGCCGAGGTACCCGCAGCTCGTCAGGAAGTCCAGACGCGGGACAAAACTGCGCGGCGATTGTTTCATGATCACCAGTACCTCGCGGGCATGCGCGGCGATCTCCGGGGCACCGCCGGAGCCCGGCAGGCGCACCGCCGGGCGGGCGTAGCTGCCGATCACCGTGGTGTTGAGATTGCCATGGCGGTCGATCTGCGCGGCGCTCAGGAACCCCACATCCACCCTGCCGCGCTGCAGATAGTGCGCGAACACCTCGGGGAGGGAAACGACGCAGTCGGCGGTATCGGCGAGCTCACCGTCCCCGATCGACAGTGGCAGCACCCGCGGGCGGGCGCCCACCGTGCCGGACTCGTAGATCAGGACCAGCTCAGGGGCGTGCGTGCGCCGCGCCAGATTGCACGCGGCACTGGGCAGTCCGATGCCGACGAAGCATACCGCCCCATCGGCCAGTTGCCGGGCCGCGGTCACGGTCATCATCTCATCGGCGGTGTACGCGCCGGCGGCGTGCGCGGTCTTCATGCCGCGATTCGCAGCCGCCGCAGCAGCTCGGCGTGATCGCGGCTGGCGAGCACGTACTGCTGCATCCATTGCTGAAAGCGCCCGCGCTCGCGCGCAATCGCATCCCACTCGCCGTAGAATCGATTGTCACGCGGGTAGCAGCCGGCGGCGTACGAGGGATGGGCGCCACCGGGCACAATGCTGACGGCGCTGATCAGCCAGTGCGGCAGCACGATCGCATTCAGCGGCGCATCGAGGCGCTCCACCCGCGCTTCCACCGTCACCAGCAGGCAACGCGCCGCCAGCGCCGCCTCGCGCGCCGCGCCGGTGATGCCACGAATCAGGACGCTCCCCTGCTCATCGGCCTGCTGAGCGTGCAGGATGGTGACATCCGGATTGATCGCCGCCACGGCGAGGAGCGAGTCGCCGCTGAAGGGGCAGGTGAGCCTGGGGCGTGGGCCGCCAACCCGATCGAGGCTGGTGTCGGCGTAGTGGCGCATGAGTCCGCAAGGCAGGCCGCTCGCGCCTGCCTGATAGGCCACACCCATTTCGGCATGGGTGCGTTCGATGATGGTCAGCGGCTGCGGCCACCCCCGTTCGATTGCATCGCGCAGGCGGTGCAGGGACCCGACCCCGGGATTGCCGCCCCAGGAGAAGGTCAGGCGGTCGGCACAGCCCATGCCTATCATCTGGTCGCAGATCAGATCCGGGGTCATGCGGATCAGATGCAGTCGGCGGCGCCCCTGGCGAATGATCTCGTGACCGGCGGCGAACGGAATCAGATGCGTGAAGCCCTCGAGCGCCACGCTCTGACCGTCGCGCACGTGCTGCTCGATCGCATCGGCAAGCGTCAGCAACGGCATTCGGTGTTACTCGACCACGGTCTGGGACTGCTCGCGCATGTACTGCGGCAGGTAATAGAAGGAGCCGATCGCCTTGCCGGTACTGCCCGAGCCTTTCCAGCCGCCGAAGGCCTGGTAACCCGGCCAGGCGCCGGTAGTCGCGCCCTGCGGGCGGTTGGCGTAGGTAACGCCCGCCTCGATGTGCTCCTGGAACCAGCCGACCTCGTGCGCGCCGCCGTAGAAGCCGGCCGTCAGGCCGAGCGGGGAGCGGTTCGCCAATTCCATGGCAGCCTCGTTCGATGCGACCCGATGCATCATCAGGATCGGCACGAACAGCTCCTCGTTCCATAGCGCGTGCTCGGGTGGCGCCTCGGCAATGGTGGGACGCACGAACCATCCCCGGCCCAGGACACCGTCACGCAACTGCTCGCCTCCGGTCACGAGGCGCGCGCCGCCCCCGCGCAGCAGCGCTACATAACGCCCGTAATTGTCGTATGCGCTCTGTGTAGTGACCGGTCCCAGCCAGTGTTCGCGGCGCGCCGGGTCGCCGATGCCGATGGACTCGATCTGCTGCAGCAGCTTGGCCAGCAGAGCGTCGGCGACCCGCTCGTGGACGTACAGACGCGACAGGGCCGAGCACTTCTGGCCTCCCATGCCGAAGGCCGAACGCACGATACCGGTCGCGGCGCGCTCAAGATCCGCCGCGGTGGTGACGATGCAGGCATTCTTGCCGCCCATCTCGGCGATGCAGGGACGCGGGAACGGCGGCCCCTGCAATGCGCGTGCGATGCGCATTCCGACCTCGTGGGATCCGGTGAAGGTCACGCCAGCCACGGCCGGATCCGCGATCAGCGCGGGGCCGAGCACGTCCCCCTGACCACTCAGA
>VBNH01000123.1 GCA_005878095.1 Gammaproteobacteria bacterium | reverse complement strand
GGAGCGGCGACGAGGACGAGCGCCAGCAGGAATACGCCGACGAGAGCGGCAAGTCGCTGCAGGATCACCTGATGTGGCAGCTGGAGCTCGCGGGCCTGGCGCCGCGGGAGCTCGCGGTGGCGCGTGCCATCGTCGATGCCATCAGCGACGACGGCTATCTCACCGAATCGCTCGCGGAAATCGCGCACACGCTGCGGCCGGAGCTCGAGTGCTCGACCGAGGAAGTGCGCGGCGTGCTCGAGCGGGTACAGGCCCTCGACCCGCCGGGCGTCGGCGCGCGCTCGGTGGCCGAGTGCATCGAGCTGCAGCTGCGGCAACTGGATCCGGCCACGCCCGGCTTCGAGACCGCGCTGCAGATCGCGCGAGCGCACCTCGAGCTGGTGGCGCAGCGCGAGCTGACGCTGCTGCGCCGCGAGCTGCGCGCCACCGAGGAGGAGCTCGACGCCGCGCTCGCCCTGGTGCGCTCCTGCCATCCGCGCCCCGGGGCCACCGTGAGCGCCGGCAGTGCGCAGTACGTGGTGCCGGATGTGTTCGTGCGCCGCACCGAGCACGGCTGGGGCGTGGAGATCAACCCGGCGACGCTGCCGCGCGTGCGGCTCAATCAGGGCTACGCCAGTCTCATCGGGCGCAACGCCAGCCACGCGAGCATGCGCGCGCAGCTGCAGGAGGCGCGCTGGCTGCTCAAGAGCCTGGAGATCCGCCACGAGACCCTCATGAAAGTCGCCCGCTCCATCGTCGAGCGCCAGACGGCGTTCCTCGAGCAGGGCGAGGAGCACATGCGGCCGATGATTCTCAAGGACATCGCCGAAGCGGTCGCGATGCACGAATCGACGGTCTCGCGCGTCACCTCCGGCAAGTACATGCACACGCCGCGCGGGGTCTTCGAGCTGCGCTACTTCTTCTCGAGCCATGTGGAAGGCGCCGACGGCTCCGGCACCTCCTCCACCGCCATCCGCGCCAAGATCCGCAAGCTCGTCAAGGACGAGGACGCGGACGCCCCCTTGAGCGACGGGCGCATCGCGGAACTGCTCTCGGCCGAGGGCATCCCGGTGGCGCGTCGCACGGTCGCCAAGTACCGCGAGGCGATGGGCATCGTGGCCTCCAACGAGCGCCGGCGGGCGGGGCTGAAACAGATGTGAGCCAATGCGCAAGCGCCTCAAGACAGCTTACAGGAGACGGACCATGCAGCTCAGCGTCACCGGACACCACGTCGAAGTCACCCCGTCGTTGCGGGGTTATGTCGAGAAGAAGCTCGAGCGCATCGGCAGACACTTTGATCAGGTCATCGACGTGCACTGTGTGTTGACGGTAGAGAAGCTGCGCCAGAAGGCCGAAGCCACGCTGCACGTGAGCGGCAGCGCCATCCACGCGGATGCCACCGAAGAAGACATGTACGCCGCCATCGATCTGCTCGCGGACAAGCTGGACCGCTGCATCAAGAAACACAAGGAAAAGCGCGCCGATCACCATGCCGCCGAGGGGCGCCGCGCGCTGCGGGTGTAAAGCCGCGCCACGCAAGGCGCGGCCGCGGGACTTGCGGCGGCAGTGCCCGGTGGATAACCATTGAGGCGTGCGCATCATCATCCTCAGCGGGCTGTCCGGGTCCGGCAAGAGCGTGGCCCTGCACATGCTCGAGGACCTCGGCTTCTACTGCATCGACAATATCCCGGCGGCGCTGCTGAAGCCGTTCGTCTCCTACACGGTGCGCAGGCCCGAGACCACCTACGAGCGCACCGCCATCGGGCTCGACGCACGCAATACCGCGGCCGAGGTGGCCAGCGTGCCGCAGCTGGTCGATGAGCTGAAACGCAGCGGCCTGCAGTGCGAGGTGATCTTCCTGGTTGCAGCCGAGGACGAGCTGCTGCGGCGCTTCGCGGAAACGCGCCGCAAGCATCCCATGAGCCGCAGCGACGTCGGCCTGCGCGAGGCGATGACCATGGAACGCGCACTGCTCGAGCCGATCGCCTCGGTCGCCGACCTGCTGATCGACACCTCGCGCCTGAGCGTGCATGCCCTGCGTGACATCATTCACGCGCGCGTCGAGCAGCGCAGCGCCGGACGGCTGTCGATCAGCTTCGAGTCATTCGGTTTCAAGCGCGGCATCCCGGGTGACGCCGATTTCGTGTTCGACGCGCGCGCGCTCCCCAACCCCTACTGGGAGCCGGGCCTGCGCAACCTCACCGGCCGCGATCCCGAGGTCATCCGTTTTCTCGAGACCCACACCAAGGTGGCGACGCTGGTGGCGGACATCGCGCGTTTCGTGCGCGGCCGCGTGCCGGAGTACCAGGCGAGCAACCGCGGCTACCTCACGGTGGCGGTCGGATGCACCGGCGGACAGCACCGCTCGGTGTACATCGTCGACCGCCTGGCCGAGCAGTTCGCCGCCGAGTTCCGCAACGTCACGGCGCGCCACAGCGGCCTGCCGGGCGCCAAGCTCTTTCAGCCGCCCCCGCGCGCGCCGAGCGGCGCGGGGGTCGCTCAGGACGCCGCGACGGAATAGCCGCGCCGCACGCGCCCACGGCGGTCCCGGGTTCAGGTCGCCTGCGCGACCCCGGCGGCGGTCATCACCTGCGGCAGCTTCTCGCCGCTCATGAACGCCATCAGCGCCGAGCGCGCCTCCATGGCATCGCGGTAGCCGAGCTCGATCAGCGCGCGCGTGTAGCCGGCCTCGAACATGAGGTAGCTCGCCAGCTGGTAGCCGGATTCGTCGCGCCCGCCGATCACCCGCAGCAGCACCCGCAGCCCCTGCGGCATCTCGCGCACGTGGCGCGAGGCGATCTCGCGCGGATCGACACTCGGCGCCAGCATCAGCGTCTCGATCGGCCGTTCGCCGCGGGCGGCCTGCGGCGCGCTGTGCACCAGCGTGTTGATGCGTTCCAGCTGCTCGAGATCGCCGTAGATCTGGTCGGTGAACAGCGTGTCGAGCATGTAGCCGAAGATCTCGCCCGGCGTCGGCATGACGACGTGCAGGCGGTCGACGGTGACGCCGGCGGCGCGCCGCGCGCGCACGCCGATCACCAGCAGGCGATCGGCCCCCAGGTGGATCGCCGGGCTCAGCGGGTGGATCTGGCGCATGGCGCCGTCGCCGAAATACTCCTCACCGATCCTGATGGGCGGGAACAGCAGCGGGATGGCGGCGCTCGCCATCAGGTGATCGACGTTGAGCTCGGTGCGGCAGCCGACGCGCTGCACACGGGCCCAGTCGGCGATGGAGTCGACGCCGTCGTAGAAGGCGACCGAGCGGCCGGTGGCGTAACTGGTGGAGCACAGCGCCAGGGCCCGCAGGTGCCCGCGCGCGATGCTGCGGCGGATGCCGGTGCAGTCCACATGCACGCCCAGCAGTTCGCGCAGCGGCGTGTTGTCGAGCATCGATCGGGGCGGCGACAGCACCAGCCCGCCGGAGACCAGCGCCAGCACCCAGTGGGCGCCGGCGCGCAGCATGTGCCGCGCGTTCACGTGAAAGACCTGGCTCGAGCGGAAGTTGGCCCACACCTGCTCCAGTCCCGCGACCGCGCGCCGCCAGTGATGCGCTTCGGCGGCCAGCACGCCCGCCGCCACCGCGCCCGCGGAGGTGCCGACGATGATCTGGAACGGATTGCGCGCCCGCGGCAACAGCTCGGCGAGCGCCCGCAGCACGCCCACCTGGTACGCCGAGCGCGCGCCGCCGCCGGTCAGCACCAGACCGACGGTCGGGCGGAAGTCGGGTCTGAGCGCAGATTCGCCGAAGCCATCCATAGGTGAAAACACCCCGCCGGCTATTATGAAACCGCCGGCGCCGGAGCCTGTGTGATGGAAGTCGCAGCGGCAAGCGCGTGCGCAACCCCAACACCGCGTAACGGGTGTTGGAGCTCGATCAGATCGTCGGCGGCAACATACTGGTCGCTGCCCGTGAAGCCCGCATGACTCATATGGCGCGAGTCTAACCGCCGACAGCTGAACCTGCGCGGAACTACCTGCGCGGAACTACCTGCGGGAACTACCTGCGCTCAGTTCGGCGACAGGATAAGCGTGTGCTCGGCGGGTCCCGGCAGAAACGGCAGCGGCTCGCCCCGCGCCCACTGCATGAACCCGGCGCGGTAATACGGCGACAGCGGATGCCCGCTCTGTCCGCCCGGCAGGTGCAGGTAACCCTGCTCCTCGTGGCCGGGGGAGACGGCAAAGCGCTCGGACGCGCTGAAGATCACGCCGTCCTGCACCCGCGGCATGTCGTGGTCGCCCGGCAGTTCCAGGGTCGGCATGTCGAGGAATGAGGCGAGCCACGGCAGGGCAGGCGACAGCGGATGACGGATTTGCACCAGGTTGTGCGCTCCCCAGGTGCAGTGCGCGAGTTCGGGGCAGCCCGCGCCGAGCTCGGCGATGGTGGCGTCGACCTGCGCACGCAGGAACTGCGGCCAGCCCGGATAGCTCTTCGCCAGCAGATGCAGCGGCTGTGCGGTGACGAGCTGCCACAGCGGACCTTCGAACTGCGCCGGCGGCGCCGCGCCCTGCTCCGCCTCGAGGCCCAGCCCTGCGAGCAGCATGTCCCACACCGCCTGCCGGGTGCGCTCGTGATAGGCGCGCACCAGGCGGTAGCCGACCGAGTCGACGCTCGCCCGGGCGTTCCAGCCCTCGATGAGCCGCCGAAGTTGCGCGCGGCGCGGGTGATCGTGCAGCGCTTGCTCATCGAGCAGGCCGAGCAGCAGCGTGCGCCAGCGCGCCAGGAACACGGCGCGGTCATCGAGCTGGATACGCAGCATGTCCGCGGGGGTGATGTTGCCCTGCAATGCCAGCAGATCATCGCGGATCTGGCCGGCGCGCGCCCCGAGATCGTATTGCGCGCCGAGCGCCGCCACGTCCCCGCCGATGAGTCGCAACTGATGATCGTCGGAGGCCACGCGCGCATTGGCGGTCCAGATGCGCCCCAGCGGTGGATCCACGATCCGCGGGTGATCCGCCACGGTGGTCCAGGGCGCGCCGCCGCGGGCGCGCGACGGTCCGGTGTCTTCGGGGATGCGCCCGTAGATGGTCCAGCCGATGTGGCCCTGGGCGTCGCCGATCACCACGTTCTGGTGGGGAATGCCCACGGCGGGGCCGAGCGAGAGCGCCTCGGCGACCGAGGTGGCGCGCTCGAGCGCCATGAGACCTAAGTTGGTCGCCTGCGGATTCTGCGCCAGCCAGGCGCCGAACCAACAGCTGTGCTGCGCCTCATCGGCGCGCAGCAACACGCCCGCGGGCGTGGACTTCACCTCCAACACGACCGGGGCCTCACCGTGCACGCGGATCTCCTCGCGCACCACCGACAGCGCCACCGCGCCCGAGGGCGTCGTCAGCTCATGCTGTCCCACCGCGGTGCACGGCACCCGGGTGACATCCAGCCAGGTGCCGTAACTGTTGGTGAAGCCCCAGGCGATGTGTCCGTTCGACCCGGCGACCAGCAGCGGCGCTCCGGGCAGCGTGACGCCGTTCAGGTCGAGCGCCTCTGCGGCGGCGCCGGCAACGGTCCGCAGGCGGGCGTGATACCAGAGCGGCGGGACCCGCAGCCCGAGGTGCATGTCGTTGGCGATGAGCGCGGCACCGGTCGCGGTCAGGCGGCCCGCGACCGCCCAGCTGTTGCTGCCGGCGGCCGGCGCGCGCGCGACGCTCCCGGACGCGGGCGCCGCGGCGCCGGCGTTGCGCACATCCAGCACCTCCGCGGAGGGCACCGGAGGCTGCGCCGCAGGCATCAGCCCCTCGGATGCGGGCACCGCCGGCGCGTCCCAGCTGGTTCCGGCCGGGTACAGGAAGCCGAGGCCGCACTTCCAGCGCGCGCCGCACTGCGCGCCGCCGAGCCGCGCGTTGATCTCCTGCCGCAGGATCTCGCGCCGCAGGCCGTTCGCCTGCAGATCCCACCACATGGCGTGCTCGATGAGGATCGTGTCCTCCGGGCGCCACGGGAGCGGGGGTGCGCCCAGCACCCAGTACTCCCACGGCCGTGCGGCAAGGTCTGCGAGCCCGGCGTTCACGCCGCGCGCGTAGGCCTCGATCAGCGCGCGCTCCGCGGGGGCTGCCTGGGCGAGCACCTCGCGGGCGACCGAGCGAAACCTGAACAGGCGGGCCCTGCGGTCCTGCTCGAGGGCCGCGGCGCCGAACAGCTCCGCCAGCTCCCCGGCGGCGAGCCGCCGCGACAGATCCATCTGGAAATAGCGGTCCTGCGCGTGCACGAAACCGGTGGCGTACGCGAGGTCCAGGCGGTCGGCGGCCTCGATGGTGGGCACGCCGCGCGAATCGCGCGTGATGCGCACGGCAGCGGTGAGGCCTACTTCAGCGCGCGCACCGTCCAGGCGCGGCAGCGAGGCACGCAACAGCCCGATGCCGAGGGCGAGCGCAGCGAGCAGGAGCACCGCAGCGGCGGCGCCGGTGTACTTCAGCGTCCGCATGCGCGCGCGGCTCTCAGTCCAGCGTGACCCTCAGGATCTGCATGGAGTTGGTGCCGCCCTGCACGCCGGACAGTTCGCCCTTGGTGAGAATCACCAGGTCGCGCTTCCTCACCAGCTGCAGCTCGAGCAGCCGCGTGAACAGCGCGCGGTACAGGTTCTCGGTGGAGTCGCCCGATCCGGTGACATCGAAGATCACCGGGTAGACACCGCGGTAGAGCGTCACGCGCCGGCGGGTCGCCTCGTGACGCGTGAACGCGTACACCGGGATGTCGGAGCGGATGCGCGACATCCACAGGGGCGTGGCGCCCGATTCCGTCAGCGCCACGATGGCGCGCACCTTCATGTGATTGGCGGTGTACATGACGGCCATGGCGATCGCTTCCTCGGTGCCCTGAAACTGGCCTTCCTTGATGCGCTGGCCAGGCAGGGTGTGGGTGAGCTGATACTTCTCGGCCCCCTCGATGACCTGGGCCATCGCCTGCACCGCTTTGACCGGATAGCGCCCGGTGGCGGTCTCGGCCGACAGCATCACCGCATCGGTGCCGTCAATCACCGCGTTGGCGACGTCGCTCACTTCGGCGCGCGTCGGCACCGGGTTCTGGATCATCGATTCCATCATCTGCGTCGCGGTGATCACCACGCGGTTGTTGGCGCGAGTCTCATGGATGATGGTCTTCTGCAGACCGGTGAGCTCCGCGTAACCCATCTCCACGCCCAGGTCCCCGCGGGCCACCATGACCACATCGCTCGCGTCGATGATGCCGGCGAGATTGTCGATGGCCTCGTGGCGCTCGACCTTGGCGACCAGGCGCGCCTCGCCGCCGGCGGCGCGCAGCAGCGCGCGCGCCTGCTCCATGTCGGCGGCGTCGCGCGCGAACGACACCGCCATGTAATCCACGCCCTCCTCGGCGACGAACTGAATGTCCTCGTGATCGCGCGCCGACACCGCGGGCGCCGAGATGCCGCCGCCCTGACGGTTGACCCCCTTGCGATCGGAGAGCTCGCCGCCGACGCGCACGCGGGTGTCGATGGTCGTGGCGCCGACACGCTCGACGTCCAGCACGATCTGCCCGTCATTGAGCAGCAGCGTGTCACCGGCGGCCACGTCGCGCGGCAGATCCTGGTAGGCGACGCCCACCCTCGCGGCGGTGCCGGCCTTGGGATCGAGCGCGGTGTCGAGCGTGAAAGCGGCGCCTTCGGCAAGCTGCACGCGGCCGTCGCGAAAACACTCGATGCGGATCTTGGGTCCCCCCAGATCCAGCAGCACGCCGACGCACTTGTCGGCGCACTGCGCGGCCTCGCGCACCAGCGACAGTCGCCGCCGGCGGTCCGCGACCGTGCCGTGCGAGGCGTTGAGGCGCGCAACGTCGAGCCCGGCGCGCATCATCTCCGTGAGCACCTCGAGTGAGTCGGTGGCCGGCCCCATCGTGGCGACGATCTTGGTGCGTCTCAGCATGGCTCAAGGTGCGCTGCAGGCGCGAGCGCGCTCTTCGAGGATGGCGACCGCCGGCAGCCTCTTGCCTTCGACGAACTCGAGGAATGCGCCGCCCCCGGTGGAGATGTAGGAGATGCCGTCCTCGACCCCGTATTTCTCGATGGCGGCGAGCGTGTCGCCGCCGCCGGCGAGCGAGAAGGCCTTGCCGCGCGCTATGCCCAAGGCGATGGCGCGCGTGCCTTCGCCGAACTGCGCGAACTCGAACACCCCCACCGGCCCGTTCCAGATGATGGTGCCGGCGGCCTGCAGCAGCGCGCTGCAGCGGTCGGCGGTGTCCGGCCCGATGTCGAGAATCATGTCGTCGGCGCGCACCTCGCTCGCCGCACGCACATCCGCGTGCGCCGTGGCGGCGAATTCCTTGCCGACCACGACGTCCGTCGGCAGCAGGATCTGGGTGGCGCGCGCACGCGCCTTGTCCAGCAGGCGGCGCGCGACGTCCAGCATCTCCGCCTCGTACAGGGACTTGCCCACGGCGACGCCGGTCGCGGCGAGAAAGGTATTGGCGATGCCGCCGCCCACGATCAGCTGGTCGACTTTCTCGAGCAGCGACTCGAGCACCAGCAGCTTGGTCGAGACCTTGGAGCCGCCGACGATCGCCGCCAGGGGCCGCGCGGGCTTCTGCAGCGCGCGCTCCAGGGCTTCCAGCTCGCTCACCAGCAAGGGACCTGCGCAGGCCACCGGCGCGTAGCGCGCCACGCCGTGGGTGCTCGCCTCGGCGCGGTGCGCAGTGCCGAAAGCGTCCATGACGAACACCTCGCACAACGCCGCCATGCGGCGTGACAGCTGCTCATCGTCTGCCTTCTCGCCCTTGTTGAAGCGCACGTTCTCGCACAGCACGGCGCTGCCGGCCGCACAGTCGACGCCCTCCAGCCACTGCCTGCGCAGCGGCACGGGTTTGCCGAGCAGCTCCGAGAGGCGCACCGCCACCGGGGCGAGCGAGAGCGCCTCGGTCTCCTGCCCCTCCGGCGGCCGGCCGAGGTGCGAGATGACAAACACCCTGGCGTGCTGGTCGAGGGCAGAGCGGATGGTGGCGAGCGCCGCGCGGATGCGGGCATCGCTGGTCACCACCCCGTCGTGCACCGGCACGTTCAGGTCCTCCCTGATGAGGACCCGCTTGTCGCGCAGGTCCATGTCGGCCATGCGCAATACCCTCATGAGGTGCGCGACCACGCCAGCGTGGTGTCGATCATGCGGTTGGAGAATCCCCACTCATTGTCATACCAGGCGCACACCTTGACCAGCGTGCCCTCGATCACCTTGGTGAGCGTCGCGTCGAACACCGAGGAGTGCGCATCGTGGTTGAAGTCCATCGACACCAGCGGCGCGTCGTTGTAGGCGAGGATCCCCTGCAGCGCACCCGCCGCCGCCTGCTGCAGGGCCTTGTTCACTTCCTCGACGGACGTGGCGCGCCGGGCGGTGAAGGTGAGATCCACCAGCGACACGTTGATGGTCGGCACCCGTACCGCGAAGCCATCGAGCTTGCCCTTGAGCTCGGGCAGCACCAGGCCCACGGCCGCGGCGGCGCCGGTCTTGGTCGGGATCTGCGACATGGTCGCCGAGCGGGCGCGCCGCAGGTCGGGGTGGTAGACGTCCGTCAGCACCTGATCGTTGGTGTAGGCGTGAATGGTGGTCATGATGCCGGCCGTGATACCCACCTTGTCGTGCAGCACCTTGGCGACCGGCGCCAGGCAGTTGGTGGTGCAGGAGGCGTTGGAGATCACGGTGTAGCCGCTCTTCAGCACGTTATGGTTCACGCCGAACACGATGGTGGCATCGACATCGTCGCCGCCGGGGGCGGAGATCACCACCCTCCTGGCACCGCCCTTGAGGTGCGCGCCGGCCTTCGCCTTGCTGGTGAACAGTCCCGTGCACTCGAGCACATAGTCCGCCCCCACCTCGCCCCAGGGAACCTTGGCGGGGTCGCGCTCGGCAAACACGCGGATGCGATCGCCGTTCACCACCATGTAGTCGCCGTCGACCTGCACCTGCCCGTCGAACCTGCCGTGCACGGTGTCGTAGCGCGTCAGGTGCGCGTTGGCCTTGGAGTCGCACAGGTCGTTGAGCGCCACGATCTGCAGCTGCCCGGTGCGCTTGCTCTCGTACAGCGCACGCAGCACGTTGCGCCCGATGCGCCCGTAACCGTTGATGCCAACCTTGATTGCCATGCGCTCATTCCTCCAGCAGTTGGCGTATGTGTTGCGAGACATTATCGGCGGTGAAGCCAAAATGCGGAAACACGTCGGCCGCCTTGCCCGAGGCGCCGAAACGGTCGATGCCGAGCACCCGGCCGGCGCTGCCCACGTAACGCCACCAGCTCTGGGTCGCACCCGCCTCCACGGCCAGGCGGCGCGTCACGGCGCGCGGCAGGACGCTCTCGCGGTAGGCGGCGTCCTGCGCGTCGAAGGTCTCGGTCCCCGGCATCGACACCAGCCGCACGCGCCGGCCGGCGGCGTTCGCAGCCGTCACCGCCTGCGCCGCGATGCCGACCTCGGAACCGGTGGCGATCACCAGTACTTCAGGCGTGCCGCTGCAATCGATGAGGACGTAGCCGCCGCGGCGGATGTCGGTGAGCTGCGCCGGCGTGCGCGGCTGCTGCGGCAGCGGCTGGCGGGTGAGCACCAGCGCCGTCGGGCCCTGGCGCTCGATGGCGAGCGCCCAGGCGATGGCGGTCTCCGCCGCATCACACGGACGCCACAGATTCATGTGGGGCATGGCGCGCAGGCTGCTCAAGTGCTCGATCGGCTGGTGGGTCGGCCCGTCCTCGCCGAGGCCGATGGAGTCATGCGTGTACACCAGGATGACGCGCAGGCTCATCAGGCAGCCGAGCCGCACGGCGTTGCGCGCGTAGTCGGAGAACACCAGGAACGTGCCGCCGTAGACGATGAAGCCACCGTGGAGCGACACACCGTTCATGATCGCCGTCATACCGAACTCGCGCACGCCGTAATGCAGGTAATCGCCCGCTGCTTGCGCGGGCGTGATGGTGCGCGCGCCCTTGAACAGCGTGTTGTTGGACCCGGTGAGATCGGCGGAACCGCCCAGAATCTCCGGCAGCGCGAGACCCAGGATGTTGAGCACCGCCTGCGATGACTGGCGCGTGGCCTGGGGCGCCGTCTGCTTGAGCAGCGTCTCGAGCGTCTGCGCCGCGATCTGCTGCCAGTTGCGCGGCGGATCCCCGCGCATGCGCCGCTCGAACTCGCGCGCCTCTTCGGGGAACGCCTGCGCGTAGCGCGCCAGCAGCTCCCGCCACGCCGCCTCGAGCGCGGCTCCCCTGGCGCGCTGATCCCACGCGGCGCGAATCTCCTCCGGCACCACGAACGGCGCATAGGGCCAGCCGAGTGCCTGGCGCGCCGCGGCCACCTCCTCCGCGCCCAGCGCCTCGCTATGCGCCTCCTTGGTGCCCTGTCGGTGAGGCGCGCCGTAGCCGATGATGGTCTTGCAGCAGATCAGCGACGGACGATCGCGCGCCGCGCGCGCCGCCTGGATCGCGCCGCTCACCGCGCCGGCATCGTGCCCATCGACGTCCGGCACCACGTGCCAGCCGTAGGCGGCAAAGCGCTGCGGAGTGTTGTCGGTGAACCAGCCGCTCACCTCCCCGTCGATGGAGATGCCGTTGTCGTCGTAGAAGACAATGAGTTTCCCCAGCGCGAGCGTGCCCGCCAGCGAGCAGGCCTCGTGGGACACCCCCTCCATCAGGCAGCCGTCGCCGCAGAAGGCGTAGGTGTAGTGATCGACCAGGTTGAAGCCCGGACGGTTGAACTGCACGCCGAGCAGCCGTTCCGCGAGCGCCATACCGACCGCGTTGGCAAGTCCCTGGCCCAGCGGCCCCGTCGTGGTCTCGATACCGCAGTGCGGGTCGTATTCGGGGTGGCCGGGCGTCCTGCTGCCGAGCTGGCGGAAGTGCTGCAGGTCCTCGATGGTGAGCGGGTAGCCGGTAAGATACAGCAGCGAATACAACAGCATCGAGCCGTGACCGTTCGAGAGCACGAAGCGATCGCGGTCCGCCCAGCGCGGATTTGCCGGGTTGTGCCGCAGAAAATCTGCCCACAGGACCTGGGCGATGTCGGCCATGCCCATCGGCATGCCGGGGTGTCCGGAGTTCGCGCGCTGCACCGCGTCCATGGACAGTGCGCGGATGGCGTTGGCGAGTTCGCGGCGTGTAGTCATGCGGCTCTTCGGGCGGCGCGCGGCCGCATGCTCAGTCTCCGACGGCAGGTGCCGCGCTTCGGCTCGAGGCGCGCGCACGGTGCAGGGGCGCGCATTCTCCACCAGTCGCGCCCGTTGCTCAATCGGGCTGGCATAATCCAAGGCCCGAGCCGGCGTACGCTCCGAGGCGACTTAAGTTCCCGCAGACGCGACTTGGGCGCGGGCCTGTTTCACATTATGCGCACACGAGAGCGGTACGGCGCCCTGTCGCACGCGGCTGACGCCCCTCGCGCGGCGACCTGGTTCACTGCCTGCGCCACAGGGGCTCTGCTACGCTCCCGTCATGAGCGCAGTGCGTCTGACTCTTTTTACCGACCCGCATCTCTACGGCGACGAGAATGAATCGCTGCGTGGAGTGGCGACGTTGCCTGCGCTGACCGCGGCGCTGGCCCACGCGCGCGCGCGCGACTGGCCGCCGGATGCGCTGCTGGTGACCGGTGATCTCGTTCAGGACGACCCGGCGGGCTACCCGCACTTCCGCCGCCTGTTTGGTGCGCTGGGACTGCCGGTGCTGTGCGTGCCCGGCAATCACGACGAGCCCCAGGCCATGCAGCGCGAGCTCGCCGGCGAGCCCTTCGTGCTCGGTGGTTTCGTCGACCTGGGGCGCTGGCGTATCGTGCTGCTCGACAGCTGCCTGCCGGGCTCGGCCAGCGGTGCCCTGAGCGCGCCGGCCCTCGCCGCGCTCGAGGAGGCCTTGGCAAGCGCCGGCACGCGCCATTGCATGGTGTGCCTGCACCACCATCCGGTGCCGATGGCCAGCCGCTGGCTCGATCGCGTGGGGCTGACGAATGCGGCCGAGTTCCTGCATGTCATCGACGGGCATCGTAACGTACGCGCCATCGTGTGGGGCCATGTGCATCAGAGTTACGACGCCCTGCGCCAGGGCGTGCGGCTGCTGGCGACGCCTTCGACCTGCGCGCAGTTCCTGCCGAAGGTGGATGAATTCGCGGTGGACCGCCGCCCGCCGGCCTATCGTACGCTCGAGCTGCGCGCCGACGGCTCGCTGCTGACGGAGGTCGTATGGGTCGAACAGCACGCCGGTGGTTCCTCGCGCTCGGCCTGCTCGGCAGCCTGAGCGCTCACGCCGCCGGCCCCGTG
>VBNH01000046.1 GCA_005878095.1 Gammaproteobacteria bacterium | reverse complement strand
GAAGCCTTCGACGTCATCCTCATCGACTGTCCGCCCGCGCTCAACATGCTCACCGTGAACGCCCTGGTCGCGGCCGACAGTGTGCTCATTCCCATGCAGTGCGAGTACTACGCGCTCGAGGGGCTGTCGGCGCTGCTCACCACCGTGGACCAGATCCGCGAGGCGGCGAATCCGCAGCTCTCGATCGAGGGCGTGCTGCGCACCATGTTCGACCCGCGCAACAACCTCTCCAACGAGGTGAGTGAGCAGCTGGCCACGCACTTCGGCGACAAGCTGTTTCGCACCATCATCCCGCGCAACATCCGCCTCGCGGAGGCGCCCTCCTTCGGCAAGCCGGCGCTGTTTCATGACCGCGAATCCCGCGGCGCGCTGGCGTATCTGGCGCTCGCCGGGGAGATGATCCGGCGCGAGGAGGAGGCTTTCACCGCCCAGGCGCACGCGGCGGTCGTTCAGGACAGCGCGTTTGCAGCCGCGGCGGGCACCGCCTCTGACACTGAATCGCCCCCGGACCACGCGATCGGCGAGGACACGCCATGATTCATAGAAAACCGACCCTGGGCCGGGGCCTCGCGGACCTGCTCGGCGCGCGCGCCCCGGCTGCGGCCGCCGCGCCGGTCGGGGAACAGCTGGCGAAGCTGCCCCTCGACCTGCTGCAGCGCGGCCGCTACCAGCCGCGCATCGACATGCATCCCGAGACGCTCGCCGAGCTCGCCGACTCCATCAAGGCACAGGGCGTGATACAGCCCATCGTGGTGCGCGCGCTCGGTGCAGCGGACGGGGGCGCCTCGCAGCGCTACGAGATCATCGCCGGGGAGCGGCGCTGGCGCGCCGCGCAGATGGCGGGGCTCACGGAGATTCCGGCGGTCATCCGCCAGATTCCCGATAACGCCGCGATCGCGCTCGCCCTGATCGAGAACATCCAGCGTGAGGACCTGAACCCGCTGGAGGAGGCGCGCGCACTGACGCGCCTGATCACCGACTTCGGACTCACGCACCAGGAGGCCGCGGATGCGATCGGCCGCTCGCGCGCCAGCGTCAGCAACATGCTGCGCCTGCTGGAGCTGGCGCCGGAGGTGTGCGAGCTGCTGGAGAAGCGCACCATCGAGATGGGCCACGCGCGAGCGCTGCTCGCGCTCACCCAGCGCCGCCAGCAGACCGAGGTTGGACTGCTGGTGGCCAAGAAGGGTCTGTCGGTGCGCGAGACCGAAGCGCTGGTGCGCCGCCTGCAGGCCCCGGCAGAGCGCGGATCCGCACAGGCAGCCGCTTCCCGCGACCCGAACATCGAGCGCCTGGAGCAGGAGGTGGCCGAGAAATTGGGCGCCCGCGTCGCCATCCAGCCGGGCAGCCGGGGCAAGGGAAAGCTGGTGGTGAGCTACAACAGCCTGGATGAGCTCGACGGGATTCTGGCGCATATCCGCTAGGCGCGCGCACCTGCGCTGGGCATGCGCACTACGTAGCAGCGCGTATGCGGTGGACTCACGCGCGCACGATCTCTATAATTCCGCGGCTTTTTTGCCGTTGCTAAGTGACTGAACGGCCGACGTAAATGTCAAGCCCTTGCGTTCAGCTCAGGGCGCAGGACCGGCGGCTCTCTAGAGCCCCTCGAGCGGGACTTATATAAGGTGTTGGCGACCGAACTGCCCCAGGCGCGGCGGCTGGCCTTCGGCGTCGTGCTGGGTCAGGCGGGCGTGACCGTGGCGGCGGCGCTGTGCGCGTGGGGCATCGCCGATCCGCGAGCGGCGCTCTCGGCGCTGCTCGGTGGAGGGATCGCCACGGCGGGGAGCGTGGCGATGGCGCGCCTGATGTTCGGTGGCGGCGCCGGCGCTGGTGCGCGCCGCGCGCTGGGCGCGTTCTACCGCGGCGAGGCGGTAAAGCTCGCGGTGGTGATCGTGCTGTTCGTTCTGGTGCTGAAGTGGGTGAGGGTGGCGCCGCTGGCGATGCTCGCCGCGTTTGCCGCCACGTTGCTGGTGTACTGGATTGCGCTGCTGGCCGCGCCGCCGACCTCGAGGCGGTGCGCGCCGCGGCGCCTGGGCGGGCGGGTGGATTGATGGCGGGCATGGTGGCGGCTGAACAAACCGGGGGCGCGACCGAATACATCGTTCATCACGAGACGTTCCTGTCGAACAAGGTGCCGCACGGCATCGTCGACTTCTCGGCCATCAATCTCGACACGGTATTTTTCTCGGTCCTGCTGGCGGTGCTGTTCGGCGGCGCCTTCTGGCTGGCTGCCCGGCGGGCGACCACCGGCGTGCCGGGTAAGTTTCAGCTGTTCGTCGAGGTGCTGGTCAATTTCATCGACAACCAGGTGAAGGATACCTTCCACGGCACGAGCAAACTCATCGCCCCGCTCGCGCTCACCATTTTCTGCTGGATCCTGTTGTTCAACATCATGGATCTGGTGCCGGTCGACCTCCTGCCGGCCGCAGCGCACCAGGCCGGTTTCCAGCATCTGAAGGTGGTGCCGAGCACCGACCTCAACGCCACCTTCGCCATGTCCATCAGCGTCTTTGTCCTGATGATCTTCTACAGCGTCAAGATGAAGGGCTTCATCGGCTTCATCAGCGAGTTGACGCTGCATCCCTTCACCGCCAAGAACGTGTTCGTGCAGGCGCTGCTGGTGCCGGTGAACTTCCTGCTCGAATCCGTCACGCTGCTCGCCCGCCCGGTGTCGCTGTCACTGCGCTTGTACGGCAACCTGTACGCTGGCGAGATGATCTTCCTGCTGCTTGCCGCGCTGACGCTGTCACAGGGGCTCGGCAGCCTGGCCAGCATCGGCGGCTGGACGTGGATCATCGTACAGATCGCGCTCGGATTCGTCTGGTCGGTCTTTCACGTGCTGATCATCGTGCTGCAGGCCTTCATATTCATGGTGTTGACGATTGTCTACCTGGCGTTGGCCAGCGAGCATCACTGACGGGCGGCGTACGCCCGGGGTTTTGTATATCCGCGGCGGCTTTTTGAGGAGAGTTGAATGGAAATTGCACACATCCAGGCCATGACCGTGCTGGCGGTCGGCATCATCTTTGGACTGGGCGCGGCGGGCACCGCCATCGGCTTCGGTATTCTCGGCGGGCGTTTCATCGAGGGCTCGGCGCGCCAGCCGGAGCTGCTGCCGGTGCTGCGCATTCAGATGTTCGTGGTCGCGGGACTGCTGGACGCGGTGGCGATGATCGGCATCGGCTTTGCGCTGTTCTTCACGTTCGCCAATCCGTTCCTGGGCGCGCTGCCCGCGGCTCACTGAGCGGTGCGCGGATCCGAGGCAGGAGACAACGCGGTGAACATCAATCTCACCCTCGTCGTGCAGATGATCGTGTTCATACTGCTGATCTGGTTCACGATGAAGTTCGTCTGGCCGATGATCCTCGGCCCGATGAACGAGCGCGAGACCCGCATCGCGCATGGGCTCGCGGCCGCGGAGAAGGGCGAGCAGGAGCTCGCCGCGGCGCGCGACCAGGCGGAGACAATCGTGCGTGAGGCCCGCGAGCGCGCGAGCCACATCATCGAGCAGGCGCAGCACGCTGCCCGCGATCTGGTGGAGCAGGCCAAGGGCGCCGCCCGCAGCGAAGGCGCGCGCCTGGTCGCGGCGGCGCAGCAGCAGATCGAGCTCGACACCACGCGCGCGCGCGAGGCCCTGAGGCGTGAGGTGGCGGGCATCGCAGTGCGTGCGGCCGCCAAGCTCCTCGGGCGCGAGATCGACGCGCGCTCGCACGCAGACCTCCTCGACAAGTTCGCGGCGCAGGTCTGAGAGACGGCCATGGCGGACCGGCTCACCATCGCACGACCCTACGCCCGCGCGGCCTTCGAGGAGGCACGCGTGCACGCGCGCCTCGGACCCTGGTCGGAGGCGTTGCAGCGGGCCGCCGCGGTGGTCAGGGACCCGCGCGTCGCGAGCCTGCTGGGAAATCCGCGCGTGACCCCCGCGCAGCTGGCACAGCTGCTGACCAGCGTCGCGGCGGCGCCGCTCGGGGAGGCGGGCGAGAACTTCGTGCGCACGCTCGCCGCCAACCGGCGCCTCGGCTACCTGCCGGAGATCTGCGCGCTGTTCGAGGAGCTCAAGGACGCAGCCCAGGGCGTCGCCAACGTCACGGTCACTTCCGCCGCGCCGCTGGCTGTGAGCCAGCAGGACAAGCTCGCCGCCGCGCTGCAGAAGAGGCTCAAGCGCGCCGTGCGCCTGCACTGCCAGATCGACCCGGCGCTCATCGGCGGCGCGGTGCTGCGCGCCGGGGACCTGGTGATCGACGGCACGCTGCGCACACGGCTCGAGCGCATCGCCTACGAACTGACTGCCTGAAGACCGCCCATGAATCGAGCTTTCACACGAGCTTTCACACGGTTGTAAAGCGACGCAGGCCCAGCAAGACGCTCAAGAGGAACGGACGACATGGCCATCAAGGCAACCGAGATCTCGGATCTCATCAAGCAACGGATCGAGAACTTCCAGTCGATCACCGAGGCGCGCAACGTCGGCTCGATCGTCTCGGTCACCGACGGCATCACCCGCATCCATGGGCTGGCGGATGCCTGCTACGGCGAGATGCTCGAGTTCCCGGGCAACACCTTCGGACTCGCGCTGAACCTCGAGCAGGACTCGGTCGGCGCGGTGGTGCTGGGCGAGTACAAGCACCTGAAGGAGGGCGACACCGTCAAGACCACCGGGCGCATTCTGGAGGTGCCGGTGGGACCGGGGCTCCTGGGGCGCGTGGTGGATGCCCTCGGCTTGCCGCTCGATGGCAAGGGCCCGGTCAAGGCCGAGCGCACCTCCCCCATCGAGCGCGTCGCCCCGGGCGTCATCTACCGAAAGTCGGTCAGCCAGCCGGTGCAGACCGGCTACAAGGCCATCGACGCCATGGTGCCGATCGGCCGCGGGCAGCGCGAGCTGATCATCGGCGACCGCCAGACCGGCAAGACCGCCCTCGCGGTCGACACCGTCATCAACCAGAAGTCCTCGGGCATCAAGTGCATCTACGTCGCCATCGGCCAGAAGCAGTCGACCATCGCCAACGTGGTGCGCAAGCTGGAGGAGCACGGCGCGCTCGCGCACACCGTGGTGGTCGCCGCCTCGGCCTCAGCGCCCCCCGCCCTGCAGTACATCGCCGCCTACTCCGGCGTCACCATGGGCGAGTACTTCATGGACAAAGGCGAGGATGCACTCATTATCTACGATGACCTGTCCAAGCAGGCGGTCGCCTACCGGCAGATCTCGCTCCTGCTGCGCCGTCCGCCGGGCCGCGAGGCGTTCCCGGGAGACGTGTTCTACCTGCACTCGCGCCTGCTCGAGCGCAGCGCGCGCGTCAACGAAGAGTACGTGGCGATGGTCAGCAAGGGCGCGGTGAAAGGCAGGACCGGCTCGCTCACCGGGCTGCCGATCATCGAGACCCAGGCCGGGGACGTGACCGCGTTCGTGCCGACCAACGTGATCTCGATCACCGACGGCCAGATCTTTCTCGAGACCGATCTCTTCAACGCCGGCATCCGCCCCGCCATGAACGCCGGCATCTCCGTGTCGCGCGTCGGAGGAGCTGCGCAGACCGACATCATCAAGAAGCTCGGCGGCGGCATCCGCCTGGCGCTCGCCCAGTACCGCGAGCTGGCGGCGTTCTCGCAGTTCGCCTCCGATCTGGACGAGGCGACCCGCCGGCAGCTCGAGCGCGGCCAGCGAGTCACCGAGGTGATGAAGCAGAAGCAGTACGCGCCCATGTCGGTCGCCGAGATGGCGCTGGCGATCTACGCGGTCAACAGCGGCTACCTGGACAAGGTGGACCTGAAGAAGGTGGTGGCGTTCGAGGCGGCGCTGCAGGCGTTCGCGCACAGCGGCTACCAGCCGATGCTCGATGCCATCAACTCAGCCCCCAAGCTCAGCAAGGAGAACGAGGCGGCGATGAAGAAGTGCATCGAGGACTTCCTCGCCACCGGCACCTATTGAGTCCACCATGCCCGGCACCAAGGAAATCCGCTCCAAGATCGCGAGTGTGAAGAGCACCCAGAAGATCACCAAGGCCATGCAGATGGTGGCCACGAGCAAGATGCGCCGCGCCCAGGAGCGCATGCGGCTCGCGCGCCCCTACGCGCAGAAAATGCGCAACGTCATCGGGCACCTCACCGAGGCGAATCCGGATTACCGGCACCCGTTCCTGGTGACGCGCGAGCCGAAAGCGGTCGGCTTCATCGTGATCTCCACCGACCGCGGGCTGGCGGGTGCCCTGAACGCCAACGTCTTCAAGCAGACCCTGCTGCTCATGCGCGAGTGGCAGGGCAAGGGTGCGCAGGTGAGCCTGTGCATCATCGGCACCAAGGGTCTCACCTTCTTCCGGCGCCTGTCGGTGCCGATTCTCGCCAACGTCTCGCACCTGGGCGACAGGCCGCACGTCAAGGATCTCATCGGCACCGTCAAGGTGATGCTGGACGCGTACCGCGCCGGCGCGCTCGATCGGCTGCTGCTGGTGAACGCGCAGTTCGTGAACACCATGACGCAAAGGCCGGCGGTCGTGCAGCTGCTGCCGATCGAGGCGCTCGACACCGAAGGCCTGCAGGAGCACTGGGACTACATCTACGAGCCGGAGGCCGCCTACATCCTCGATGGGCTGCTGATGCGCTACATCGAGTCCCAGGTGTATCGCGGCGCGGTCGAGAACGTCGCCTCCGAGATGGCGGCGCGCATGGTCGCCATGAAGGCGGCCTCCGACAATGCCGGCAAACTGATCAACGAGTTGCAACTGATCTACAACAAGGCCCGTCAGGCTGCGATCACGAAGGAGCTTTCGGAGATCGTGGGCGGCGCCGCCGCGGTTTGAGGAAACGTACCATGGCCACTCCCGAGGGACAGATCACCCAGATCATCGGCGCCGTCATCGACGTGGAGTTTCCGCGCGAATCCATCCCCAGGATCTACGAGGCGCTCAAGCTCAAGGACGTGGACCTGACGCTCGAGGTGCAGCAGCAGCTGGGGGGCGGGGTGGTGCGTACCATCGCCATGGGCTCCTCCGAAGGGTTGAAGCGCGGCCTCGCCGTGGCTGCGACCGGCGCGCCGATCTCGGTGCCGGTGGGCAAGGGGACGCTCGGGCGTATCATGGACGTGCTGGGTAAGCCGCAGGACAACCAGGGACCGGTGAAAGCCGACGAGTATCTGCCGATTCATCGCCCGCCGCCCTCGTTCGAGGAGCAGGCCGGCGGCCAGGACCTGCTCGTCACCGGCATCAAGGTCATCGACCTGCTGGTGCCGTTCGCCAAGGGCGGCAAGGTCGGCCTGTTCGGCGGCGCCGGGGTCGGCAAGACCGTCAACATGCTCGAGCTCATCAACAACATCGCCAAGCAGTACAGCGGCCTGTCGGTGTTCGCCGGTGTCGGCGAGCGCACCCGCGAGGGCAACGACTTCTATCACGAGATGATCGAGTCGGGGGTCATCGACAAGGGGAACCTTGCCAACTCCAAGGTGGCGATGGTGTACGGGCAGATGAACGAGCCGCCGGGCAACCGCCTGCGCGTGGGGCTCACCGGACTCACCATGGCCGAGTATTTCCGCGACGAAAGGCGCGAGGACGGCGGCAAGGGGCGCGACGTGCTGTTCTTCGTCGACAACATCTACCGTTACACGCTCGCGGGCACCGAGGTGTCGGCGCTGCTCGGGCGCATGCCCTCGGCGGTGGGCTACCAGCCGACGCTCGCCGAGGAGATGGGCGTGCTGCAGGAGCGCATCACCTCCACCAAGACCGGCTCCATCACCTCCATCCAGGCGGTGTACGTGCCGGCGGACGACCTGACCGACCCGTCCCCGGCCACGACTTTCGCGCACCTGGACGCCACCGTGGTGTTGTCGCGCCAGATCGCATCGCTCGGCATCTACCCGGCGGTCGATCCGCTCGATTCCACCAGCCGCCAGCTCGATCCCCTGGTGGTGGGCGAGGAGCACTACAATACCGCGCGCGGCGTGCAGGCGGTGCTGCAGCGCTACAAGGAGTTGCAGGACATCATCGCGATCCTGGGGATGGACGAGCTGTCGGAGGAGGACAAGCTCACCGTCTACCGCGCGCGCAAGGTGCAGCGTTTCCTGTCACAGCCCTTCAACGTCGCCAAGGTATTCACCGGCCAGGACGGCAAGATCGTGCCGCTGAAGGACACCATCCGCGGCTTCAAGGGCATCATCGGCGGGGAGTTCGACGCGCTGCCCGAGCAGGCCTTCTACATGGTCGGCTCGATCGACGAGGCGCTCGCCAAGGCGAAGACGCTGCAGTAATGGCCGAAGCACCCACCATTCACGTCGACATCGTGAGCGCCGAGGGCGAGATCTTCTCCGGTCCCGCCACCATGGTGTTCGCGCCGGCCTCCCAGGGGGAGCTGGGCATCGCGCCGCGCCACGCGCCGCTCCTCTCGCTTCTCAAGGCCGGCGAGGTGCGCGTGCGGACCCCCGATGGCGAGCAGCATTTCTTCTTCGTCGGCGGCGGGGCCCTCGAGGTGCAACCCACCAAGGTCACGGTGCTCGCGGATACCGCGCTGCGCGCCCGCGACATCGACGAGGCGGCGGCGCTCGCCGCCAAGCAGCGCGCCGAGGAAGCGCTCCGGGACAAGGCCGGGCACATCACGCAGGCCGAGGCGCTGGCGGAGCTCGCGCGGGCCGCGGCGCAGCTGAAAGTCCTCGAGCGTCTGCGCAAATTGCGGGGTTGAGCGCTGGAACCGTCATCGGAGCTCCCTTCCCCGGCAACGCCCTCCGCGGCGCCACCCGGGCTGCTCGCAGGCCTGGCACGCAACCTGAGCGGCGGCCTTGCGCTGCTGGTGTTGCGGCGCCGCTGGCCGCCGCGCTTCGTCGTCAACTTCGACCAGGTGGTCGCGCTCCTGATCCTCGACCTCGCCGTCTGGGCCGGGCTCGACGCCCTGCATGCCGAGGCGCATGCGCCGCTCGCTCTCGACGGGCTCTTCGGCTGGGGCTGCTATCTGCTGCTGGCGCTGGGGGCCTGCGCGATAGTGGCGCGCGCGCACAGCCGCGCGGCCGATACCCGCGCGCTGCTGGTGCCGGCGCTGTCGGTCGCACCGTTCGTGCTCACTCTCTTCTGGCTGGCGAGCGACCGCCCGCTGGTGCAGGCGCGGCCGGTCACGGCACTGGTGGTGACACTCGTTTACATGGCGCTGCTGTGCGGGCGCGTGCTGGGCGCGGCGTACGCCGTGGTGCGCACGCGCGCGACGGTCATCGCGCTCGCGCTGGTGCTCGCCTCGCCCTGGGTGATGGGGTTCTTGAACTTCGACACGCGTCTGTGGGTGGCAGAGGAGCCGGAGCAGCCCCAGGACGCAGACGACGCCGATCAGGCGGAAGCCCTGTTCTACGAGCAGCCGGCGCAGATCGCCGCCGCCGTCGCGCGCGTGCAGAGCGCCCCGGCGGGCAAGTCGGGCGTCTACTTCGTCGGCTTCGCCGGTGATGGCGAGCAGGCGGTGTTCAAGCGCGAGACGCTGTTTGCCAGCCGGGTGTTCGCCGAGCG
Source organism: Gammaproteobacteria bacterium (assembly GCA_005878095.1). GTDB lineage: Bacteria > Pseudomonadota > Gammaproteobacteria > Steroidobacterales > Steroidobacteraceae > 13-2-20CM-66-19. Next base: position 42,087 of record VBNH01000046.1, on the reverse strand, counting down.
CTTCGGCGCAGGCGACCGCTCGGTGCTGCTGGTGAACGACGTGGAGGACCGCGATTCGTATCCGCTGGCGAGCGTCTCCGGACTCGCCCAGACGCTGAAGCTGCTCGCCGCGCGCATGCATCCGGACGATGATGTGCTGGTGCTGTTCCTCACCTCGCACGGCTCGCAGGACGGGCTGGAGGTCGAGAACGGCTCGCTGCCGCTCTCGCAGCTGGCGCCCGCGGATCTGCGCGAGGCGCTCGATGATGCCGAGATCCGCTGGCGCGTGGTGGTGGTGTCGGCCTGCTACGCGGGCGTCTTTCTCGACGAGCTCAAGAGCGACACCACGGCGATCATTACCGCAGCCGATGCCACGCACACCTCCTTTGGCTGCGAGGACAACCGTGAGCTCACCTGGTTCGGCGAGGCGTTCCTCAAGGACTCGCTCGCGGGCAGCCCCTCGCTCGAGGAGGCGTTCCACAAGGCCGCCGCGCTGGTGGCGCGCCGCGAGGACGCCGAGCACCAGGCGCATTCCAACCCCCAGCTGTACGTGGGACCGCTCATGCGCCGCAAACTCGCCGAGTTGCCGCTCGGACAGCCCGGGCACGCTCAGCGCTCATTTACCGTAGCACGATGAGTACAATCCCGGCCATGCGCACCACCCGAGCTTCGAAGCGCGGCCGCGATGTGCGCCGCCGCGGGGTTGCGCGCGGCGGCGCTGCGCGCGCAGCCTCTCCCGCCCCGCTGTCCGTCGTGATCCTGGCGGCGGGCGAGGGCAAGCGCATGCAATCGCCGCTCCCCAAGGTACTGCAGCCGCTCGCAGGCCGGCCGCTGCTGAAGCACGTGATCGACACGGCGCGCACGCTCGCGCCGGCCGCCATCCAGGTGGTTTACGGACATGGGGGCGAGCAGGTGCCCGAGGCACTCAAGGACGAGCCGGTCTCCTGGACGCTGCAGGCCGAGCGCTTGGGGACCGGGCACGCCGTGCTGCAGGCGATGCAACACATCCCCGACGGACACCTGGTGCTGGTGCTCTATGGCGACGTGCCGCTCATCGGTCGCGCCCAGCTCGCTGAGCTCGTGGCACTCGCCGGGCCGCGGCAGCTGGCGCTCCTCACCATGAAGGCTGACGATCCGCAAGGCTACGGCCGCATCGTACGCAGCGCCCGGGGGCTCGTGCAGCGGATCGTCGAGCAGCAGGACGCGACGCCAGCGCAGCGCGCCATCCACGAATGCAACACCGGGGTGCTCGCCTGCCCCGCGCAGCTGCTGCGCGGCTGGCTCGCGCGATTGAAGCCGGACAACTCGGCCGCCGAGTACTACCTCACCGACGTCATCGCCATGGCGGTGAGGCACAAGCTCGCGGTCCGGCCGCTCATAGCGCCGCAGGTCGGCGAAGTGCTGGGGGTGAACGACAAGGCGCAGCTCGCGCAGCTGGAAGCGGTATGGAGGGCGCGCTGCGCGCGCGCGCTGCTGCTGGCGGGCGTGACGCTCGCCGATCCCGCGCGCCTGGACGTGCGCGGGGAGCTGGCCCACGGCACGGACGTATTCATCGACGTCAACGTGGTGCTCGAGGGCAAGGTGGTGCTCGGGGACCGGGTGCGCGTGGGTGCCGGCTGCGTGATCCGCAACAGCGAGATCGGCGCCGACACGCAGGTGTTCCCGCACTGCGTGATCGACGGCGCACTCATCGGTCCCGGCTGCAACATCGGGCCGTTCGCGCGCGTGCGGCCGTCCGCCACCCTGGGGAGCGAAGTGCACATCGGCAACTTCGTCGAGGTGAAGAACTCGCGCCTCGGTGCCGGCTCGAAAGCGAACCATCTGGCCTACGTGGGCGATGCCCAGGTGGGCGAGCGCGTCAACTTCGGCGCCGGCACCATCGTGGCCAACTACGACGGCGCCAACAAGCACGCCACGCTCATCGAAGACGACGTGCACACCGGTTCCAACAGTGTGCTGGTGGCGCCCATCACGGTCGGCGCGGGCGCCACCATTGCCGCGGGCTCCACCGTCACCCACGCGGTGCCGGCGGGCAAGCTCACGGTGGCGCGGGCGCGCCAGGCGACCATCGAGGGCTGGCATCGGCCGGTGAAAAACAAGAAATAGCGCGGCTGCTGTCCTGCAACCCGCGTGCTGGCCTGCAACGCGCCCGCTGTCCTGCAACGCGCCCGCTGTCCTGCAACCGGCCGCTCCTCGGCTGGCGTTGCCCTCGCGCCCGGGCAGGCGCGACCTTGATCACGGCTTTCGCGAGCAAAATCAGCGTTCTCCGTTCCTTTCAGGCAAACTTACAGGTCGAGCCCACGGGCGGGAAGGCGTGGGCCCTGCAAATCGAGGCGCGAAGCCGATGTGTGGAATCGTTGGAGCGGTCGCCGAGCGCGATGTCGTCCCTATCCTGATGGAGGGCCTGCGGCGGCTGGAATATCGCGGCTATGATTCGGCGGGTCTTGCCGTGCTCAACGGCTCGAAGCACCTGACGCGCCTGCGCACCGTCGGGAAGGTGCACATGCTCGACGAGGCGCTCGCGCAGACGCCCACCGCCGGCCACGTCGGCATCGCGCATACGCGCTGGGCCACGCACGGAGTACCGAGCGAGCGCAACGCCCACCCGCACATCTCGCGCGATGGGCTCGCGATCGTGCACAACGGCATCATCGAGAACCACGATGAGCTGCGCGCGGATCTCGAGCGCCGCGGCTACCGCTTCTCCTCCGAGACGGACACCGAGGTCATCGCGCACCGCATTCACTACCACCTGCAGAGCGTGCGGGACCTCTTCAAGGCGGTGCGTGCCACGGTGGCGGAGCTCCAGGGCGCCTATGCGCTGGTGGTCGTGAGTGAGCACGAGCCCGAACGGCTGATCCTGGCTCGCGAGGGTTGCCCGGTCGTGATCGGGCTTGGCGCCGATGAGAATTTCGTGGCCTCGGACGTGGCGGCGCTCCTGCCGGTCACACGGCGCTTCATGTTCCTCGAGGAGGGAGATGTCGCCGAAGTGCGGCGCCAGGCCGTGCGCATCATCGATCGCAACGGCAGCACGGTGGAACGCCCGATCCGCGAGAGTGAGCTGTCGGCGGAGGCCGCCGAACGGGGGCCGTACCGGCACTTCATGCTGAAGGAGATCCACGAGCAGCCGCGCGCGATCGCCAACACCCTGCAGGAGCGGGTCGCGAACGGACGCCTGCTGGAAGCGGCGTTCGGCCCGGCGGCGACCGAGGTGTTCCGGCGCACCCAGAACGTGCACATCGTGGCCTGCGGCACCAGCTTTCATGCCGCATCCTGCGCCCGCTATTTCATCGAGCAGGTCGCGAAGGTTCCCTGCACGGTGGATATCGCCAGCGAGTACCGCTACCGCAACCCCCTGGTGCCGGTGGATTCGCTGTTCGTCAGCGTCTCGCAATCCGGGGAGACCGCGGACACGCTGGCCGCGCTGCGCCTCGCCCGCCAGTCCGGCTACCTGTCCACGCTCGCCGTCTGCAACGTTCCCGAGAGCTCTCTGGTACGCGAGTCACAGCTCGTGATGCTGACGCGCGCGGGCCCCGAGATCGGCGTGGCCTCCACCAAGGCATTCACCACCCAGCTCGCCGCACTCGGCATGCTGGTGATCGCGCTTGCCCGGCATCGTAGCGCGGATGCCGAGCGCGAGCGCGGCCTCATCACGCGCCTGATCGAGCTGCCGGGGCTGGTGGAGAAGACGCTCGAGCTCGATGCGGTCATCGCCCGCCTGGCGAAGCGCTTCGCCGACAAGCACCACGCGCTGTTCCTCGGCCGTGGCGCGCTCTATCCCATCGCCATGGAAGGCGCGCTGAAACTCAAGGAGATCTCCTACATTCACGCGGAAGCCTATCCCGCGGGTGAACTCAAGCATGGGCCGCTGGCGCTGGTGGACGCCGACATGCCGGTGGTGGCGGTCGCGCCCAACAACGACCTGCTGGAGAAGCTCAAATCGAATCTCATGGAAGTGCGCGCGCGCGGCGGCGAGCTCATCGTGTTCGCCGATCCCGAGTCGGGCATCCGCTCGAGTGAGGGTGTCAGCGTCATCGAGATGCCGCGGCACATCAGTTACGTGCAGGCCCCGGTGGTCTACACCATCCCGCTGCAGCTGCTCGCCTACCACGCGGCGATCCTGAGGGGCACCGACGTCGATCAGCCGCGCAACCTCGCGAAGAGCGTCACGGTCGAATAAGCGTCTTGGCCATGCAGGTGGCGGAGGTCGGACAGAGCGAACGGAACTCTTCGCTTGCCTGCACGGCCTGCGGGACGCTCTGGCGCTCGATCGCGCGGTAGCCCTGGCGCTCGAAAAATCGCCGCGCCGCCTGCGTGAGCAGCACCAGCTGCGTGACGTCTGCGGCGCGGGCGCGCCGCTCCAGCTCCTGAACGATGAGGCGGCCGAGGCCGCTAGCGCGCCGATGTGGCGCGACGGCCACCGAGCGCAGCAATGCGACGGCCGCAAAACGCTGCAGGGCGCCCGCGCCGATGAGCTCGGCGTGCTCGTAAGCGACGATGAACTCGGGCTTCGAGGCGGTGAGGTCGCTCGTGGGCAGACCACTGAGCTCGAGGAGGACGCGGATGCGCTCCGCGTCCTCCGCGGTGGCGGTCTGCAGCCGGGGGACCATGAGTCTCAGACTGCCGCTTGGCGGGCGGTTGCGTCACGGCCGCATGGCCGCGGAGGGGAGCGAGGCGCGTGGCGCCTGCTGCAGCAGCGCGTGCAGGGCTTTCGGCCCTGCCGCCTTGTCGATGCAATCATCGAAGCCGGCATCGCGCGACAGGCGCAGGGTGGTGTCATCGAGCGTCATGCCGCTCAACATCACCAGCCGCATGTTGGGGGATGCCCGCGCCTTCAGCGCCTGGGCGAGCCGGTAGCCGTTCATCCCCGGCAGATGGATGTCGATCAGCGCCACATCCGGTGCGGCCTCGACCGTCGTGCGCAGTGCTTCTTCCGCATTGCCGGCTTCCGACACGGTGTAACCCAGGGCAGCGAGGGCTTCGCGGTAGATGACCCGTACTTCGGTGCTGTCCTCGACGATGAGAATGCGGGGGCGCGACGGCCCGTTACCGCTCGCGGCGCGGCCTTCCTCGCTCGCCGCCGCCGGCCGCGAGCCGCCGTCACCAGCGGACACGCCCCCGGCACCGACGGGTGCGAACGCCGCCACCAGCTCGCCGACGCCAGGAGAGCGCAGCCTGAGATCGAGGCTTCCCTGCTGCAGCGCCATGACATGGCGCGCCGTGCGCAGCGCCATGCGGCTTCCCCGCGCGCGGGTGCCGTAGCTCTCGAACCAGTGCTCGGCGACCGAGTCCGGCGTCTCGATGGAGAAGCGCACGCGGATCTGCGGCCCCGAGTCTCCGTCGGCCGCCCACACTTCGATGACCGAGCGCGGCGGCGCGACTGCGCTTGCCTGCTCAAGCATTGCCCTGATGACCCGCAGGGACTCTGCGGCATCGGCCAGCGCCTCGACGGGGCGCTTCGGCGGCGTGAACTTACAGCGCTGTGCGCGCCCCGCGAGCAGCGGCGCGAGCGCGGTGCGCGCGGCTTCGACGATCTGGTCCAGGGAACTGGGCGCCACGGCGACCGTGAGCGTACCGCTCTCGCATTGATCGGCGGCCACAAAGGCATCGACTGCGGCCAGCGCGGCATCGAGCCCCCGGTCGACTTTCTCCGCCACGCGCCGGCTGACTTCGGTGTCGAAGTTGCGCAGGCGTAACAGGTCGATCGCCGCGCGAATCGGACTGAGCGCGTCGCGCAGCTCGTGCGCCAGCTCGCGCATCAGGGAGGGCCGATCGTCCATAGTCGCAAGTTAAGTTATCCGGAACGTGACAACAAGAGCCTCCAGCGCGGACCTGCTCGCCGGGCTGTCCGTCGCGGGTCTGCTGTTGCCCGAAGCGGTGGCGTATTCGGGGGTTGCCAACCTGCCGCAGCCGCTTTGCCATGGCCACCACGACCTCCTCGTCCGCCGCCGTGCTGGCTTCCGCCACGCTCACGCTCGGCGGCAGCGATCTCGGTGAGCGCGTGGCGCTCGCGACCGCGCTCCGGCCCTGCGGCGGGCTTCATGCTACCCTTTACATATCACAGCAGACGCGGTCCCCGCGGTTCAGGTGCTGCCAGGAAAACTGTGATGAGAGGATCGCAACAATGAAAAAGCATGCTGTCTGGCTGCTGGCCCTTGCGGCCGTGCTGGTTGTCGGTTGTGCGAACCAGAAGGGGCCGGCCGAGCAGGCGGTCGCGGGCGCGGAAACGGCTCTGGCCGCGGTACGTGACAACGCGCAGAAGTACGCTCCGGATCAGCTGCAGGCGGTCGACTCGCAGCTCGCGGCACTCAAGGACAGTCTCGCCAAGGGCGACTACAAGGCCGTGCTGACGGGGGCGCCGACCGTCAATTCCGCAATCAGCTCGCTGAAGGATGCGGCGGAGGCCAAGAAGGCCGATGCCGAGGCGGCGCTCGCCAGGGCGAAGGACGCCTGGGGGCCGCTGAGCACCGAAGTGCTCAAGATGGTCGATGAGACCGAGAAGCGCGTGACTGCCCTGTCCAAGTCGCACCACCTGCCCAAGGGCGTCACCAAGGAGGGCCTCGCCGCGGCCACCTCGGGGGTCGATTCGCTCAAGTCGATGTGGAGCGAGGCCTCGAACGCGTCCGCCTCGGGTGACTTCACCACCGCCGTGGTCAAGGCTCAGGCGGTGAAGGACAAAGCCGCCGAGATCATGAAATCCCTCCGCATGTCCGCGGGCTGATTTCCTTAGCGACTGCGCCGGCCGCCGCGCGCCTCAGGCGAGGCGGCCGGTGAGGTCGTAGTCGTCCGCGGCCACGATCCGCACCTCGGCCCAGTCGCCGGGGCGCAGTGTGCCGGCATTTGCGATTCGCACCACGCCATCGATCTGCGGCGCGTCTGCTTCGCTGCGCGCGGTGGCCGTGCCGTCGGCCACCGCATCCACCAGCACCCGCAGGTGCCGGCCGACCCGCTGCGCCAGGCGCCGCCGGCTGATCGCCGCGGCACGCTCCATGAAGCGCGCGTAGCGCTGCTCCTGCAGCTCGGGCGCCACGTGGTCAGGCAGCGCATTGGCGGCGGCGCCCGCCACCGGCGAGTACTTGAAGCAGCCCACGCGATCGAGCTCGGCCTCATCCAGCCACGCGAGAAGCTGCGCGAACTCGCTGTCCGTCTCGCCCGGGAAACCGACGATGAAGGTGCTGCGGATGGTGAGATCCGGGCACTGCGCCCGCCAGGCGCGAATGCGCGCCAGGGTGTTTTCCGAGTGCGCGGGGCGGCGCATGCGCCGGAGCACCGTGGGGCTGCCGTGCTGGAACGGGACATCCAGATACGGCAGCACGCGCCGCGCGGCCATCAGCGGGATCACCTCATCGACATGCGGGTAAGGATAGACGTAGTGCAGGCGCACCCAGGCTCCGAGCTCCGCCAGGCCCCGGGCGAGATCGACGAAGCGTGTCTGGTAACTCGTGCCGCGCCACGCGCCGGGCGCGTAGCGCAGGTCCGCGCCGTAGGCGCTGGTGTCCTGCGAGATCACCAGCAGCTCCTTCACTCCGGCCGCGACCAGGCGCTCCGCCTCGCGCAGCACCTCGTCGATGCGACGGCTGGCGAGGCGGCCGCGCATGGACGGGATGATGCAGAAGCTGCACCTGTTGTTGCACCCTTCCGCGATCTTCAGATACGCGTAGTGCCGCGGCGTGAGCCGCACTCCCTCGGGCGGCAGCAGATCGAGGAACGGATCATGCCGCGGCGGCAGATGCTCGTGCACCGCGCCCACCACGTCCTCGTAGGCGTGCGGACCGGTCACCTTCAGCACGCGCGGGTGACGCTCGAGGATGCGCTCAGGTCTGGCACCCAGGCACCCGGTCACGATCACGCGGCCGTTGTGCTCGAGCGCCTCCCCGATCGCATCGAGTGACTCATCCACCGCCGCATCGATGAAGCCGCAGGTGTTCACCACGACGAGGTCGGCGGCTTCGTAGGTCGGTGCAACCTCGTAGCCCTCCGCCCGCAGCTGCGTGAGGATGCGCTCCGAGTCCACCAGCGCCTTGGGGCAGCCGAGGCTGACGAAGCCGACTCGCGGCGCACGTTCGGCGGGTGCGGCGGCCCCGGGGCCGCGACGCAGTCGCGTGCGGGGGCGCGGCACGGCGCTTCAGCCCATCCCGGGCGTGCTCGCCGCGGGCGCCGGCGGTGGCGCCGCAGGAGCTCTCGGCCGCTGGTGCACCTTGAAGAGCGCGTAGAACACCAGCAGCACGATGGCCGGCATCAGCAGCCACGGCCAGATCGCCGGCCGCCGTTCGCGCGGGCCGCTAGCGGCCATACACACCCATGAGCTCGGCCTTCCCCAGCGACTGCATGCGCACCGTGAACCCGATATAGGCGGCGCTCGCATCGGCGGGCACGTCGAGCTTGGCCACCTTCAGTGCGTACAGGCGCAGGTAATAGTGGTGCGGCTTGCCGGGCGGCGGACACGGCCCACCGTAGCCGAGAGTGCCGAAGTCGGTGCGCCCCTGTACTGCACCCGCGGGCAGCAGGCTCTTGTGCGGGTCGCCGGCGCCGGCCGGGAGCGAGCTGACGCTGGCGGGGATGTCGTAAAGGACCCAATGCCACCAGCCGCTGCCGGTGGGCGCGTCCGGATCATGCATCAGCAGTGCGAAGCTCTTGGCGCCGGCGGGCGGGCTGCTCCAGGACAGCGCCGGCGAGACGTTGCCGCCCTTGCAGCCGAAGCCGTTGAACACCTGCTGCTCGGCAATCTGTCCGCCGGCGGAGATATCCGTGCTGCTCAGCGTGAACTTGCCCGCCGCACTGACGGGCGGGGTTTGGGCGGCGCTCGAGTGCGCCGCCAGCAGAGCTGCCGTGGCCACAGCCGCCGCGGCGAGCCCGCCGCCCGCCATCCCTGTCCGTCTCATGGGTGCGCTCCTCGTGCTTGCACTGCAAGCGGCGCAGTGTGCAGCGCCGGAGACGTGGAGCGCAACTTGTTCACGCGCGGGTGCCGGAACATATTACCGTCAACGCGCGTGAGCTAACCGCAGCATACACACTGACCATGCGCTTCGGCCGCGAGTACTACCAGCGCTACTACTTCGATCCGCGCACCGCGGTGGCGACGCGCCGCGAAATGCAGGCGCGGGCGCGCCTCATCGTCGCGCTCACCGGGCACGTGGGGCTGCCGGTGCGGCGCATCCTGGAAGCCGGTTGCGGCACCGGCATGCTGCGCACGGCGCTGCGGCGGCTGCTGCCGCGCGCGCACTACGTGGCACTCGAGAGCAGCGAGTACCTGTGCCGGCGCTACGGTTGGGAGCGCGGGCGCATCGAGACCTACCGCGCAGCGGCGCCCTTTGACCTGGTGATCTGTTACGACGTGCTGCAGTACCTGCAGGCGGCGGCGGCGCGGCGGGCGCTGGCGAATTTCGGCCGGCTGTGCCGCGGCGTGCTGTACTTCAGCGCCCTCACGCGTCTCGACTTCGAGCGCAACTGCGATCACGAGCGCACCGATGCCGACGTGCACCTGCGCAGCGCGCACTGGTACCGCGCGCGGCTCACGCGCCAGTTTCGCGAGGCGGGCCTGGGGTTCTGGCTGCGGCGCGGCGCGCCGCTCACGCTCTGGGAGCTGGAGTCGGAGTGACGGCGGCCGCCGCGGTCTCGCCCGCCGCCCGCGGCCGCTGCAGGCGGCGCCGGCGGAACAGCGGGTACAGCGGCAGGCCGAGCAGGATCAACACCAGCGTCGCAATACATTCCTTCGGACTCGTGAGCAGCGCGCTGATCACGATCCACACCATGACCAGCATGAACACCAGCGGTACCCACGGATAGCCCGGCAGGCGATAGGGCCGTGCGGCGTGCGGCAGCCGGCGGCGCAGCACCAGCACCGCGAGCATCACCGGAATCCAGAACAGCGCGTACGACATCACCGCCATGTTGGTGAGCTGATCGAAGGTGCCCGAGACCGCCAGCAGCGCCGCCCAGACGCACAGCAGCACCAGCGAGGTGAGCGGCACGCGCGTGCGCGGGCTCAGGCGTCCGAAGCCGGCGAAGAACAGCCCGTCGCGCGCCGCGGCGTAGGAGACGCGCGCCCGCGCGAGGATGGTGCCGTTGAGTGAGCCGACGGTGGAGATCAGGAATATCAGCGCCGCGACCGCCACGGCGCGGCTGCCGAGGAAGGTCTGCACCGCGCGGGCGGCCACCGAGGGCGCTTCCGGGTAGGCGGTGGAGTTGGCACTCGCGACCTGCCACAGCGGCAACGCGTACAGGTACGCGGTGTTGATGGCCAGGTAGATCGCGAGCACCAGCAACGATCCGCCGATGATGGCGCGTGGCAGGTTGCGTTGCGGATCCTGGACCTCGCCCGCCGCCATGGGCAGGTACTGCCAGCCGCTGTAGGCCCACAGGGCCGCGAACATCGCCGCCCCGAAGCCGGCGAGGCCGCCGCTCGCGCCGCCGGTGGGCGCCGCCAGGTTCGACCAGTCGTGCACGTCGGAGAATGCGAACGTGCCGCCGGCGACCGCGATGATCGCCGCCACCTTGGCCACCGCCAGCAGCGTCTGCACGCGCCCACCCACCATGACGCCGGCGCAGTTGATGGCGGCGAACACGCCGATCACGCCGATCGCGATCAGCTGGCGCGTCCCGAACTGCCAGGAGTAATCGGCGCCGAACAGGTGCACGCTGTACGCGTACCACTGCTTGTCGAAGGTATGGATGTCGGAGATGAAGATTGCGACCGCGGCGCCGTACGCGGCGATGCTCGCCCCGCCGAGCACGAAGCTGTTGCAGGCGTACAGGAAGCCGGGGACCTCGCCGAAGGCGGCCCGCAGATACACGTACTCGCCGCCGGCCTCCGGGAGTAGCGCGCCGAGCTCGGCGAAGCACAGGGCGCCGAGCATGGCCACGACGCCCGCCGCCACCCACGCCGCCAGCACCAGCGCCGGCGTACCCACCGCCTGGGCCATGGCGGCGGACTTGAGGAAAATGCCGGTGCCGATGGTGATACCGACCACGAGCGAGGTGGCGTGCGTGAGCGTCAGGTCGCGGCGCGGCTGCAGGTCGGAGGAACTCATACGCTATCGTACAATCCCACGCACCAGCGCACGGAGGTAAAGCGATGGCAGGGCACGAATACCGGGCCAGTATCCACTGGGCGCGCGGCGCCGCTGCGTTCACCGACAAGCGTTACAGCCGCGCACACACCTGGCGCTTCGACGGCGGCGTCGAGGTGCCCGCGTCCTCCTCGCCGCAGGTGGTGCGGGTGCCGTTGTCGGTCGAGGCGGCGGTCGATCCGGAAGAGGCGCTGGTCGCGGCGCTCTCGAGCTGTCACATGCTGTGGTTCCTGTCGCTGGCCGCCGGCGGCGGCTGGCGCGTCGACGATTACAGCGACGATGCCCTTGGGGTGCTGGGCAGGAACGCCGCCGGCAGGACCGCCATGGTGCGCGTCACGCTGCGCCCGCGCGTCGCGTTCTCGGGCGAGCGATTACCCGCGCGCGCGGACATCCTGCAGCTGCACCAGCGCGCGCACGATGAGTGTTTCATCGCGAACTCGGTCACCAGCGAGGTTCGCTGCGAGCCGCGCTTCGATGCCTGAGCCGGTGGTCAGGTTCCGCGGTGCGGTGCGCTGCCGGTGCGCCCCCGGGCCGCTCGGCCTCACGCTGATCGGCGGCACGCCCGAGCGCCCCGGCGAGACGACCGCGCTCGCCTTCAGTGCCGCGGCGCCGGCCGGATTCCCCGACGCGCTCGACGATGCCGTGGTCGAGCGCCTGGGCGCGAACCAGTATCGGATATACAGTCCGCCGCGCGAGTGGCTGATCGCCGCCGCCGCCGTGCACCTGCACCGCGAGATCGCCGCGCAGTTCTACCGCGCGATCCCGCCGCGACCGGTGCCGCTGCGCAAGCGCTGGCTGTGGAGAATCGTACTCGCGCTCGCCGCGACCCGCGCGGGACTGGCGGTGCTGCGCGCGCTGCGGCGCTGAAGTGTCAGGCGCCGATACTCACGAAGTCGGCGCGCCGAGCTCGATGATCTGCGCTGGCGCGACCGGCAGCCGGCGCGCGCCGATGAGGGAGGCGTACGCGGCGAACTCGCCGTGGAAGGCGCGCTGCCAGGTGAACTGTCTGAGCACGCGGGCGCGGGCGGCGGTGCCGAGCGCGTCGCGGTCACGCTCGTAGAGAGCCGCGATCGCCTCCGCCATGCCGGAGGCAGAGTTGGGCGCGGCGAGCACCCCGACGCTCTCGTCGATGAGCTCCGGAAAGGCGCCGGCGCGCGCCGCCACCACCGGACGAGCGCACGCCATGGCTTCCAGGATCACCAGCCCGAACGTCTCCTTGGTGCCGGCGTGTACCAGCGCGTCGGCGGAGGCGATCCATTGCGCCAGCTCGAGGCTGTCGCGCCGGTAGGGGAGCACCGTGACGTTGGCGGCGGGGCGCGTCGCGCGCCGCCCGCCGATCAGCAGCAGGTGGTACGGAGCTCCGAGGCGCGCGAAAGCCTGCAGCAGCACCGGCAGGTTCTTTTCGCCGGCGAAGCGGCCGGCGAAGATCAGCACGCGCGCCTGCGCCGGCAGAGCGAGCCGCGGGCGCAGCGCCAGCGTGCGCCGCCGCGGATGGAACACCTCGGTATCGACGCCGAGCGGCTGGTGCATGACGTGGCGCACGCCGAGATCCTCGAGGTACTCGCACATCACCCGGCTCGGAGCGAACACCAGATCGAAGCGCTCGTACAGACAGCGCACGTAGCGGCCGATCAGCGGCTCGGCGAACGCGCTGCCGACCCGGCGCCCGATGATCTGCGGCACGTTCGAGTGATAGAAGCCCACCACCGGTATACCCCGGCGCTGTGCGACCTGCGAGGCGCACCACGCGGGGTGAAACGCGTCGCCCGCTTCGATGAGCGTCGGCTCGAGCGCCTCGAGCAGCCGGCTCCAGCGGCGCGGATTGAGCGGCAGGCGGTAGTTGAACGTGCCGGGCACCGGGTAGCCCGACAGCGTGCACAGGCCGCCGCGCTGGAACCGGTCCTCTCGTCCCGGGACCACGATGGTGTGTTCCCACGAGCTGTGCGCGGCGAGCCAGGCGTGCTTGGCGGTGAGGTAGCGTTTGACGCCGCCGCTGGTGGGTGAATAGAACAGCGTGGTATCAACGAGATGCATGGACTCGAGTATCGCCCTTCGATCCCTGGCCGCCGCCCGCAAGGCGCATTGCACCTTCATGAGGATTGAGTGTCAAGCGGTGCAGCGCGCGGCCAGGCTTGCAGCGCCGGCGCAGCCACGCTCTGCCGCCGGCGCAGCCACGCTCTGCCGTCGGCGCACGTCGGAAGTTGGTTCGCGCCGTTATGCGGGCTTTATGTTGGCGTTGAGGCGGAACCGGTTCGCCGGATCGTAACGCTTCTTGAGCGCGGCAAGCCGCGGGTAGTTGTCGCCGTAAGCGGCATGCACGCGGGCTTCACGATCGTCGCTGGCGGCAAGATTCACGTACTGGCCGCGCGTCTGTGGCTCGATCTTCGCCCAGGCGCGCCGCACCCAGTCGATCTCGCGCGCGGTGTCCCCGGGCGGCATCTTCCAGGACGTGAATACCCCGACGTTGTGACTCGCCCCGCGGTTGAAGTACGCGGTGTCCTCAGGTTTCACGCGGCCGATCGCGCCGCCCTGATGCTGCAGCCACATCTCCGCGCCGTCCGACGGCGCGCTCTCGGTGAACTCGACCATGGTATCGATGAGGGTGGGAGTGATGCCGTAGACGAGTCCGCCCTTGCCGTAGGCGCCCAGGGGACTGATGCCGCGCAGGTCGGCGCTGCCCTGCAGCGTGGCGTACGGCGAGGCGGCCAGCTCGTCCTTGAGCGGCTTGCCGAGTTTGCGCAGTGGCCCGACCACCCGCTCCGCATCGGCCTGTGGACCGCAGTAGCAGACGGAGAGTCCCAGCCAGCGCACGCCCTGCGGGGCCGTGCCCATGGCCGCGTCCACATACAACTCATCGGGCGCAGCCGCGATCAGGTCCGCGAAGCTGTGCAGCAGCTGACGCGCATCCGTGAGCGGGAAGGTGAGCAGCCCGCCGTACATGATCGGTGCGACCTCGTGCAGGCGGAACGTGAACGAGGTCACCACGCCGAAGTTGCCACCGCCGCCGCGCAGGGCCCACAACAGATCCGGGTGCTCGGCGGCGCTGACGCGCAGCCACTTGCCGTCCGCCGTCACCAGCTCCGCTGCCGTGAGGTTGTCGCACGTGAGCCCGAACCTGCGGCCAATGCGTCCGACCCCGCCGCCCAGCGTCAATCCCGCCACACCCGTGTCGGCGACGGTGCCGACGGGTGTGACGAGCCCGAACGCCAGCGTTTCGCGGTCGATCTGGCCGAGCAGTGCGCCCGCCTCCACGCGCGCGACCCTGGCGAGCGGATCGACCTCCACCGCACGCATGGGCGAGACGTCGATGACCAGCCCGCCGTCGCACCCGGACTGGCCCGACACACTGTGGCCACCGCCGCGCACCGCGGTCAGAAGACCGTGAGCGGCCGTGAAGCTCACCGCGCGCCTGACGTCCGCGGCTCCCACGCAGCGCACGATGAGGGCCGGCTTGCGATCGAACGCCGGGTTCCAGAGCCGGCGCGCGACGTCGTACCCGGGCTCATCGCCGGTGATGAGCTCACCGCGCAGCCCCGCGCGCAGGTCCTCGATGTCTGCGGACTTGAGAGTCAGTTGCCGCCCGTCGAGCCCCACGGCGGGAATGTCCGCGCCACTCGTGATCGCAGCTGCGCGACGGTAAGGGACGGTTGCGGCGGCCAGCGCGGCGACCCCGGCCGCACAGAAGTCTCTTCTTTTCACGTTCTGCCCCCAACAGTGTCACGCGAGAGTGCTCCGCCCGCGTCCGGGCCGTCAAGCGCAAGTCGCGCGCTAAGGCTGCCGGGCATTCTCCCCAGAGGGCCGGCTTGCCACTGCGCCGGCGGGGCTGTGGCACACTGGCGCCCCACGCGCGCGGGTGAGACTGACGTTGGCTGATCGCCTCATGAGCCAGCTGCTGCGGCGCCTCATCGTCCTGCAGCCCGGTGAGGCGCCCGCGCTGCTGGCGTCGTTTGCGACGCTGTTGTGCATGTTCTCGAGCTACACCATCCTGCGGCCGGTGCGCGATGCCCTCGGCATCACCTCGGGGCTGGAAAACATCCCCTACCTTTTCTGGGGGGTGTTCGTCGTCATGCTGCTGCTGCAGCCGCTGTATGGCTGGCTCACCTCGCGCTTCCCGCGCTCGGTGTTTCTGCCGTGGGTGTACGGTTTCTTCGCCGCCAACCTGCTCATCTTCTGGGTGTGGTTCCGCGTGCAGGCGGACCACACCTGGATCGCGCGCACCTACTTCGTGTGGGTGAGCGTGTTCAATCTGTTCGTGGTGGCGGCGTTCTGGAGCCTGATGGCGGACGTGTTCAGCCGTGAGCAGGCGGGGCGCCTGTTCGGTTTCATCTGGGCGGGCGCCAGCACCGGCGGGCTGATCGGCCCGTTCATCGACCGCAAGCTCGCCGTGCCGATCGGTGCCATCAATCTGCTGCCGGTCTCCGCAGGACTCCTGCTGGTGTCGCTGCTGTCCATGGCGCAGGTCATCCGCTGGCAGCGACGGCAGGCGGGGCACGCGCCGGCGCCCACAGCCGCGATGCAGGACGGTGTCGCTGCGCCACGCGCGGACGGCGCGGTCGGGAGCGGGGCGTTCGCCGCATTCGTGCAGGTGGTGCGCTCGCCTTACCTGCTCGGCATCGCGGCGTTCGTGCTGCTCATGACGTGGGTGTCGACCTTCCTGTACCTCGAGCAGCAGGCGTTCGTCGCCAAGGCGTTCAGCAACGCTGATGAGCGCACGCGCTTCTTCGCCGGCATCGACTTATACGTGCAGGCCGCATCGCTGACGATCCAGTTCCTGCTGTTCGGCCGGCTGTTCAGTTGGCTCGGCATGCGGGCGCTGCTGGCCGCGGTGCCGCTCATCATGACGGTCGGCTACGCGCTGTTCGCGCTGGCGCCGGTCTTCACGGTGCTGGTGTTGGTGTACGCAGTGCGCCGCGTCGCCGACTACGCCATCACGCGCCCGTGCCGCGACTCGCTGTTCACCGTGGTGAGCCGCGAGGAGAAATACCAGGCAAAGAGCCTCATCGACACCTTCGCCTATCGCGGCGGGGATGCGCTCAGCGGTTCGCTCTACAAGGGGCTCGCCGGCGGGCTCGGCGCAGGTCCCACGGCGATCGGCTGGCTGGGTGCGGGGATTTCGGCCCTGTGGGCCGTGCTGGCGCTCGCGTTGGGACGCGCCTTTGAGCAGCGCGGGCGCGGCGCTCGAGCCAACCCCTAGGCCGCGCTCGACTGCGCATCCCCGGCGGCGCCCGCGCGCAGCGCGTTAGCGGCAGCAATGATCTCCTGAGCGCTCCCCGGGCGCTCGGCGCGGGACTTCGCCAGCAGCCCCGTGAGCAGCGGCTGGTAGCGCGCCAGCTCGGCCGGCAGCGCCGGGAGCGGCGCGCTGACGTGCTGTTGCAGCACGTCCATGGCGGTGTTGCCGGTGTAGGGCTTGTGCCCGGTCAGCATCTCGTAGCAGATGACTCCGAGACTGTAGAAATCCGAGCGCGCATCGAGCGGCTCACCGAGCGACTGCTCGGGACTCATGTAATACGGCGATCCGAGCAGCACACCGGTCTGCGTGCTCACGGAGTTGCCGTCGAGGGTGCGCGCCAGGCCAAAGTCGATGAGCGCCACGGCGCCGTTCTCGCGCAGCATCACGTTCGGCGGCTTCAGGTCGCGGTGTACCAGCCCCGCCTCGTGCACCACCTCCAGAGCCGCGGCGATCTGCGTCACGAGATGCAGCGCCTCCCGCTCGCTCACGCCGCGCTGGATACGCGCCTTCAGATCCCCGCGCGGCAGGTACTCCATCGCCAGGTATTCGAAGCCCGCGTGCACCCCGTAGTCGTAGATCTCAGCGACCAGCCGGCTTCTGACCGCCATGACCGCCGTGTACTCGCGCTCGAGGAACTGGCGGCCGGCCGCTTCGTCGCGCAGCGTCTTGCTTACCTTGAGCGCGACGTTGTGTCCGCGGTGCGCGCTGGTGGCGAGATACACCACCGCCTTTGCCGACTCGCCGATCTTCAGGCGCAGCGTGTAACCCGGAATGACCTCGGGGTTTGCGCCCACGAGCAGCCCCGCCACACCCGCGCCCTGCAGCGGCTCGGACCCGGGGGCCGCGGCGGCTGCGGCAGCGGCGGCGGCTGCGGCAGCGGGCACGGCGGCGGGTACAGGAGCGGGTGCGGCGGCGACTGCGGCAGCGGCGGGGGGTACGGCGGCGGGTACAGGGGCGGGTGCGGCGCCGGCTGCGGCAGCGGGCACGGCGGGGGGTACGGCGGCCTCGCCGGCGTTCAGGGCGGAAGCGCCGCCCGCGGCTGGCAGCGCGTCGGACTCCGGCGCGGCCTCTGGCGCGGCGCCAGCGCGCAGCGCCTGGTCGCGCGACAGGTTCGCCAGGCTCGCCAGACGCCGCGCCACGCGCCGTTCGACGCGCCGCAGCGCCACGCGCACCGCGGTACTCAGGCGCTCGGGGGTCAGCAGCCGCTTGGGCAGGTAGTCGAGCGCACCGAGGTGCAGGGCGCGCACCGCGGTGAGCTCGTTACCGTCCTCGGCCAGTGCGATGACCGCGGGCGTCGACGGCCGCTCGCGCAGGCGGCGCAACAGCGCCAGCCCCGGAGACTGCGGGTCCTCGGGACTCGAGCCGAACACGACCGAGAGCAGCAGCAGGTCGCAGTCGCGGCCGGAGGACCCGGTGCACCAGCGCTCGAATTCGCTGCGATTCAGCATGCTGACGCTCGCCCGCGGCAAGATCACGTCCAGGTGATGGCGCAGCCACTCGCAGTAGCGCACGTCATCGTCGACGACCAGCACGCGGGCGGGAGTGCTCATGGATCGCGCGCTCATCGCTCCATCGCGAAGCGCACGCGCACCCGGGCGCGCTGGCTGACGGCCCGCCCGTCGCGCATCACGGGCTGGTAGTGCCAGTGGCGCACGGCATCGAGCGCCGCCTGCTCGAAGATGCCGACCGGTTGGGCGCCGACGATCGTGAGCTCGCCGACCGAGCCGTCGGTGTTGACGGCGAACTGCAGGTCCACCCAGCCATCGATGCCGCGCCGGCTGGCGTCGGGGGGAAACAGCGGCGCCACATAGCGCGTGCGGGTCATGGAGCTCGCGCTGACATAACTGCTGGCCCGCTGCGCCGCATCCTGAGCGGCGCCGATGGTGGTTTCCACGGCTTCGATGCTCGCCGCGTCGGCGCCCGCGGCACGGGCTTCGGTGAGCCAGCGGCGCGCGAGCGCATAGTCCTGCGCGCGCAGCGCGCCGCGCGCTTCATCGAGCACGCGGGTGTCGAATGCCGTGCGCGCGAGCTGCGTCGTCGGATGGCCCGGATCCGCCTGCAGCAGCTGCGCCAGGTAGAACTTGGCGCTGTCGGCGGCAGGGTCGGTGATCCTTCCTGCGGCGAGGCGCTCGTTGAAGGTGAGGGCGAGACGCGCCAGCGAGTCGCCCTTGCTGGTGGCGCGCAGCCGCTGTGCCTCGGCACGCAGTGCCGCGACGTCGGCCCGTTGCGCTCCCGCCGCGGCGGCCGCGGACGTCAAGCTGTCCGCCTGGTCCGGGTTGCCGGCGGTGAGCGCCCGGCCTGCCTCGGCCTGCAGGCGCGCGATGAGTTCCTGCGTCGCCTGCTGCACGAGCACATCGCCGGGGGCGAGCGCGCGCGCCGATTCGATGAAGGAGCGCGCGCTCTCTGCCGGCGGCTCGATGAGCTGCCCGCGCAGCAGCGCCTCGCGGCCGCGCCTGAGAAACTCCGCCACGCGTTCGTCGACCTGCTGCTGCGCGAGCTGCTGGCGCGCCTCCTCGACGAGCGTCGAGTGACGCCCGCCGCGCCTGGCGTCATCGAGCGCCGCGAGGGCGCCGGCGACGTTGCCGGTGGCGGCGGCGTGTTGCGCCTTGTCGAGCACCAGGCGTTCGCGTTGCGCGCCGATCTGCGCCATGAGGAACGCCACCCGCGGGTGGTCGGGGCCGATGGCGTGCGCCTGATCCGCGAGCTGCTGCGCGTCCTGCAGGCGTCGCTCCTGCAGTGCGCCCTCCGCGTCCGACAGCAGTCTGTCGATGATCTGCTCGAGGCCGTTCACGGCGCGCGGATCGCGCGCGTTGCGGCGCAGGGCCTCGCGGTACAGGTCCGCGGCGCTCGCTCCGGGCGGCGCCGCCAGCTCACCGGCGGCGAGTGCGTGGTCGGCTCGCGCCAGCAGAGCCTCGAGGGTCGCATCCCCGGCGGTGGAGGCGGCGGAGCGCCCCGCGGTCGCCGGCGCCGGGCGCAGCGGTGTTGGGGGAGCGTTCAGGCCGACCCACAGCAATGGTGCGGCCAGGGCCGCTAAGCCCGCGGCGAGCAGCCACCATTTCGCGCCGCGAGGGGCGCGCGCGGCCAGCGCCGCGGCCATGCTTGCGGGGCCGCCGGGCCCTTCGGCATACCGCCGCCAGGCCGCCTCGACAAACAGCCGCACGCGCTGCTCGGAGACGGGCTTGTGCAGGAAACGGTGCACCGAACCGTCGGTGATCTGGGCCGAGAGAGCCACCTGGTCCCCGGCACCGCCCGTGACGATGAGCACGATGTCCGGGAACTGCGCGTGCAGCTGCGCCGCCAGCTGCCCGGCGGGGCTGGCGAGCGCGGCGACATCCAGGACCACGACCCCGGTCTGATGCGCCATCAATGCGCCGGCGAGATCGATCTCGGAGCCGGCGGCGTACACCTCGTGCGCGGGGTCTGCGACCCGCCTGAGGGTCTGGATGAGCTTGCGGTCCCGGGTCAACGCCAGGAGTTGCTTGCCGATGAGCGTCAGCCGCAGCGGCGGCGCGACGCCCCGGGATGGCGTTGCGGCCGAACTCTGCGCTTTGGTGTGGGAAGCCACGGCTGTCACAATCTAAAACCCGCCCGTTGGGCTCAGCGCCCGGCCGCGGGAATTACCATGACGTAATGCACGCGGCCTGTCGCTAACGGCGGCTGGATTCTGTGAAACTGGTCATTATGTGGGGGTTATTGACACACGCGGCACGCCCGGGCGGGACGCGCTATCCTGGAAAAACCCCGTCACAGGCGACATATCCTGAAGGTGTGATGCGACACGTTCCGGCGAGGTGTGCGTGGGCCTGGGCAGCCTGGCTGGCGATCGTGCCGGCGTACCCGCAGGCGTGGGCGGCGGTCAGCGCCACCGGGGTGAGCATGAGCCAGAAGAACGCGGCGCTCGAGTTTCTGCAGGCCGTCGCCAGCGGCGATCCGGAGGCGGTGGCGTTCGCGATTCATCCGGATGACCTGCGGGCCCTGCGGCTGCGGATCCTGACCCTGCTGCACGACGAGGCGAAGCGTGGTGACAGCACGGTGCGCAACCGGCTGTTTGGTCCGGCCCGGCCGCTCGACGAGATCGAGCACCTCACCGACACCGGGTTCTACGCAACCCTCGCCGACCGCCTGTATCTGGCTGGCCGGGAATACGACGGCGGCGAAGGCATTGCGAGCATTGCGGAAAAGGACGGCAAGGTCGAGGTGCTGATCCGCGGCCGCCAGCCCCGCGAACGCGGCAAGGTGCAGGTGCTCAACCTCGTCACGCTCAAGCCCTTCGGCAAGGACTGGAAAGCGGCGCTGCCGACCGAGATCGAGGCGCAGATCGAGGATCTCATCGCAGGCCGGCACGGCACCTCCGCCGCGGCGCGTACGCCCGCCGCGCTGCGTGGCGGCGGCCGCAGCACCGCCCCGGCGCAACCCGGGATCGTCGAGCTGCTCGCCACCTCCGAGAAGCTGCTGTCGGAGGGCAAGTGCGATGTCTACTACGGCAAGCAGATGAGCCCCAACTTCCGGCGCGTGACCGGCAAGAAGGCGCTGGCGACGCTGGTGGCCGCGTGTCAGAACAGCCTGGGCACGCGCGAGATGCTGTTGGCGACCCTGCACATCGTGCAGGGGCTCGAGCCGCGCTATGAGTACGAAGGACAGCGCGCGACCTACGATCTGACGGGCCAGGGGCTGCCCTTCGATCACTTCGTGCTCGAGCAGGTCGACAAGCACTGGTACGTCGCCGAGTAGCCGCCGCCTCAGTCCCGCGGCAGCAGGAATCGCGCTCCGCTGTACGACAGCACCGCACCCTCGGGTGTGATGCTGTCCACGTGCACGCCCTCGGGAAGCGAGTCGCCTTCGCGCAGCTTGTGCATGTTGATCATGACGAAGCGATCCTGCGGGCGCTGCGCGAACACGTGCAGATCCAGCCGCAGCTGCGGAATGCTCGCGCCGGCAGCGGCCGCCGCGTCCTGATACAGGGGCACGCCGTCCGCGGTGGCGCGCCGCACGCGGTTGCTGAGCGACGGCGCGGCCGCCGGTTCGGCCGCGGGCGCGTAGTCGTCGGGATTGTCGCCGGCGCCGCTGGCGGCCCCGGGGGTTGGCGGCAGGGCCGCCGCGGCGGCTGGGGATGCAGCAGGCGCCGTCAGCGACAGCGGGGCGGGCGCGGGCGTGCCTGCGGCCTGTGGCCCCTGGGCCGCCAGGCTGGCAGCGGCCGTGCTGCTGTCGGCGCTGCGCGCCGCCGGATGCCGCCACAGCATCCACATGACGATCGCGAGGTTCACCACCAGCAACGCCGCAACCGCGACGGCCCACAGCGGCAACGCGCTGCGCGGCGGGGCGACCTTGACCTCGAAGAGCGCCGGGCCGCTGCGGCGCTGGCGATCGCTCTCGGACTTCTTCAGGGCATCGAGGATGAAGGACATCGATCACCCGCCATGATGATCAGTATCGGCGGCGGACAGCAGCGGCGTATCGGCGCCGCCCACGGCGCCGGCGAGGGCAATCTGCGTGCGCACACCCGCGATGCCGTCGACGGCGAGCTGGTGCCGGCGCTGAAAGTCGCGCACCCAGCCGGTGAGCTCGGCGTCGAACACGTCGCTCGCCGGAGCGTTATCGGCGACGCCCTGCAGGCGCTGCAGGCTGCGGCGCAGCCAGCGCACCTCGGCGCCGCGCATCCCGGCCGACAGCGCCTTCACCGGCGAGCTGGCCGGCCGCCACAGCATGACGAAATCCCCCAGCCAGAAGTGCGACAGCTCGCCGAGGCCAACGCTGCGTGTGCCGCCGAGCTCGATGCGCGCCTGCTCCTCGTCGAGCGCGGTGAGCACCACCTGGTGACTCGTGCCGGCGCCGTCGCTGAGCATGAGGATCGCCGGGCGGTTGTACAGACGCAGCTGGCCGAAGGAGCCGCGCTCGATCACGCACTCCAGACCCTGTTGCGTCGCCTGGCTGCACGGATCGGTGCTGTTGAGCTGGTACCTGGCGCCCCACAGCGCGAGCAGCCGCGCGAACGCGCTGTCGGTGTCGGTCTCGGCGGCGTGCTGCGCCAGCAGCTCCGCGAGGTGCGGTGCGGGCGGAGGCGTCACCGCGGTCGGCGCCGGGTGAGCCGCCGCGCCGCCAAGCGCCGCCTCCCCGCGCTGCAGGCGCGCTGCGCCCGAGCGCGTGCTCCACGGCTGCAGGTTCCACAGCGTCACGGTGGCGATGCTGAGGAGCGCGGCGATGCCGGCCGTGAGGGCCCAGGGGAGCCAGTGCGGCGTGAAGCGCCGGCCGAAGACCTCGGCGGCGGCGGCGCGCACCAGGTTCGTGGTCACGCGATGCCGGTCGAGCGAATAGGCGCCGAGGAGCGCGCGGTCGCAGATGACGTTGATGACGCGCGGCACGCCGTGCGACAGCCGGAATGTTTCATTCAGCGCCGCGGGTGCGAACATGTCGGTGGTCGCGCCCGCGACCCGCAGTCGGTGGCGCACGTAGGCGAGGGTCTCGTCGTGCGACAGCGGATTCAGGTGATAACGGCCGGTGATGCGCTGCGCCAGCTGGCGCAGCTCGTTGCGCGACAGCAGCTCGCGCAGCTCGGGCTGCCCGATGAGGATGATCTGCAGGAGCTTCTGCGTGTTGGTTTCGAGGTTGGTGAGCAGGCGCACCTGCTCGAGCACGTCCGGCGACAGGTTCTGCGCCTCGTCCACCACCAGCACGACGCGCTTGCCGGCGGCGTGGGCGCGCAGCAGGTAGTCGCTGAGGATGTCGACCAGGTCCTTCAGGCTCCCGCACGCGGCGTCCGGCACGCCGATGCCGAGCTCCTCGCAGATGGTCAGCAGGAACTCCGGCGCCGTCATCCTGGGATTGAGGATGAGCGCGATTTCGGCGTTCTTCGGGGTCTGCGCCAGCAGCGAGCGCACGATCGTGGTCTTGCCGGTGCCGACCTCGCCGGTGAGTTGCACGAAGCCGCCCGCCTCGTTGATGCCGTACAACAGGTGCGCCAGGGCTTCGGCGTGCCGCTCGCTCAGGTACAGGTAGCGCGGATCGGGCGTGATCGCGAACGGCTTTTCGTTGAGGCCGAAGAACGTCAGGTACATGGGTCGATGCTACTCGATGCTGCTGCCGCGGCGCAGTGCCTGGCTGCCGAAGCGCGCCCGCGCCTCGTCCAGCGCCGCATCAAGGCCCCCCGGGCCGCCCGCCGGCTCGAACAGTCCCAGCTGCGAGGCAGGCGTGAGCTCTGTGAGGATCACGCCCAGCAGGCGAAGTTTCGCACCCGGGTTGCCGGCGAGCCAGCGGCCGAGCAGCTGCGCGGCCACGCCGGCGATGGCGCGCAGCTCGCAGGTCGGCGGGGCCACGGCGCGCTGGCGCGTACAGGTGGTGAAATCGTCGCGCCGGATCTTCACCCCGATACAGC
Source organism: Gammaproteobacteria bacterium (assembly GCA_005878095.1). Lineage (GTDB taxonomy): Bacteria > Pseudomonadota > Gammaproteobacteria > Steroidobacterales > Steroidobacteraceae > 13-2-20CM-66-19. Next base: position 18,440 of record VBNH01000046.1, on the reverse strand, counting down.
CCGCCACCAGTTGCCGCGTGCGCAGCCGCGCGGCGGCCACATCCGCGAGGCGCGCCAGCTGTGCCTGCAGGGCGCGCGGCTCGCCGACGTCGTGCTCGAAGGTGTCCTCGGCGCTGAGGGATTTCTCCTCGACGTCCGGCAGCACGGCTCGCGTGTCGATGCCGGAGGCGCGCTCGCGCATCCAGGCCGAGTAGCGGCCGAACAGGGGCCACAGCACCGCATCCGGGGCGCTGCGCAGCTCACCGAAGGTGCCGATCCCGGCGGCTTCGACCCGCTCGCCGGTCTTGCGCCCCAGGCCCGGAAGCCGGCGCACCGACAGCGGATCGAGCACCGCGCGCACGCGCTCGGCCGTGACCACGGTGAGGCCGTCGGGCTTCATCAGATCGGAGGCGATCTTGGCCACCAGCTTGTTGGGCGCCACCCCCACCGACGCGCTGAGTCCGGTGAGCTCGCGAATACGGCGCTTGATGCGCCGCGCGATGTCGACGGCGCCGCCGAGCAGCTCCTGGCTCGCCGTCACATCCAGAAAGGCCTCATCCAGCGACAGCCCCTGCACCAGCGGGGTGACCTCGTGAAACACCCCGAACACGACACGGGACACGTCCTGGTAACGCTGCATGCGCGGGCGCACGCACACCGCCTGCGGGCACAGCCGCAGCGCGGTGCGCATCGGCATCGCCGAGCGCACACCGTACCGGCGCACCTCGTAGCTGGCCGCCGCCACCACGCCGCGGCCGCCGTCCCAGCCGACGATGAGCGGCTTGCCGAGCAGCCGCGGGTCATCGTGCTGCTCGACCGAGGCGTAGAACGCATCCATGTCGACGTGCAGGACGGCGCGCGTCATGACGGCGCTCCGTGGCGCCCGGCTGGCGCGCTACCCGGTGACCGTGATGGTGATCCTGCTGGAGATCACCGGCGGATTGTGCGGCACGTGATTCTGGTCGCCGAGCAGCAGCTGCAGGGTGTGCTTGCCGGGGCTCAGGGGCACGCTCGCCTCGGTCTGGCCTTTACCGAAGTGCAGGATCTTGTCGGTCGCCGGCAGCGGCGCGGCGAGATCCGCGGGGGCGTCGGTGTCGATGAGCAGGTGGTGATGCCCGGTGTTCTCGAACTTGACCCCCGCGGGCGCGACACCCATCCCCTTGAGGCCGAACTGCACCCGTACCGGGCTCTTCACCGTGGCGCCGTCCTTGGGAGAGATGATGTAGGCCTCGGCGCCCGGCGGGGAGGGGGTACGCGGCAGAGCGGCGGCGCTCGCCGGCGCGGCAGGCGTCTGAGCGGCGGCGAGCGGGGCGGCGAGAATCAGGGCGGCAACGAGCAACGTACGCATGGGCATCTCCTTCACAGATGACTCCTTGGAAAAACATCCTCTCACAGCGCAAGGTAGCCCTGCTCAAGCGACGTGGGCGCTGGACCTCGCCGCGGACTGCGACGCCGGGACAGTGTGGGCGGCGAGCTCCTGCGGCTCGAAGTCATCGACGTGGATCAGTTCCATGGCCTTGCGGTCGTAATCGCGCAGCGCCGCGGCCTCGGTTTCCGACACGATGCCGGCGGCGAGCGCCTGCTGGATGCGTCCCGGCAGATCCAGGGCGGTGACCTTGCCGGTCTTGACGCCCTCGACGCGGATGCGCTTCTCGAGCGGCTCGAGCTGCACCGCGAGCAGCAGCGCTTCCTGCAGCAGTCCAAGCGGGTTGGCGGGCTCGAGCGTCCAGTAGATGTACTGGCACAGCCGCTCGCGCGCTTCGGTCGGACTGGTCACCAGGCCCGCGACCTTGCTCCCGAGGCGGTCATCGGGCGCCGAGTACACGCGACCGCGCGGGAAGATCAGCGCGCGCATCAGCGCGGCGAGGGCCCGGTTGGGGAAATTGCGCAGGAAACCGTGCAGCTGCTCCTGCGCGTGATACAGCAGGTTGCGGCACGCCCACTCGACTATCACCAGGTCCTCTTCGTGACCGCCCTGGTTCTCGTGATGCTTGAGCACCATGGAGGCCAGATACATGCAGGACAGCACGTCCCCGAGCCGCGCCGACAGGCCTTCCTTCTTCTTCAGGTAGCCGCCGAGCGTCAGCATCGCCACATCCACCGCGAACGCGAACGAGGCGGAAAAGCGCACGATGTGCTGGTAGTAGCGCGCGGTGGAACCCTGCACCGGCGCGGCGGTGAAGCGCGCGTGGGTCAGAGCCATGATGAGCGAGCGCACGGCATTGGAAATGCTGAAGCCGAGGTGCGCGAACAGCGCGCGGTCGAACTCATCGACCCCGGCGGCGCGATCGGGATTGCGGGCCGCGCTCATCTCGCGCAGCACGAACGGATGACAGCGCACCGCGCCCTGGCCGAAGATGATGAGGTTGCGCGTGAGGAGGTTGGCCCCCTCGACGGTGATCGCCACCGGCACCACCTGGTAGCCACGGCCGAGATAGTTCCTGGGCCCGAGGCAGATCCCCTTGCCGCCGTGCACGTCCATGGCGTCGTTGGCCACCTGGCGGCCCATCTCGGTGACGTGGTACTTGAGCATCGCGGAGGGCACCGAGGGCTTCTCGCCGCCATCGATCGCGCCGGCGGTCACCGAGCGGGCGGCGTCCATGGTGTAGGTGAGGCCCACCATGCGCGCGATCACCGCCTCGACCCCTTCGAACTTGCCCACCGGCATGTTGAACTGGTTGCGGATGCGGGCATAGGCGCCGGTCGCCCATACGCCTGCCTTCGCGCCGCCGGTGGCGTTGGAGGGCAGCGAGATGCAGCGCCCGACCGACAGCTGCTCCACCAGCATGCGCCAGCCGCTGCCGGCCATGCGCGGGCCGCCGATGATGAAATCCAGCGGCACGAACACGTCCCGGCCCAGGACGGGTCCGTTCTGGAACGGGATGTTGAGCGGGAAATGACGCCGTCCGATGCTCACCCCCGGGGTGTTGCGCGGAATCAGCGCGCAGGTGATGCCGATGTCGGTCTTGCCGCCCAGCAGCCGCTCGGGATCGAACATGCGGAACGCCAGACCGATGACGGTGGCCACGGGGGCGAGGGTGATGTAGCGCTTGGAGAAGTTGAGCTTGAGCCCCACGATCTCGCGCCCCTGCCACGGCCCGCGGCACACCACCCCGGTGTCGGGGATGGAACCGGCGTCCGAGCCGGCGCGTGGGCCGGTGAGCGCGAAGCACGGCACTTCCTCCCCGCGGGCGAGGCGCGGCAGGTAGTAGTTCTTCTGTTCCTCGGTGCCGTAGTGGTTCAGCAGCTCCGCGGGTCCGAGCGAGTTGGGCACCGCGACCGTGGAGGACACGGTGGCGCTGCGGCTGGAGATCTTGGCCAGCACGCACGAATGCGCGTAGGCGGAGAACTCCAGACCCCCGTACTTCTTCGGAATGATCATCGCGAAGAAGCCGCGGGTCTTCAGGTACTCCCACACCTGCGGCGACAGGTCGGCGCGCTCGTGCGTGATGTTCCAGTCATCGAGCATGCGGCACAGCTCCTCGCACGGACCGTCGAGGAAGGCTGCTTCCGCGGCGGACAGCCGCGGCGGCTTTGCGGCCAGCAGCTTCGGCCAGTGCGGCGCGCCGGTGAACAGCTCCCCGTCCCACCACACCGTGCCCGCCTCCAGCGCCTCCCTCTCGGTCTGTGACATGGCCGGCAGGAGCTTCAGGTAGGTCTTCATGAACGGGCGTGTGAGCAGCGCCTTGCGCAGGGTGCGCACGTTGAGGAGCCACAGCGCCGCGAGCAGCAACCCGAGGAACCCCTTCCAGATCCCGGCCGGGGCGCCGAGCAGCGTGTAGGCGAAGAGCAGCACCGTGAACGTCACGGTAAAGGTGAGCAGCGACAGCCGGCGGTAGGCGAGGAACAGCACCGCGGCGATGAACAGCAGGGTGATCACACCGCCCACCTGGGTGACCGCGTAGGCGGCCGCCACCACGAGCGTCAGGGAGACGATAGCGCCCAACATCAAAATCCTCCGCGTCGCGCGGCTTCGCCCGACTATAGCTTGCCGGGGCGCGGCTGCGCGAAACTTCAGGCGAGCAGGCTCCTGACCCCCTCGCGCTCCTCGCGCAGCTCGGCGTGCGTCGCCTCCATGCGCTTGCGGCTGAAGTCATCCACGGCGAGGCCCGGCACGATGCGGTACTCGCCGTTGCTGAGGGTGACCGGATAGGAGTAGATGACGCCCTCGGCGATGCCGTAGCTGCCGTCGGACGGCACGGCCATGCTGACCCAGTCGCCCGCGCTCGTGCCATGGAGCCAACTGTGCATGTGGTCGATCGCGGCCGAGGCGGCCGAGGCGGCCGAAGAGGCGCCGCGCGCCTTGATGACGGCCGCGCCGCGCTGTTGTATCACCGGAATGAACGTCTCCTCGATCCACTGTTGGGTCACGAGGGACTTGGCCGGCTTGCCTGCGACCTCGGCGTGACGCAGATCGGGGTACTGGGTGGCCGAGTGATTTCCCCAGATGATCATGCGGCGGATCTCGCTCACGTGCGTCTCGGTCTTGTGCGCCAGCTGTGACAGCGCGCGGTTGTGATCGAGGCGCGTCATGGCCGTGAAGTTGCGCGGATTGAGATCGCGGGCGTTCGCTCGGGCGATGAGCGCGTTGGTATTGGCGGGATTGCCGACCACCAGCACCTTCACGTTGCGGTCGGCGACTTCGTTGAGCGCCCGGCCCTGCACGGAAAAGATCTGCGCGTTGGCGAGCAGCAGGTCCTTGCGCTCCATGCCCGGGCCGCGCGGGCGCGCGCCGACCAGCAGCGCCACCTGACAGTCGCGGAACGCGAGGCGCGCGTCGTCGGTCGGCACCACCTTCCCGAGTGTTGGAAACGCGCAGTCGTGCAGCTCCATCACCATGCCCTGCAGCGCCGCGAGCGCCGGGGTGATCTCGAGCAGATGCAGGTTCACGCGCCTGCCCGGCCCGAGCAGCGCACCCGAGGCGACACGGAAGGCGAGGGCATAGCCGATCTGTCCGGCGGCGCCGGTGATGGCAACGTTCACGGCGGATGTCATGGCGGGCGCTTCGTGCTGGGGGAAAAGAGCGAGGAATTCTAGCGTCTGACGTCAACCCTGCGGGCGCCGGCGCTCTCCAAGGCCGTGCGGGAGGCCCTTTGGGGCCGCCCGGCACCCCTCGATGCCGGAACCGGCTTGGTGAAATAGCTTGACACTCAAGTAGTGTGCTACTAGAGTACATCACCAAGGAGGACGGCCTGTTCGACAGGTAGCCCCCGAGAGCCAAGACCCCCCAACAGCCAAGGAGACGATTATGAACAGCCTCACTTCAACCCTCTATCGTGACCTCACCTGCGCCAGCGGGGCCGCCCTGATCACCCTGGTGCTGAGCCTGAGCTTTGTGCAGTCCACCTCCGCCGCCCCCTTTCATGTCGCCCCCGCCGCCCAGTCGGCGCAGAGCGCCTGAAAAAGGGGAGCGCCAAAACCAGTCAGACCGTCAAGGAGCCGACCATGAATACCTTCGTTTCCGAGCTCTATCGTGATGTCAGCTGCGGCGCCGGCGCCGTCCTCATCACGCTGGCCCTGAGCGCCACTTTCGTACAGGCAAGCTCCGAGGCGCCGGGCACGCACCGCAGTAGCGGACACGTGGCGCTGCAGTCGACGCACGCCTGGTTTGGCCAGCCTGAGCCGGCCGTTTTGGTAGATTAGTCGGCTAATCCCCCGTCACAGGCGCCGTGCAAAACGATCATGGATCCGCAGTGGGACGACAGCCTGCCGATCTACCGGCAACTGCGCGACCGGGTGGTAGCGATGATCCTCGAAGGCGTTCTCAAGGAAGGAGACCCGCTGCCCTCGGTCCGCACCGTCGCCGCGGACTTTCGCCTGAATCCGCTCACGGTGCTCAAGGGCTACCAGCAGCTCGTCGACGAGCAGCTGGTGGAGAAGCGCCGCGGCCTGGGCATGTTCGTGAGCTCAGGCGCGCGCAAGGCGCTGATGAAGGACGAGCGCCAGCGCTTCCTCGAGGAGGAATGGCCGAGAGTGTATGCCACCATCCAGCGCCTCGGCCTGACGCAGGAGGAACTGCAGCGCGTGGGCGCCGCAGCGCCTGCGGCCTGGCCGGCGCCCAAGGCCGGTGCGACAGCACCAGGTGGAGAAGATGACAGCAGTCATTGAAGCGCGCGGCCTCGCCAAGGCCTACGGCGCGACCCGCGCACTCGATGGCGCGAGCTTCAGCGTCGAAGCCGGCCGGATCGTCGGCCTCATCGGTCCGAACGGCGCCGGCAAGACCACCGCCCTCAAGGCGATCCTCGGACTCACCCCCTTTCGCGGCGAGCTCACCGTGCTCGGACTCGATCCGCGCACGCAGCGCGACTCGCTGATGCGCGAGGTGTGCTTCATGGCCGACGTGGCGGTGCTGCCGCGCTGGCTGCGCGTGAGCCAGGCCCTGGATTTTGTCGGCGGTGTGCATGTGCGCTTCGATCGTGCGCGCGCCGCGGACTTTCTGCGCCGCACCGATATCCGCATGGAGAGCCGCGTGCGCGAGCTCTCCAAGGGCATGGTGACGCAGCTGCACCTGGCGCTGATCCTCGCCATCGATGCGCGCCTGCTGGTGCTCGATGAGCCGACGCTCGGGCTCGATCTGCTGTACCGCCGCAGGTTCTACGACACCCTCCTCAACGATTATTTCGACAAGGAGCGCACCATCCTGCTCACCACCCACCAGGTGGAGGAGGTGGAGAACCTGTTCACCGACGTGATTTTCATCAACCACGGCCGCATCGCCCTGAGCTCTTCGGTCGAGGAGCTCGGCGGCCGCTATCAGCAGCTGAACGTGGCCGCAGAGGCCGCGCCGCGCGCGCGCGCGCTCAAGCCATTCTACGAGCGCGAGGTGTTCGGACGCGTGGCGATGCTGTTCGAGGGCCGTTCGGCCGCGGAGCTGCGCGGCTTCGGTGAGCTGCGCACGCCCTCGATCGCCGACCTGTTCGTCGCCAAGATGCAGGGGACACCAAGCACATGAACAGCCACCTCGCCGACGCTGCCGCCGGGGAAGGCCCGCGGGAAGCAGCGCCCGCCGCCCGCATCGGCACCGCCGGCACGCTCCTCATGCTGGTACGCCGCGAGCTGTGGGAGCACCGGGCGCTGTGGATCGCGCCGCTGGTGGTCGCCGCGCTGATGGTGTGCGGCGCCGTCGTCGCGGGCCTCAAATACCACCTGACGCACGGCGACATGTCGGGCGACGATCGGCCCGGGGGCATGGCGATGTTTGCCGTCATGCAGGGCGCGGCTTCCACGCCGCTGTCGGTGGTGTCTCTGATCGTGGTGGCTTTCTACCTGCTCGACTGCCTGTACGCGGAGCGCAAGGACCGCAGCATCCTGTTCTGGAAGTCCCTGCCGGTATCGGACGACAAGACCGTCCTGTCGAAGCTGCTGGTCGCGCTGCTGGTGGTGCCGCTGGGCGTGTTTGCGCTCGGGCTGCTGCTGTCGCTGCTGTTCACCGGCATCTGGGAGGTGAACGCCGCCTTCGGCCGCGTACCGCCCATCCCGGGGTGGGACATGCTCGGGTGGCTCAAGGCCGAGATCGCGCTGCTCGCGTGCCTCATCGTGGGTGTGCTGTGGTACGCGCCGTACGCCGCGTACCTGCTGCTGGTGTCGGCCTGGGCGCGGCGCACGCCGTTTCTGTGGGCAACCCTGCCCCCGGTGATCGCGCAGATCGTCGAGCACTTCACCTTCGACACCCACTACGTGCGTGACCTGCTCGTCTACCGCACCTACGGCATCTGGCCGACGCTGTTCGGGCACATGCAGGTCGGCCGCGGGCGCGCGTTCGCATTGGGCGCGGCGCTCGATCGACTGAACCTGGGGGCCGCCCTCACCGATCTCAACCTGTGGCTCGGACTGGCGGTCGCCGCGGCGATGGTGTTCGGCGCGATCCGCCTGCGCCGCTACCGCGACGACACCTGAGCGCGCAGCGCTTCGAGCGTCGCCGCAGCGCCGCAACCTCCGCACCCGTATCGCCCGTCCGATAGATCGCGCTTATCATCGCGATCCGGACAGGCGATTGGCCTTCCCGTGCGCCGGGATGCTCAAATGCGGCCATGCAAAGGAGACTTAAGTATGTTTGACACCAGGAACGACCTGCCGGCCAACACCCGGACCAAGGTGATCGAGCTGCTGAATGCGCGCCTTGCGGATACCATCGATCTGGGCACGCAGAGCAAACACGCGCACTGGAACGTCAAGGGCCCGAGCTTCATCGCCCTGCACGAGCTGTTCGACAAGGTGGCCGAGAACATCGAGGAGCATATCGACACGCTGGCCGAACGCGTCACGGCGCTGGGGGGCACGGCGCGCGGTACGCTCGCCGCGGTGGCGCGCAGCAGCAGTTTGCGGCCTTATCCGGAGGACATCAGCGAGGGTCTCGCCCACGTGGATGCGCTGTCCGCGGCGCTGGCCGACTACGGCGCCAAGGTGCGCGCCGGGATCGACGCCGCCGCCAGGCTCGGGGATGCCGACACGGCCGACCTGTTCACGGGCATCTCGCGCGATACGGACAAGTATCTCTGGTTCCTCGAGGCGCATCTGCACGCCAAGCGCTGATCCGGCCCGCCCCCGGCCAAGCATGAGCCTCGAGGTTCGGCGCACCGACGAGGGCCTGGAGCTCGAACTGACGGGCGAGTGGGTTGCCCAGCACGTCCCCGCCATCGAGAGCGGGGTGGCGGCGCTCGATCTTGCCGCGGCGCGGCAAGTGTCGATTGCGACGCAGCGGCTCACCGCGCTGGATCTCTCGGGCGCCTGGGCGCTGCGCCAGCTCCTGAGCCGCGCGCGCGCCGCCGGCGTCGCCGTGCGCTTCCGGGGCACGCCCCCGGATCAGCTGCGCCTGCTGGACGAGATTCTCACCGACACGAGCGCCGCCGGCGCTCCGGCGGCCTCCGTCCCGCAAGCCCCGGAGCCGCTTGCCGCGATCGGACGCAACGCCGTGGTCGCCGGTCGCGACCTGCTCCACGGACTGGCCTTCGTCGGCCGCGCGAGCACGACGTTGCTGCGCGGCCTGGTGCGCCCGCGGCGCCTGCGGCCGATTTCGATCGCCCGCCACGTGTATGACACCGGCATTACCGCCGTGCCCATCGTGGCGCTCATCGCGTTCCTCATCAGCGTGATCATCGCCTACATGAGCGCCAGGCAGCTGCGCGGGCTCGGCGCGGACATCTACGTGGTCGACCTGGTCGCCATCGGGGTGCTGCGCGAGCTGGGAGTGCTGCTGACCTCCATCATCGTCGCCGGCCGTTCGGGCAGCGCGTTTGCCGCCGAGCTCGGCTCCATGAGGCTCAACGAGGAGGTGGATGCGCTCATCGCGACCGGCGTCGATCCGTTCGAGGTGCTGGTGCTGCCGCGGGTGCTGGGACTCACCATCGCGCTGCCGCTGCTCGCCATCATCGCCGATCTGACCGGACTCACCGGCGGGGCGCTGCTATGCCGCTATCTGCTCGACATGCCGCTCACCCAGTACGCGAGCCGCGTCACCGAGGCGATCTCCTCCACCACCTTCTGGGTCGGCCTCATCAAGGCCCCGGTGTTCGCGGTGCTCATCGCGCTCGCCGGTTGTTATCACGGCATGCAGGTGCGCGAGTCGGCGCGCGAGCTCGGGCGCCTGGTCACCGTCGCGGTCGTGCAGGCGATCTTCTGGGTGATACTCGCGGATGCGCTGTTCGCGGTGCTGTTCATGGAGATGGACATTTGAAGCTGTACCCGGTGCTGCAGGTGCAGGGGCTGGTGAACCGCTTCGGGTCCCAGGTGGTGCACGACGGGCTCGACATGGAGGTGCGCGCCGACGAGGTGTTCGGCATCGTCGGCGGCTCCGGCGCCGGCAAGTCGGTGCTGCTGCGGACCATCCTCGGGCTGCAGCGCCCGATCGCCGGGGTGGTGCGCATCGACGGCGGCGACATCACGCGCATGAGCGAGACGCAGTTGCGCTCCGTGAAGGCGCACTACGGCGTCACCTTCCAGGCCGGCGCCCTGTACACGGGACTGACGGTGCTGCAGAACGTGCAGCTGCCCATGATCGAGCACCTCGAGCTCGAGCGCCCGGCGCTCGAGGAGCTGGCGCTGCTGCGGATCCGGCTCGTCGGGCTGCCCGCCGCGGCGGCCCGCAAGTACCCGGCCGAGCTCTCCGGGGGCATGGTGAAGCGCGCAGCTCTCGCCCGCGCCCTGGCGCTCGATCCGCGCCTGTTGTTTCTCGATGAGCCCACCTCGGGCCTCGATCCGGTGAGTGCGGCCGCGTTCGATGAGTTGGTGCTGTACCTGCAGAAACAGCTGCGGCTCACCATCGTGATGATCACCCATGATCTGGACAGCATCTTCCGTACCTGCAATCGTGTCGGGGTGATCGTGGACGGGCGCATGGAATCGGACACCTTGCAACGCATCGTCGACCACCCGCACCCCTGGATCAGGGCCTATTTCCACGGCGAGCGTGCGCGCGCACGCCGGGGGGCTGCGCATGGAGCGTGAGGCGAACTACGCCGCGGTCGGGGCGTTCGTGCTGCTGGCGGCGCTGCTGGGAGTGCTGTTCGTCTACTGGTATTCCGACACCCGCGAGCATCGCGACTACAACCGCTACGAGATCTACTTCACCGGCAGCGTCAGCGGCCTCGACCGGGGCGCTGCGGTGCGTTACCTCGGTGTCGGCGTGGGGCGTGTGGTCGACATGCGCATCGACCGGCGCGATTCCAGCCGCGTCGAGGTGATCGTCGACATCGACGCGACCACCCCGATATCGGCGCATACCGTCGCGGAGCTGCAGCTGCAGGGAATCACGGGACTGCTGTACATCGACCTGCGCGAGGATCGCGGCGACAAGCGCCCGCCGCAGACGGTGGCAGGACTCAAATTCCCGGTGATCCGCTCGGCGCCCTCGGGCTTCGATGTGTTCCTGGCGAGTCTCCCGGAAGTGGTGGCGGCGGCCGGCACCGTGGTGCAGCGGGCCGGCCTGCTGCTGAGTGACGCCAATCTGCACGCGGTCGCCAACACGCTGGCGAGCCTCGAGCGCTCGAGCGGCGAGCTGCCTCAGACCGTGCGCGACCTCAAAACCCTGGTCGCCGAGCTGCGCGGCGCCAGCGCCGAGCTGGCCGCATCCGCGCGCAGCGCCCACGGGCTGATCGATACGGCCGGGCCTGACGTGGAGGCCGCCGCGCGCCGCATGCACGCCATTGCCGACCATCTGGCGAGCGCCAGCGAGCAGCTCGACAGGGCGATCGCCGACAACCGCGAGGACGTGCGTTCGTTCACGCGCGACGGGCTGCCGGAGCTCGAGCGCTTTGCGCGTGAGGGGCGCGAGGCGGCCGAGGACATCCGCGCACTCTCGAGCAGCCTGCGGGAGAATCCCGCCCAGCTCATCTATCAGCCGCAGGAGCGCGGTGTGGAGATCCGACGGTGAGAATTACGCCCCTGGCGGTGAGCGCCGTGTCGCTGCTGTGCATCCTGAACGGTGGCTGTTCGGGGCTCTTCTACAGCAGCGCGCGCCCCGAGCAGACGTACTACCTGCGTGCGCCGCCCGCCGCGGCCGCCGACCTGCCCCCGACCGCGGCCCGCGGCGCCCCGGGCTCGCCCCCGGCGCTGGCGGCATCGCTGCGGGTCGGTCATCCGCTGGCCGACCCCGGGCTCGATTCCTCGCACATCATGCTGGTGCAGGCGGATCATCGCATGAACTTCTACGCCGGCAGCCGCTGGCCGGGTCCGGCGGCGGACGTGATCGAAGCGCTCGCCGTTGAAACGCTGCGCGCCTCGGGCGCGTGGCGGTCGGTGGAGGATTCCACCAGCCCGTTCCCCTCCGACTATCTGCTGCAGGTCGCGGTGCGCCGCTTCGAGGCCGACTACACCTCCGGGGGCACGGTTCCCGAGGTGCACGTGACGCTCGACTGCATCCTCGGGCGGCGCGAAGGGCGCGACGTGCTGGCGACGTTCCTCGCTTCGGGCGCGGCGCTCGCCGCCGCCAACCGCCTGAGCGAGGTGGTCTCCGCCTTCGAGCGGGCCGCCGGCGCCGCCCTCGGCTCGCTGTCGCAGCAGGCACAGCAGGCGGTGCGCGCCGCCGCGGAGCGCGCCGCCACGGAGCGCGCGGCTCAGAACGAGGACCGGCCCCCTTCCCTCAGCCGGCACGGCCAGTAACGGGGCCGGATCGGCGAATACGGCGAAGCGGCGCGGTACTCGGGCGTGGGTGAGCCGGCTTCAGGCCGAGCGGGGAACCGCCCCGTCGGCGCGCTGCAGCAGATGCCCAAAAGGTGCGCTGCCGGCGGCCTGGCGTGCGAGCAGTGCCAGCAGGTCCTGCGCGGTGCATGGCTCGCCGAACAGCCGCCCCTGGCCGTAGTGGCAGGCGTTGCTGCGCAGGAACTCCAGCTGCCGCTGCGACTCGACGCCCTCGGCGATCACTTCCATGCCGAGACTGCGCCCCATCTCGATGATGGTGCGCACGATGGTGGCATCGCCGGCATCGTCGGTCGCGTCGCGCACGAAGGACTGGTCGATCTTGAGCGTGCCGATCGGGAACTGCTGCAGCGCCGAGAGCGAGGAGTAGCCGGTGCCGAAGTCATCGATCGACAGGTGCAGGCCCATCGCGTACAGCTCGTCGAGGAGGCGCACGGTGCGCTGCGGATCGGCCATCAGGGTGGTCTCGGTGATCTCCAGCTCGAAGGCGGTCGGGGACACCTGGTGGCGGCGGAATACCGAGCGGCAGCGCAGGATGAAACTCGCCTGGCGCAGCTGCTTGAGCGACAGGTTGAGCGAGATGCGTCCCGGATCGCCGCCCTTGCTCTGCAGCTGGCGGTAATCGAGGCACACGCGGTTCAGCACCCACTCGCCGATATCCAGAATGAGGTTGGTTTCCTCGGCCAGCGGGATGAAATGCGAGGGCGGAATGTCGCCGTGCCCCGGCAGCCGCCAGCGCAACAGCGCCTCGGCGCCGATGATACGGCCGTTGCGCAGGTCGACCTTGGGCTGGTAGCGGATCTCCAGCTCATCGCGCTCCAGCGCGCGCCGCAGTTTGCTCTTCAACATCAGCCGCTCGACCGCGGCGGCGTTCATTTCCGGGGAGTAGAAGGCGAAGGTGTTGCCGCCGTTCTGCTTGGAGTAGTACATCGCCGCGTCGGCGTTGCGGACCAGGTCGATGACGTTCTCGGCATCGCGCGGGCAGAAAGCGATACCGACGCTCGCGGTGAGGAACACCTCGTGCTGGTTCAGCTGGAACGGGCGGCACACGTCGGTGAGGAGCGACCTTGCCAGCTGCGCAATCGGTCCGCGGTTGTCGGCATCCGCCGGCAGGCCCTCCACGAACAGCGCGAACTCATCCCCGGCGAGCCGGCCCACCACCGTCTCCTTGGGCAGCGAGCGCGCCAGCCGCTCGGCCAGCACCTCCAGCGTGCGATCGCCGGCGCCGTGACCGAAGGTGTCGTTGACTTCCTTGAAGCGGTCCATGTCCAGGTACAGCACCGCCACCACCTGCCCGGCGCGCAGCGCGCGCGCGATGGTCTGCTGCAGCAGGTGGTGGAACTGCATGCGGTTCGGGATCTTGGTGAGCGCGTCGTAGCGCGCCAGATAGCGTATGCGGCGCTCGGCGCGCTTGCGGTCGGTGATGTTGCGCGCCACGAAGATGTTGCCCTGGAACTGCGGGTCGTCGCTGTCGATGCGCGAGCCGGTGAACGACACCGGGATGGTCTGACCGCTGCGCGTGCGCACCACCGTCTCGCGCGTCTCCTGCGCCGCCTGCAGCAGATCGAAGCCGGCGCGCTCACGCTCCTCGAGCACCGTCATGATGCCGCGGCCGAGGAGCTCCTCCTCGCCGAAACCCAGCAGCTTGCAGGCCGCCGAGTTGGCCATCTTGATGACTCCGTCCGGGGAGGTGACGAACACCGCATCGGTCATGCTGTTGAGCACGCTGTGCAGGTAGTTCTTGTTGATGGTGGACTGGCGCAGGCGCCCGCGCATGCGCTCGAGCGCCTGCTGCAGGTCCGCGAGCGCCTCGTGCCTGCGCACCTCGACCGGTCGGGTGTAATCGCCCTGGCCGATGCGCTCGGCGCTCTTGATGAGCGAGTCGACCGGCCGCTGCAGCTGCCGCGTGAGGCGCCAGGCGAGGGCCGCGGCGGCGAGCCCGCCCGCCGCGGTGAGCGCGAAGCCCAGCAGCCACGTGAGCCGCCAGCGGGCGGCGCCGGCCGCTTCCAGCCGTCCGCTCAAGCTCACCGCGGGCACGGGTGCCGCCTGCTCGAGCACCACGGTGAGGGTGGCCTGGGTCTCGGGCGTCGCGGCGCCGGGGATGCTCTCGACGAAGGTGCGTACCGGAGCGACCACCTGGGCGGTGAGTGCGCCCGGGGTCGCGCCGCCGCTGCGCCGCCAGTTGAAGATCCGCTTTCCCGAGCGCGTCGTCACGCCGACGGCGGCGACGGTGGGATTCTCGATGAAGGGCTGGAGCCTGCGCAGCACCCCGCTCGCGTCCCCGGCGCGCACCGCGCCGGCGATCGCATCCGCCGCGTGCGCCGCGATGCTCTGCGCCCGGGCCTGCAGCTCCGGATCGACGCGCTCGCGCGCGGCGTTCTCGGCGAGCGCGCTCAGGGAGCGCGTGTCGGCCTGGTGACGCACGAGCAGCACGGTCGCCACCGCAGCCGCGGCCAGCACCACCACCAGGAAGGCGGCGCCGGAGTACCTGAACTTGAAGCTCGCGGCGGTCACATACGTCTACGCCCGCCGCGGGCTGCGCAGCGCCTAAGGCGGTGATCCCCTGTGTTTTGGGGATTCATATTAACCGCCGCTTGGGACTCAAGGCTAGGCGCCTTTAGTTGCCGGACCAGACTCTTTTTATATGCCCGAGCATCAGCCCCCGCATCGTGGCCATGGGATCGTTGCTGGCCGCGAAGATGGGCGGCCGGCGCCGCAGCAGCTGCCAGCTCTCGCTGCGCAGCACCTGGCGCAGGTACTCGATATTGCGCTCAATCGCTTCCATGTAGGGATTACCCCCACCGAATAGGACTTCCAGGTAGCGGTAGGCTGCATGGAAGTCCCCATCGAGCCGCTTAGCTCGCACCTCCGCCACGAACTCCGGCGTCTGGCGCAGCAGGTCCAGCCCCGAGGCGTACTTCACCCGGGGGTTGCCCTGGCTGAAGGGCAGGGCGACCCCGCCGAGCACGAACTCGGCGTACAGCCGGTCACGGCATTTCTCCAGGTAACAGCGGTCGGCCATCTGGGCGATCATGTCCGCCGTGCCGAGCAGGTGCCCGACCGTGATGTCGCGCGGATCGGAAACCGTCTCCTCGATGCGCGCGAACGGCACTTCGTAACCGGTGAAGTGAATGATCTCCGAGGCCACCGGCACCCAGGAGCGGAAGCCCAGCACCGGCAGGTACTGCTGCAGGAAGCGCGCGCCGCGCGATACGTGCGTGCGGGTGAACTCCGCGCCGTTGCGCGAGTTCTTCTCGTCGGTGCGGCGCAGATAGCCCACGTCGTGAAACAGGCCGGTGACGAGGCCGACCACGGCGCGCGCGCCGCCCAGGCGGCTGGACTCTTCCTGCTGCCGCTCGTAGCCCACGATCAGGCGCGCGAGCGCGAGCGTGATGTCGAGCGTGTGCTGCCGGTCGTGGTAGACGGTGTCGACGCCGTGGTATCCGGGCACCTTGCCGGCGAACAGGCGCTCGAAATGCTCGAAGGCGCGCTCCAGCGGCTCCATCGACAGCCCCGGCCACGTCGGCCGGTAGAGTGCCTCGACCGCGCCGAGCACGGCGGCGGGCGAGCTCACCTGCACGCTGTTGGTAACGTCGAAATCGCTGCGCCGGATACTGGTCATGTTGGACGGAGGCGTCGCGGCGGCTGTCCCCTGACTGGCCTTTCCGGTGCCTTAAACTCCAGTCTAGGCAGTTCCGGCGCCTCGGCACCGCGACGCGGCGCACACTTTGAGCGCCTCACCCGCACGCGGCGGAGGGCTGCTGGTGGCTCGAGCGCCCGCATAATCATAATCAATAGATGCGCAGGCCCCCATACTTGCGGCGGATGTACCGGTCGAGCACCAGGGCCCCGAGCGCAAAGCCCACGCACAGGGCGAGCAGCGCCGCACCGAGCACCCATGGCCATACCCGCCGCGGATTCTCCTGCTCCGCGGCGGCAAACAGCGTCCGCTGCGGCGGGCTGGGGGCGTCCTCCACGGCGGCGGGCGCCGCGGTTGAGGCGGCCGCGTCCCCCCCGGGCGCCGCGCTCGCGGCGGTGCGCGCCGCATCGAGCTGTGCCTGCAGGCGGCTCACCTCCTCCTTGAGCCGCGCCACCTCCGCGGTGCATTGCGCCAGCCGCGACCGCAGCGGCTCCTCGGCCGACAGGTAGCTCGCCCTGATCCAGCCTTCCTTGCCGCCCGCGGTGCGCACGTGGACCTCATCGCCCGAGCGCTCCAGGACCTCCACTGCATCGCCGCTCCTGACCGAGGCGATACGCTCGCCGCTGCTGTCGGGCGCGCTGTTGACACTGACCACCAGTTGCTCGATGACGTACAGGGTCTCGGCGCGCGCCGCGGGCGAGGCCACGGCGCACAGCAGCAGCAACGGTGCCGGCAGCGCTCGCGCGGTGAGTCTTCTGGTCATTAGGCTGCGAGCTCGCCCGCGGCGAGGATGCCGTGCTGCTTCAGCAGCGCCGCCACGTCCGGCCGGCGGCCGCGAAACTCGATGAACGCCTCGAGGGCGTCACGGCTGCCGCCGCGGCTGAGGATCGCGTCCAGAAAGCGCTGTGCGGTCGCGCGGTCGAACGCTCCGCTTTCCTCGAACGCGGCAAAGGCGTCCGCCGCCAACACCTCCGCCCACTTGTAGCTGTAGTAGCCGGCGGCGTAGCCGCCGGCAAAGACGTGGCCGAAGCTGTTGGCGAAGCGGTTCCACTCCGGCACCGGCACGACGGCGACCTCGTCCCTGACCTCGCGCAGGAGCTGCTGCACCCGAGCGCCGCGCTCGGGCGAGTACTCGGTATGGATGCGCAAGTCGAACAGGGCGAATTCCAGCTGCCGCATCATCTGCAGCCCCGCGTGGAAGCTGCGCGTGGCGATCAGCCGCGACTGGGTTTGCGCGGGCAGCGGCGCACCGCTCTCGAAGTGCCCGGAGATGCGCTGCAGAACCTCCGGGTGCCAGGCGTAGTTCTCCAGGAACTGGCTCGGCAGCTCCACCGCGTCCCAGGCCACGCCGTTGATGCCGGCGAGGCTCGGATAGTCGACGCGCGTCAGCAGATGGTGCAGGCCGTGGCCGAACTCGTGGAACAGGGTGAGCACGTCGTCGTGCGTCAGCAATGCCGGCCGCCCCGCCCCGGGCGGCAGGAAATTGCACACCAGGTAGGCAACCGGCAGCGCCGCGCCGCTGGTGAGGTGCTTGCGGCCGACGCACTCGTCCATCCACGCGCCGGCGCGCTTGTGGGGGCGCGCGTAGGCGTCCAGATAGAAGCTGCCGACCGCCTCACCGGCGCTGCCTGCGATCTCGAAGAAGCGCACGTCCGGGTGCCACAGCGGGGCACCGGCGCGCTCGCGCACCGTCACGCCGAACAGCCGCTCGGCGACCTCGAACAGTCCGCTGAGCACCCGCGGCAGCGGGAAGTACGGCCGCAATTGCTCCTGCGACACCGAGAAACGCTCACGCTGCAGCCGCTCGGCATAGAAGCCGACGTCCCAGGCGGCGAGCCTGCGGCCGGCAAACGCTTCGAGCTCGGCGAATTCGCCGAGCGCCGCGGGACGCGCGGCGCGCGACAGCTCGCGCAGGAACTTGAGCACTTCATCGACGCTGTGGGCCATGCGGGTCGCGAGCGCGTACTCCGTGTAATTGCGAAAATCCAGCAGCCGAGCGGCTTCGTGGCGCCGCCGCAGGATCTCTTCCATCACCGCCGAGTTGTCCCAGCGGCCGGCGCTCGGGCCGCAATCCGAGGCGCGCGTCATCCACGCCTCGTAGAAGGCGCGGCGCAGGCTCTCGGACTCGGCGTCGGTGAGCACCGCGGTGTAGGTCGGCTGGTCGAGGGCGAGGAGCCAGCCCGCCACGCCGCGCTCGTGCGCCCGGCGCCGCGCCTGCTCGATGAGCATGTCGTTCAGCCCGCGCAGCTGCTGCGGATCCTCGACGTGCCGGGTCCAGCCGTTGCTGGCATCCAGCACGTTCTCTTCGAACTTTGCCTGCAGCTGGCTGAGCTCGAGCATCGCGGACTTGAAGCGCTCCTTGCGTGCGGCAGGCAGACCCACCCCGGCGAGGCGAAAGTCACGCAGGGCATGCTCGATCACCTGGCGCTGCACCGGGGCGAGCGCGGCGCCCTCCTGCTCGGCGACGGTGCGATAGGCCCGGAACAGCGGCTCGCTCTGCGCGAGATCGGTCTGGTAGGCGGACAGCAGCGGCAGGCAGGCGTTGTAACCGCTGCGCAGGGCGTCGGAATTGAGCACCGCGTTCAGGTGACTCACCGGCGACCAGGTGCGCGAAATGCGGTGCTGCAGCTCCTCGAGCGGCTCGATGAGGGTCGCGAAGGTGGGCAGCGGCAGTGAGGCGAGCTCCTCG
>VBNH01000036.1 GCA_005878095.1 Gammaproteobacteria bacterium | reverse complement strand
GGCGTGCGCCGATCGCGCAGCCTCCGGGCAAGGACACGTCGGCGTGCCCGTGGCGCGCCAACAGGGGTCCGAGCACCAGGATGGAGGCGCGCATGGTCTTCACCAGGTCGTAGGGCGCGAAGCACTCGCGCACGGTGGAGCCGTCCACCTCGATGCGCATGCGCTCGTCGATGGTGACGGTGGCGCCCATCCGGCCGAGCAGCTCCACCGTGGTGGTGACGTCCTTCAGGTGCGGCACGTTCGCGACCACCACCGGATCCTCCGCGAGCAGCGCGGCGGCGAGGATCGGCAGCGTCGCATTCTTGGCGCCGGAGATGCGCACTTCGCCTTCGAGGGGTACGCCACCCTGGATCTGCAGCTTGTCCATGTCAGTCCTGCGCGGACTCTTCGGGCGTCAGCGCCTCGATCGACAGGGCGTGTATCTCGCGACCCATGAGCTCCCCGAGCGTGCGGTACACGAGCTGGTGGCGCGCGAGGCTCTTCTTGCCCTCGAACTCAGGTGCCACCACGCGCGCGGCAAAATGGGTGTTGTCCTCCGATTGCACCCGCACCTGTGCTCCGGGGAGGCCTGCGCGGATCAGCCGCGCGATGTCTTCAGGGTTCATGGGGTCGGATATTACATCGCCGGGTCGCCTGCCACCCACACACGCAAAACTCCGGCCCGTGACGGCGCGGCGGGCGGCAGGCCCGTCGACGCGCCCGTATCTCGCAGGTGCAATTCGGGCCACTTCGTGCCATCATGACCATGACTTCATGACCATGGATACCTAAATGCAAATACCTGCCGGCGAATTCAAAGCCAGGTGTCTTCAGCTCATGGACAGGGTGGCGCGCACTCGCGAACCGATCATAATCACCAAACGCGGCAGGCCGGTGGCCAAACTCGTCCCGCCCGATGATCCGCAGCCGCCTGCGCCGCTATTCGGCTACATGGCCGGTACTGCAGAAATCCGCGGTGACATCGTCCAGACGCCGCACCTTGAGTGGTCGGCCATGACTGGCGAAGAGGACGAGCTATATACCGACCTGGGTTCGCCAGCGTCGTCACCGGGTGTGGGCGAACCGCGCCGCAGATACAGACGAAAATGAGCCGCCCAGAACCCCTGCTGCTCGACACGCATGTCTGGTTGTGGTTTGCCCTGGGCACGGCCAGGAAGATTGCGCCGGCTGCTTTGAAAATTCTCGAGGAAACCGCCAAGTCCACCGGTCTGATGGTGTCGATCGTGTCCGTTTGGGAGTTGGCATTGCTGGTGGCTCGAGACAAAGTGGTTCTGCCTCTGCCGCTGCATGATTGGGTGGCCCTCGCTTTGAGTCGTCCGCAATTCAAGCTCATCGGCCTCACACAGCCGAATACCGTGATTGACAGCGTCAATCTGCCGGGCGAGATTCACGCCGATCCGGCCGACCGCTTTCTTATCGCCACGGCGCGTAATCGCAGCGCCGCCCTCGCGACCCACGACGATCGGATCATCGCCTACGGGCAATCGGGACACGTCAAAGTTCTCAGGATCTGAGCAGGCGCGCCGGCCGCGCCACCCCACGCGGCGCGCGCCTATAATGCCCGGTATGGATTTGCACCCGGCCGCTGCGGCCACCCCCCACCCGACACCCGACGATGAGCCGCTGCTCGCCTCCGCGCGGCGCGCGCTCGCCATCGAGGCGCGCGCGGTCGAGGCGCTCACCACAAGGCTCGGGGCCGCATTCGCGCAGGCCTGCCGCCTCTGCCTCGCCTGCCACGGCCGCGTCGTGGTCACCGGCATGGGCAAGAGCGGGCATGTCGCCGGCAAGATCGCCGCGACCCTCGCCAGTACCGGCACACCGGCCTTCTTTCTGCACCCCGCGGAAGCCGGGCACGGCGACCTCGGCATGATCACCCGCGGGGATGCGGTGCTGGCGCTATCCAACTCCGGCGAGACCCCGGAGCTGGTGCTGCTGCTGCCGCACCTGAAGCGCCTCGCCGTGCCGCTCATGGTGATGACCGGCAGGAGCGATTCGACCCTCGCGCGCGCCGCGAGCGTGACGCTCGATGTCGGCGTGCCCGAGGAGGCCTGCCCGCTGAATCTCGCGCCCACCGCCAGCACCACCGCGACTCTCGCCATGGGCGATGCGCTCGCGGTGGCGGTGCTCGAGGCACGCGGCTTCACCCGGCAGGACTTCGCGCGCTCCCACCCCGGCGGCGCGCTCGGCCGCAAGCTCCTGCTGCATGTCGAGGACCTGATGCGTACCGGCGCGGCCGTGCCGCGCATCGGGCCCGACGCCCCCTTGAGCAACGGCCTGATGGAGATGTCACGCAAAGGTCTGGGGATGACGGTGGTGGTCGATCCTGAGGAGCGCATCCTCGGGGTGTTCACCGACGGGGACCTGCGCCGCGCGCTCGACCGGCAGATCGATGTGCACGCCACGGTGATGCGCGCGGTGATGACCGCGCACGCCCGGACCATCGGCCCGCGCGAGCTCGCGGCCGAAGCCGTGCACCTCATGGAAGTGCACCGCATCACGGCGCTGCCGGTCAGCGACGCCAACGGCCGCCTCGTCGGCGCGCTCAACGTGCACGATCTGCTGCGCGCCGGCGTCGTGTGAAGCGCTCGGCCGGCTCGCCCATGCCGAACGCCATCAGCCTGCTGGTGCTCGACGTGGACGGCGTGCTCACCGACGGCCGGCTGTACTTCGGCCCGCGTGGCGAGGCGCTCAAGGTGTTTCACGTGCACGACGGACAGGGCATCGCGCAACTGCATCGCGCCGGGGTGCAGGTGGCGGTGATCTCGGGCAGGCGCTCGCCCATGGTGGCCGCGCGCTGCCGCGAACTGGGCGTGCGCCATGTGCTGCAGGGGGTAGCGGACAAGCTGACTGCCCTGGCGCGCCTGTGCGCGCGCCTGGGCCTGCAGCCGGCCGCGTGCGCCTGTGTCGGCGATGACCTGGCGGACGTGCCGGTGATGCGCGCAGTGAGGCTCAGCTTCGCGGTCGCGGATGCGCACCGCGAGGTACGGCGCGCCGCGCATGTCGTGACCCGGCGGCGCGGCGGACACGGCGCGGTGCGCGAGGTGTGCGATCACCTGCTCGCCTTGCGGGCGCGCCGGGCGCGCGCGCGATGACCTATCGGCTGCTCGCGATCCTCGCGTTGGTGGCGCTGGTCGTCGGTGTCGTGGTGCTCTCCGGACCACAGCGCGAGAGCGCGGCGCCGTCGACCGTCGGGCCGCTGCACGACCCGGGTTATGCGGCCCGCAGGGCGCGCCTCATCCAGACCGGCTCCGATGGACGACCGCTGTACATACTCGACGCCGCGCAGATTCAACAGCAGCCGAACCAGGGAACCGTGGACCTGCAACAGGTGCAGCTCGGATTCCGCGACACGAGCGGCACCGAATGGAGTGCGCGCGCCGATCGCGGCCAGCTCACCCAGGAGAGCGGCGTGGTGCAGCTCGAGGGTGGCGTGCGGGTCGTAGGCAGCCTGCCGGACACGGGCGAGCCCGCCGAGATCTCCACCGAGCGCCTCTCGTTCGACACCCAGTCGCAGATCGTCACGACGCGCGATCCGGTCACGCTGCTCGTGTCGGGACGAGCGCTGCAGGCGCAAGGGCTGATCGCCAGCTTGAAGGAGCGTCACGTGCAGTTAGAATCGGCCGTGCATGGCTCGTTCCTGCCGTAAACTGCTGCTGCTGGCCGCGGCGCTCGCCGGCGGCGCGGCCGCGGCGCCGGCGCCACCGCCTGCGCCGCCCCCCACCCCACAGCCGATCAACCTGGACGCGGCCTCCACCGAGGTCGACGGCCGCACGAACACGCTGGTATTCAGCGATGTCGTCATATCGCAGGGAGCCACCCGGGTGCAGGCGGAGCACGCGCACGCCACCGGACTGAACTTCGCCAACAGCCGCTGGACGTTCGAGGGCAAGGTACGCATCGACGCGGAGCAGCACGGCAACCTGCGCTCCGACCAGGCGGTAGTCGAATTCCGGGACAACCACATCGCGCGCGCCACGGTCACCGGCAAACCCGCCGAGTTCGAGCAGCAGCGCACCGACTCCGGCCAGCTGGCGCGCGGTCACGCCGGTGAGATCGTCTATGACCTGAACGACGCAACCGTGCGGCTGACCGACGACGCCTGGCTGACGGACGGGCAGAACGAGATCTCCGGCCCCCTGCTGGTGTACAACATCCGCGAGCAGCGCGTGCAGGCCGCCGCAGCGCCCGGCACCGATCAGCGTGTGCACATCACCATCGCACCGCGCGTCGTGCCGGGGCCGGGCAAGACCGAGCCGGTGAAAGCACCACCGCACCCGACCCTGCAGCCATGAGCGACCTGCAGGCTACGGGACTCGCCAAGAGCTACAAGTCCCGTCAGGTCGTGCGCGACCTGTCCCTCGAGCTCGCCCGCGGTGAGGTCGTCGGACTCCTCGGGCCCAATGGTGCCGGCAAGACCACCGCCTTCTACATGATCGTCGGGCTCGTGCCGTGCGACGCGGGCCGCATCCGCCTGGATGACACCGACGTCACGCTGCTGCCGATGCACCGCCGGGCACAACTCGGCCTCGGCTACCTGCCGCAGGAAGCCTCGGTGTTCCGCAAGCTGACGGTGGAAAACAATGTGCTGGCCATTCTCGAGACCCGGCCGGACCTGGAGCGCGCGGCGCGCGAGCAGCGCCTCGAGCAGCTGCTCGAGGAGCTGCGCATCGGGCACGTGCGCAGAACCCTCGGCATGGCGCTCTCGGGCGGGGAGCGGCGGCGCGTCGAGATCGCCCGCGCGCTCGCGGCCGAGCCACGCTTCATGCTCCTGGATGAGCCGTTTGCGGGCGTGGATCCGCTGTCCGTGCTCGATATCCAGCGCATCATCCGCGAGCTGACGCACCGCGGCATCGGCGTCCTGATCACTGACCATAATGTGCGCGAAACCCTGGGCGTGTGCGCCCGGGCCTACATCGTCAATCAGGGCACGGTGATTGCGTCCGGGAGTGCGGAAGAAGTCCTTGCCAACCCCCAAGTCCGTGAGGTGTACTTGGGTGAGTCGTTCCGGTTGTGAGCGCCCTGGATTGTTAAAAGCAAAATCCCTTGTTTTTCAAATAGTTCCACTATGCTGAAACCCTCTCTGCAGCTGAAGCTGGGTCAACAACTGACCATGACCCCGCAGCTGCAGCAGGCGATCCGGCTCCTGCAGCTGCCGGCGCTCGAGCTGCAGGCCCACATCCGCGAGCTCCTCGAGACGAACGTGATGCTCGAGCCCGACGAGGCCGAGGCCAGCGGCACGTTCGAGGTGGTGGTGACCGCCGCCGAGCAGCCCAAGCCCCCGGAGCGCGCTGCGGAGAGCACCGTCGAGGTGCTCGAGGAGGGCTGGGGCGATCACAGCGTGGGACCCGCCGAGACCCCCTGGAGCGGCGACGAGGACGAGCGCCAGCAGGA
>VBNH01000122.1 GCA_005878095.1 Gammaproteobacteria bacterium | reverse complement strand
TCAGCCGGCCCAGGTTTGCGGCTCGGGCGATCTGGGTGTCGGGTTTCTGCGGCGTGACTTTCACCTCGAAGGGTCCCGTGACGCGCTGACTCATGTGGGCGGTCTCCTTAAGTCAGTCCGGCATCGGCGTCATCTGCCCGGTGAGCGCATCCTCGAAGCCGAAGTTGCGCAGATCCCGCACCCGTTGCGGAAACAGGATGCCGTCGAGGTGATCGATCTCGTGCTGCACGACGCGGGCGTGAAACCCCTCCACCGTCCGGTCGATCGGCGCGCCGTGCGCATCGAAGCCCTGGTAGCGCAGGCGGCGCAACCGCGGCACCAGCCCGCGCATCCCGGGCACCGACAGGCACCCTTCCCAGCCCTCATCCTGCTCGCCGCCGAGCGGCGTGAGCACCGGATTCACCAGCACGGTGTAGGGGACGGGAGCGAGGTGCGGGTAGCGCGGGTTGTCGCGCAGCTCGAAGATGACCACGCGCGCGCTCACGCCGATCTGCGGGGCGGCTATGCCGGCCCCACTGAAGGCGCGCATGGTGTCGTCCATGTCGGTCACCAGCGCCACCAGCTCCGCGTCGAAGCGCGTCACGGCGGCCGCCACCTCGCGCAGCAATGGCTCACCCATTTTCAGCACGCGCCGCACCGCCATCGGTGGACGCCTCGCTAGCGGCGCCGGACCGGGTCGCCCGGTACGACTGCGATCGAGATGCGGTGATCGCGAAACACCAGCGCCTGCTCGCGCACGCCGCCCGTCGCGGCGGCAGCCGTCTGTTCGGCGCGCGCCACCGCCTCCGTCACGCGATGATGGTACGGGGACAGATCGCATACCGGGTCGGCATTGTCGGCATCCCCGGTCAGCAGATACGCCTGGCAGCGGCAGCCGCCGAAGTCCCGGGCTCTTTCCGGACAGCTGCGACAGGGCTCCTTCATCCACGCCTCGCCGCGAAAGCGGTTGAAGGCCGGCGAGTCGTACCAGATGGCGCGGATGTCCGAGTCACGCACGTTGGGGAGCTGCAGTCCCGGCAACATACGCGCCGCGTGACAGGGTAAGGCCGTGCCGTCGGGCGCGACCGCGAGAAATACCGACCCGAGGCCGCTCATGCAGGCCTTGGGCCGGGTCTCGAAGTAGTCCGGCACCACGAAATAGATCTGCATCCTGTTGCCCACGCGCTCGCGGAAGCGCCGCGTGGCCGCTTCCGCACGCTCGAGCTGTGCACGGCTGGGCAGGAGGTGCTCGCGGTTGAGCCATGCCCAGCCGTAGTACTGCGTGTTGGCGAGTTCGACGTACTGCGCCCCCATCGCTTCCGCCATCTCCAGGATCTCGCCCACGTGATCGATATTGAGCCGATGCAGCACCACGTTCAGCACCATCGGATAGCCGTGCTGGCGGATGAGTCCGGCCACCTGCGACTTCAGCTCGAAGGTGCGCGTGCTGGAGAGGAAATCATTCAGCTCGCGCGTGCTGTCCTGGAACGACAGCTGGATGTGGTCTAGCCCGGCCGCCTTCAGCGCACGTATGCGCGCCTCGGTCATACCGATGCCGGAGGTGATCAGGTTGATGTAGAAGCCGAGCGTGTGCGCCTGCGCGACGATCGGCTCGAGGTCCTCGCGCGCCAGCGGCTCCCCGCCCGAGAGCCCGAGCTGTACCGCGCCGAGGGCGCGCGCCTGGCGCAGCACGCGGATCCAGTCGCCGGTCCCGAGCTCCTGCCCGGTGTTGGCGAAGTCCGTCGGGTTGTAGCAGAACACGCAATGCAGCGGGCAGCGGTAGGTCAGCTCCAGCAGCAGCCACAGCGGCGGCCCGGGAGCGCTCGCGCTGCGCGGCGGCTGCGACATGCCCACCGCCGCGTTGGGCGCGGCGAGTCCGTGTCCGACCGGTGTCGCGCTGCTCACTGGCGCAGCTCCAGCCAGTGCTTGTCGAGCGCGAGCGCCACGAAGGCGGTGACGTCGCCCGTGAGCCCGGCGATACTGTAGGTGCGTTCCAGGTCGGTCACGATGTCCGCCAGCGTGCGCACGCCGTCGCAGCGGCTCAGGATCGCGCCGGCGCTGCTGTTGAGCCTGACCATGCCTTCAGGATACAGCAGCACGTGCGCCTCCTGCGCCGGCTCCCACTGCAGACGCATGCCGTGCGCGATCGCCGGCTTGGCGCTCCCCGGGATATCGCTCATTGCGTCACTCCGTAGGCCAGCGCCATGGCATCGTTCATCTGCCACAGAACGTCGAGCTTGAATTGCAGCACCTCGAGCGCGCGCTCCTGCGCGGCGCGCGTGCGAAACCGATCGAGCGTCAGGGCCAGGGCGAACTCGACGTCGCGCCGCGCCAGGCTGAGGCGGCTCTGGAAGTACTTCAGTCCCGTCTGGTCGATCCACGGGTAGTACTGCGGCCAGCCGCTGAGGCGTTGCCTATGGATCTCAGGTGCGAACAGCTCCGTGAGCGAGGCGCACACGGATTCCGGCCAGGGCGCACGGCGTGCGAAATCCACGTAGGCATCGACCGCGAAGCGCACCCCCGGCAGCAGCTGCTGCAGACTCTCCACCTGAGCACGCGTCAGGCCCACCGCCTCGGCGAGCCGCAGCCACGCCTCGATCCCGCCGGCATCCTCGCCGTAGCCGTCGTGATCGAGAATGCGCTGTACCCAGTTGCGGCGCACGCCCCGGTCGTCGCAATTGGCGAGGATGGCGGCGTCCTTGATGGGAATGCTGATCTGGTAATAGAAGCGGTTCGCCACCCAGCCGCGAATCTGCGCCGCCGTGGCCTTGCCGGAATTCAACATCACGTTGAACGGATGATGGATGTGGTAGGCGCGGCCCCGCTCGCGCAACTGCTGCTCGAATTCCGCGGCACTCCAGGCCGCCACCGTCACAGCTCGATCTCCAGCCCGTCGCACGCCACTTCGATCCCGCGGCGCGTCAGCTCGGCGTGCTCGGGCGAGCTCTCGTCGAGTATCGGATTGGTGTTGTTCACGTGTATCAGAATCCTGCGGGTGCCGGCCGGAAGCTTGTCCAGCCACTCGAGCATACCCCCGGGGCCGCTCTGCGGCAGGTGCCCGATGTCGCGCGCGTGTTTCGGCGACAGCCCGAGCCGGATCATCTCGTCATCGCTCCAGAACGTACCGTCGACCAGCACGCAGGCGGCGTCCTGCATGGCGCGCCACAGCCGCGGTTCGATGGCGGCGAGGCCGGGCGCATACACCGCCGTCCTGCCGGTGCCCTCGTCGCCGATCACCAGCGCCACATTATCCCCCGCCACCGGGGACTCGCGGTTAGGTGAGTAAGGGGCGGGCCTGCCCGAGACGGCGAGCGCCCGCCATTGCACACCGCTGACCCCGTCGACGGCGAACGGGCGCCCGTCGGGAATCATGGCGCGCCGCTCGACGCCGCAGTAGTGCGTCAGCACGGCGAAAACCGGATTGCCGCGCGTCAGGTCCGCATTGACATTGTCGGTGCACCACACCGGCAGCGCTGCGCTGGATTCCCGCAACATGAAAAGACCGGCGGTGTGATCGATCTGCCCATCGACCAGCACGATGCCGCTGATGGCGGAATCGCGCGGCGCGCGCGCCGGCTGCAGCACCGGATTCGCCTGCAGCTGGGCGAGGATGTCGGGGGAGGCATTGACGAGCGCCCACTGGAGCGGGTCGCGGCCGCTGACGATGACGGAGGATTGGGTTCTCGGCCGCGCCCGCAGGGTGCCGTTGCGGACGCCCGAGCAGTTACGGCAGTTGCAGTTCCACTGAGGAAAGCCGCCGCCGGCAGCAGACCCCAGCACCCTGATTTTCACAACGCATTGAGGCTCACAAGGCGCTCGGGACCGCGGGCCCAGCGCCTTTGGGTATGCCGCTCAGCGCCTGGCGATATACAGCGTGATCTCCATGCCGAAGCGGAAATCGATCGCCTGCGGAGTTTCCCAGCGCATAGACATTCTCCTTCGTGGAATGAGTCTAATAGGATACCGGATCCCGGCGGGTGCCGCCAAGCGCTGAATTCGCTGACTGACGCGCTAACGCTCGAGCCCGCGGGCCATCGACACCCGGCGTGTCAGGCGCTCGAGCGAGCGCCGGGCTGCCGCCCTGGCGATGTGCCTGCACCACAGGGGCTCGCGCTGTCCATCCTGGCGGCGAAACTTGTCGCAGTCGCAGGTCCACAGGATGCGATCATCCTGTGTCTTCAGCACCCGCACCGTGCGGCTGGGAAAACTGTAAGTCCCGAGCACTTCGTCGTGCGTGTCGGGGCGGCGGCGAAAGCGGATGACCATGCTCACAAGGCTAGCGCACCTGCCCTGTGGATCGCCTGTGGATTACTTGTGCATGCACGTTGAATATCGGAAGCCTCGGCAGCGGCGCCTTGAGCGGGTGCGTCCCGCTGCATCTCACGACGACACGATCTTCGCCTTGATGGCCTCGTACTCCGCATCGGTGATGAGCTTGGCGTCCAGCAGTTTCCTGGCCTCCTGCAGGCGCCGCACCGCATCGCTATCGGTGGTCAGGCCGGCCGGGGCGGGTCCCGACATCACCTGGATTCCGCCGGATCGCGCCCGCAATTCCTCGAGCTCGCGGATCCGGCGCTTCTCGCGCCACGCCTGGTCCTGGGCCTGGCAGATACGGTACACCGCCTGCGCCTGCTCCTTGCGCAGCCCCTGAAACTCGACCCGCTGTGAGCCCTGCGCACCGAGCGAGGCGAGATCGGTGGCTTTACCGGCGCGCAGCGCCAGATCCGCGCCGATCACCCCCACACGCAAAGTCACCTCCTCGAGGTCCTGCCAGCGGATGGTGGAGACGTCGAAGCCCCCGAGGAGCCCGCGCACCAGCACCACCAGCCTGCCGCTGGTGGCGGCGATCAGCAGCCGCCGGTGCGATAGCGCGAAGATCCGCCGCTGGATCGCCCAGGCTTCGAGGGTCTCGGCGGGAATCAACACGGAGCGCAGATCCGCGAGCGGCTTGTCGAGACCGGCCTCGTCCATAGCTGTTACGTTATTTCTTCCGGACGATCTCGGCGCGAAATTCCCGCAGTTTCGCCTTGATGGCGCGCGCGTTCGCCGGACCCATGCGGATCAGCAGCTTCTGTCCGGCCGAGCGACCTTCGAGGTCAGCGTCGGCGTATTCGTAGAAGACCTTGGGCTGCACCAGCTTGATCGGCGCCGACACCTCCGGCGCCTGCAGCAGCTGATCGATCACCTCGACCAGCCGATCGTTGAAGTACTTGCCCGGATAGCCCAGGTCCTCGTAAGCCTGCTGGAACAGCGGATACAGCCGCTGGTACACCAGGGCGAGTGCCTTCACGTCCGTGGCCTGCAGCACCCGCACCAGCGGCGCATAGCGCTCGAAGTTGGCATCGCTCAGGGTCGTGATCTCGCCCTGGGTGACGCTGACGGTCTGTCCTGGCGTCGGTTTCACGGGCCGCAGCTCTACGGCCACCTTCCTGCGCGGCAGGTTGTCGACGGTGGCGACGAGGTGGCGCACGATGTTCTGCGGCACCAGGAACTGCTCGACGGCATGGCGGCCGAGCACGCCGGCGAGCGAATCGTGCACGACCGAGTCGCTGTCGTTCAGCGCCGGCAAGGCGGCAGAGCCCGCCGCGTTATCAGCCGTGATCGGATGCGCGATCTGCGGCTCGGTGCTCACCGGCGGGGGCGCCGCGGCAGCTACCACCGGCGTCGCGGGGGCGGGACGCTGTCGCGACGCGTACCAGTACCAGCCGGCGAAGGCGATCAGGACCGCGACGACGATCCCGATGAGCCAGGCGACCTTGCGGCGCGCCGCGCTCTCAACATCCTCTTCCCACATCCTCCGATACCTTCGGCTCAAGGGACGAGTCGGTCACTTTACTCCCCTCGTGAGGCTCCGGCTGTGTTTCAATCGGACCATGCCCGCTGCCTTCCACCCGGCCGTCGCCCGATGGTTCGCATGCACCTTTGATGCGCCCACACCCGCGCAGAGCGCGGCCTGGCCGGCGATCGCCGCGCAGCGTCACGTGCTGATCGCAGCCCCCACCGGTTCGGGCAAGACACTCGCCGCATTCCTCGCGGTGATCGATGAGCTGGTGCGCAGCGGTGTCGCAGCGGGCGGGCGGCTGCCGGATGAAACGCTGGTGGTGTATGTGTCGCCGCTCAAGGCGCTCTCCAACGATATCCACCGCAACCTGGAGGCGCCGCTCGCCGGCATCCGCGCGCAGCTGCGCGCGCTGGCTCTCCCGGACGTCGACATTCGCACCTTCGTGCGCACCGGCGACACGCCCCAGCGCGAGCGCGCGGCCAGCGCCAAGCGCCCGCCCCACATCGTGGTCACCACCCCTGAGTCACTGTACATCCTGCTCGGTTCCGAGTCGGGCCGGCGGATGCTCGCGAGCACCCGTACGGTGATCGTGGATGAGATCCATGTCATGGCCGGAGCTAAGCGCGGCGTGCATCTGTCGCTCACACTCGAGCGGCTCGAATCCCTCGCCGGTCGCAAACTCACGCGCGTGGGCCTGTCCGCCACGCAGAAGCCCGTCGAGGACGTGGCGCGCTTCCTCGTCGGCACACGCAACCTGCGCGCCGATGGCGCCGCCGACTGCACCATCATCGACTCCGGGCACGTGCGCGAGCGCGACCTGCAGCTGGAGATCCCCGCCTCCCCTCTCGAGGCGGTGATGTCGGGGGAAGTGTGGACGCAGCTGTACGATCGCCTGGCGCAGCTCGTGAGCGAGCACCGCACGACGCTGGTGTTCGTCAACACCCGGCGACAGGCCGAGCGCATCGCGCGGCATCTGTCCGAGCGCCTCGGCGAGCAACACGTCACCGCGCACCACGGCAGCATGGCAAAGGAGTCGCGCCTCTCGGCCGAGAGCCGGCTGAAGCGCGGCGAGTTGCGCGCCCTGGTGGCCACCGCGTCCCTGGAGCTCGGGATCGACATCGGCGAGGTGGATCTGGTGTGCCAGCTCGCCTCGCCGCGCTCGATCGCCGCCCTGCTGCAGCGCGTCGGCCGTTCCGGTCATTCTCTGGGCGGCACGCCCAAGGGGAGGCTGTTTCCGCTGTCACGCGATGACCTGGTGGAGTGCGCAGCGCTCCTGGCCGCGGTGCGCCGCGGGGAGCTCGACCGGCTGATCATGCCGGTAAGGCCGCTGGACGTGCTGGCGCAGCAGATCGTCGCGGAGGTCGCGGCACGCGACTGGGACGAGCAGAGCCTGTACGCGCTGCTGCGCGGGGCGTATGCGTATCGGGATCTCGAGCGCGCCGAGTTCGACGAGGTGCTGTGCATGCTCGCCGAAGGCTACAGCACGCGCCGCGGCCGGCACGGGGCGCTCATTCATCACGACGCCGTGAATCATCGGGTCACGGGACGGCGCGGCGCGCGACTGACCGCCATCACCTCCGGCGGCACCATTCCCGACAACGCCGACTACCAGGTCATTCTCGAGCCGCAGGCGCAGTTCGTCGGCACGGTGAACGAGGACTTCGCGGTCGAGAGTCTGCAGGGCGATGTCTTCCAGCTGGGCAATGTGTCCTACCGCATCCTGCGTGTGGAGCAGGGCCGGATCCGCGTCGAGGATGCGCGCGGCGAGCCGCCCTCCATTCCGTTCTGGCTCGGCGAGGCGCCCGGGCGGACCGATGAGCTGTCGGCGAGCGTCTCGCGGCTGCGCCTGGAGCTCGAGGCGCGGCTGAATCAGGGACTCGAGGGGGCGACGCAGTGGCTCGTGGCGCAGGCGGGCATCGCAGCCCCTGCCGCGGTGCAGCTGGTGAGCTATCTGGCCGCGGCGCGGGCCGCACTCGGGGCCGTGCCGACCCAACAGACGGTCATCTTCGAACGCTTCTTCGACGAAGCCGGCGGCATGCAGCTGGTCATTCACTCGCCCTTCGGCAGTCGCATCAATCGCGCCTGGGGATTGGCGCTGCGCAAGCGCTTCTGTCGCTCGTTCAACTTCGAGCTGCAGGCGGCGGCGACCGAGGACACCATCGTGTTGTCGCTGACCACGGCGCACAGCTTCGAGCTCGCCGAGGTCGCCCGTTACCTGCATTCCAGCACGGTGCGGCCGCTGCTGGTGCAGGCGTTGTGCGCCGCCCCCATGTTTCCGGTGCGCTGGCGCTGGAGTGCGGCGATTGCGCTGGCGCTGCCACGCTACCGCGGCGGCAGGAAGGTACCGGCGCCGCTGGCGCGCATGGCGGCGGAGGACCTGCTCGCCGCGGTGTTTCCCGAGCAGCTCGCGTGCGCCGAGAATCTCGCGGGCGAGCTGGAGATTCCGGATCATCCACTGGTGCGCCAGGCGATCCGCGACTGTCTCGAAGAGGCGATGGATATCGGAGGACTCGAGCGGCTGCTGCGCGCCGTGGAGTCGGGCCGCATCCAGGTCATTGCACGCGATCTGACCGAGCCTTCGCCGCTTGCGCTGGAAGTACTGTCCGCAAGGCCCTACGCGTTTCTCGATGACGCACCGCTGGAGGAGCGGCGCACCCAGGCGGTGATGAGCCGGCGCTGGCTCGATCCGCAGAGCGCCGCCGACCTCGGCCGGCTCGACCCCGAGGCCATCCGCCGCGTGCGCGAGGAAGCCTGGCCCGATGCCGCCAGCGCCGACGAGCTGCACGACGCGCTCCTGTGGCTCACGTTCCTGACCGAAGCGGAGGTCGAGCGCGATGCGCTCTGGCCCGCGCTTGTCGCCACCCTGGTCGCGCAGCGGCGCGTGACGCGGGTCGGCGGCACGGGGGCGCGGCTGTGGGTCACGGCCGAGCGACTGCCGCTGTTTACCGCCCTGTACCCGGATGCCAGCCCCGAGCCCGCGGTGGTGACGCCCGCGGCGCACGCGCACGCCTTCGGCGCGGAAGGCGCGCTGGTGGAGGTGGTCCGCGGGCGCCTGGGTCTCGGACCCACGACCGCACCCGCGCTCGCGGCCGATCTCAGCGTGCCCCCCGCACGGGTCGAAGCCGCGCTCGCGGTGCTGCAGGCGGAGGGCTTCGCGATGCGCGGCGCATTCACCGCGGAAGCGCCGGCGGCCACCGAGTGGTGCGAACGGCGGCTGCTGGCACGAATCCACCGCTACACCGTGCGGCGCTTGCGCGCGGAGATCGAACCGATCGAAGCGCGGGACTTTCTGCGCTTCCTCATCGAGTGGCAGCGCGTCACGCTCGGCGGGCGCATGGAGGGACCCGACGCGGTGGGCGCGATCCTCGCGCAGCTGGAGGGATTCGAGGCGCCCGCCAGCGCCTGGGAGACCGAGATCCTGCCCAACCGCATCAGTGAGTACGAGCCCGCCTGGCTCGATGAGCAATGCCTCGCCGGTCGTTTCGTGTGGACGCGGCTCAGCGCCCGCCGCAGCGACCCCGCGCGCGGCGCGGCGCCGGTGCGCGCCACGCCGATCGTGCTGCTCGCACGGCGCAATGTGCGCCTGTGGTCGACCCTGACCGGGTCGGTGGATGCGACGCACCTTTCGGCGAGCGCGCAGCGCGTGGCGCAGTATCTGTCCACGCATGGCGCATCCTTCTTCGATGAGATCGCCTCCGGCACCGGGCTGCTGCCGTCGCAGACCGAGGAGGCGCTCGCGGAGCTGGTCGCGCTGGGGCTCGTCAACTCCGACAGCTTCGCGGGATTGCGCGCGCTGCTGGTGCCGGCTGACCGGCGCCGCCCCGCGATGGGCGGACGGCGGCGACGGCGCATCGCGCTGTTCGGGATGGACGCCGCGGGACGCTGGTCGCGCATCGCAGGCCCCGCGGCGGCCGCGGGCGCTGCTGCCGCAGGTGCCACGCCGGCCGCGGGTGATCGGGACGCCGCAGCGCGCGAGCGCGCTCTCGAGGAAGAGACTATCGAGCACGTCGTGCGGACGCTCCTGCGCCGCTGGGGAGTGGTGTTCTGGCGACTGTTGGCGCGCGAGGCCGATTGGCTGCCGCCGTGGCGCGATCTGCTGATGTGCTGCCGGCGCCTCGAGGCGCGGGGCGAGATTCGCGGCGGGCGCTTCGTCGCCGGCTTCAGCGGCGAGCAGTACGCCGCGCCCGAGGCGATCGCCTTGCTGCGCGAGGCGCGCCGCAAGCCGCGCGAGGGGCACTACGTGTCGCTGTCGGGCGCCGACCCGTTGAACCTGGTCGGCATCCTCACGCCGGGTGCGCGGCTGCCTTCACTGAGCGGTAACCGCCTCCTGTATCGCGATGGCGTGCCGATCGCGCTCCTGGCTGGGAACGAGGTGAGCTTCCTCGAGGAGCTGCCCGCGCCGCAGCAGTGGGAGGCGCGCACCCTGCTGCTGCGCCGTCAGGTGCCCACCCAGCTCGCCGATCTCGCCTGAGCCGGATCTCAGGTCTTCTTGTGCGACTCCTGCCACTTCCTGACGGCGGCCATGGTGTTCTCGACGTGCTGGTCGGGCTTCATGGCCGTATAGGAATAAATGATTTGCCCGGTCGGCGCGATCACGTAGGAGGTGCGGTTGGCGTACTCAGGATGATCGGCGAGCACGGAGTCGTAGGATTTCATGATGGAGCCGTTCCCGTCGGAGGCCACCGGGAACTTGTTCTCGCACTTCTGGACCGAGAACTCGTCGAGCTTCGCGATCGGGTCGTGCGACACGCCCACCACCGTGGCGCCCAGCGCCTTGAACTGATCGGCCGCTTCGGCGAACTTGTGCGCCTCGATGTTGCATCCTGGCGTGAAAGCCGCCGGGTAGAAATACAGCACCACCGGTCCCTTCTTCAGGGCATCGGCCAGCGAGAACTTGAACTCCTTGCCCGCCAGCGATGCCACCGTGGTGAAATCCGGCGCTTTCGCGCCGTCGGGCAGCGCGGCGTGCAGCGGAAGCGCAACCAGGAGGGTGAGTGCCCCTACGAAATAGCGTCGCATGATCGTCTCCCGTATCGATGAGGCGAAGGGCGGCCATCATCGGTCAAGGCGGCCGAGCACGCCAGTCTCCTCGTGGCGCGAGCGTTCCGGCGCGTAGCCGACCAACTCGACATAGCCGCGCCCGGCGATGCTCCGCCCGGCGCGCGCTCCGCTGACATCCACCGCGCCTTCCCAGTAATCGGGCGTGGTCCTGAGCTCCTGATCGGCAAGCACGGGACGCACGCTCACCTCGAGCGCGAGCGCGGGCACGCGCAGGCGCCAGAGCGCCGGGTAGCGGGTCCCCTGCGCATTGCTCCAGTGATCTGTGACCTCGATGCTCACCTCCTCATTGGACAATGGGCGGGAGCGACCGGCAGCCTCGACCCAGGTTCCGGCACTGTGCGGATCACGGGTGTCGTCCCGATTGCGCAGCGCGTAGTACATCAGCGCCGTGCCATCGTTCAGCTGCAGCGCGAACCAGTCCCAACCCGCCTCCTGCGCGCTTAAGGCCCCGCTGCCCCACTCGCGATCGAGCCATGCCAGGCCCTGAAGCCTAAGCGGATGACCCTCGCGGATCACGCGCCCGTGCACGGCCAGGCGCGGAATCGAGTAGTAGTAGGTCGCATCGCCCGGCTCGGCGGACTTGCGGCTTAATCCTGCCTCGCCGTTCAGAACCGGCGGTGTCTGAGCCTGCAGCGTGAGCTCGAGCTCATAGCCGGGCTGCGCGGCCCGCAGCCTCCACGGGGCAGCGGAAACGGCCTGAGCGCCACCCTGTGCGCCTGCCGCCTCCTCCAGCGACCAGTCGTCGATCCACACGTGCAACGGTGCCGCCTGCGCACCCGCAAGGCCCAGCGCCGCGCGCGAGAGCTTCTGCGCGAAGCGGAAGCGCCGGCGCTGAACGTCGGTGAGCGCGAAATGAGCCAGATAGATTTCGCGCGTCCGCCAGGCAGACGCCGCCGCAGGCGCCGGCACCGCTGCGGGCGCGGGCACCGCTGCGGGCGCAGGCGCAGCCGCGGGCGCAGCCACCGCCGCGGGCGCGGGCTCGAGCGCAAACCGGAAGAACGTCAGCTCAAATCCCACGCGCTCCCCGGACGCGGCGTCGAGATTGCCGCTGACATACCACCACTCCTGCCGGAACTGGGGATGTGGTCCGTGATCACGCGGAAACGCGAAGGTCCAGGGCGCCAGCGCCTGCGCAAAGCCCGCCGGCGCGACGCCGGCGGCCGGGCGCAGCTGCGCGGGGGGCGGCGCCGCACTCACGATCGCGCACGCTGCCGCGCCCGTGAGCGCCAGCCGGATCACCGCCGGCGCGCGGCTGCGGCGCATCACTCCTCCCGCAGACCGTGCACGAGCGGCGCCCGCGCGCTGCGCCACGCCGGGTACACACCTGCCGCCAGCGCCGCGGCGAGCGCGAGCCACAGGGCATCGGTGAACTGCGCCGCCGTCAGGTGCAGATCAATCTGCCAGCCGAAGGCGCGGCGGTTGATGACGCCCGTCAGCACCAGCGCGGTCAGCAGTCCCGCCGGAATCGCCGCGGCGAGTGCCGCGACGCCCATGAAAGTGGTCTGCGCCAGCACCAACAGCGCGGTGCCCCGTGGAGTCAGGCCGAGCGAGCGCAGGATCGCCAGCTCCCGCGACCGTTCCAGTTCCCACGCCAGCAGCGCACTCACCAGGCCCACCGTGGCCACGCCCGCGGCGAGCCAGTACAGCACCCGCGTAATCACGAAGGTGCGCTCGAAAATGCGCATCGACAGCGCGCGAATGTCGGCGTTGGAGCGGATCAGGAGCGCCTGCCGGCCGCCCGCGGCCGCGCGCAATTGCGCTACCGCCCGCCGCGCCTCGACTCCGGGTGCCAGATAGATGCCGAGCCCGCTGATCGCCTCGTCGCCCCACAGGCGCTGGTATTGACCGAGGCTCATGAGCACCTCGCCGCGGTCGTTGCCGTATTCGCGGTACACGCCCGCCACCGCAAACACCCGCGGCCCGGAAGCGGTCGTCAGGGTGAGGGTGTCATGGGGCGCGAGCGCGAGCCGCCAGGCGAGCGGCTCGGAGACCAGGATCGCGCCGCGCGCAAACTGCGGCCACGCGTGCGCCGCGTCTCCTTGCGTGAACTGCAGCGCCGCGTAGCTGGCATGCGCGAGTCTGACGGCGTTCAGATCCAGCGCGCCGCGCGGCGATGCGACCTCCACCCGGCGGCTCTCGCTGTGATCACGGATCCCGGGTGTCGCGAGCAGCGCGCGGATGACGGCCGGGTCGAGCCGGCGTTCCGACCCTTCTGCCGGGCCCGGAGCGCTGACGTAGACGTCCGCGCGCAGGGTGTGAATGAGCCACTCGCGCAGGGATTCCCGGAAGCTCTCCACCATGATCGCGACCCCGATCATGGCGGTGAGCGCCATGCCGAGCGCGGCGCTGGCCACGCCCGTGCGGCTGAGCGAGGCCGCGATGTCGCCGCAGGCAAGCCGCACCACCGGGCTCACGCGCCCGCCGAGCCGTGCCGCGGCCTGTGCCAGGACGCGCAGCGCCGCCGGCGTGACCGCCGCCACACTCAACAGCAACATGAACAGTGTGGCGAACCCGGCCAGCAGGCTTCGTCCGGAGACCCACGCGATGAGGCCCGCCCCCACCGCCAGCAGTGCGCTGACGACGGCCAGGGTTCGCGCCACGCGTACCGCCCGCGTTTCGAGCACCGAACGCGCCAGTCCCAGCTGCGGTGCGCTCGCGGCCACCTCGAGCGCCGGCAGCAACGCCGCGGCGAGCGCGGTCGCCGGTCCGGCGCATAGCGCCGCGACGACCCCGCTCACGGGCACGGTGACCTCGTTCACGGTGACCACGAAATACAGGTCATTGATGGTTTGTGAAACGAGTCCCACCAGGCCCCGTCCGAGCGCCACTCCCAGCAGCACCCCGCACAGCGCACCGACGACGCCCAGCACCGCCGCTTCGCCGAGCACGACTGCGAGCACCTCGCCGCGGGTAGCGCCCAGCGCCCGCAGCACGGCGATGGTGGCGCGGCGCTGCAGCACCGCAAAGCTCACCGCCCCGTAGATGAGAAACGTGCCCACCAGCAGCGCCAGCAGGCTCATGGCCTTCAGGTTGGTCGTGAACGCGTCCGTCATGGCAAAGGTCTCGCGCGCCTGGGCGCGCGTCGCGTGCAGCTCGAGATCCGCAGGCAGTTGCGCGCGCAGCCACGCGAGCGCGGCGCCGGGCGCGCCCCCGGCAAAGCGCACGTCGATGCGCGACAGGCGGCCGGCCGCTCCGAGCCATTCCTGTGCCTGCGCGATGTCCGTGAACAGCGCTGCGTCGAACCCCGCGCCGGCGTCGGTGATCCGGCCGATGAGCGTGGCGCGCTGCCGCACGCCGCCGACGGTCACGTCAAAGCGGCTGTTGACCGCCAGCCCCAGCTGCTGCGCGGTCGCCGCGCTCAGGACCACGGCGCCCGGCTCGGTGAACCAGCGGCGCAATCCCTCGACACCGTCAGTCGCCGGGGCGGGCGCTGCGCCGACCCGCCCCTCGTCCGCGAGCTCCACGGCCGCGAACGGGTCGACGCCGACCAGTTGCATGGTGCGCTCACCCACCGTGACGTACCCCGTCACCAGCGGCGCGAAGCGCGGCGGCGCGCCGGCGGCGGCGTGCGTGCGCAGCTGCGCGTACAGCCGCTCATCGATCCCACGCGGACCGCCCGTGATCTGATGGGTGGCGGCGCCGTTGACCGCCCGCAGGGAGAGCTCGAAGGCGCGCTGCGAGCTTGCCGTGGCGACGTCCACCGCCACGATCGTGCCCACTCCCAGTGTCAGCCCGATGAGCGCCAGCGCCAGTTGGGCCGGATGGCGCAGCAGATGCCGCAGGCTGGCCGCACGCAGGGTCGGCATCATGAGTGCAGCCGGCCGTCACGCAGCTCGAGCACCCGATCCGCCAGACGGGACACGGCGACGTCGTGCGTCACGATCACGACGGTCGTGCCGCGCGCGCGGGTGAGCGACAACAGCACCGGCAGCACCTCGCCCGCGGTCTGTTCGTCGAGGTTACCGGTGGGTTCATCGGCCAGCAGCAGCCCGGGCCGGTGCACCAGCGCGCGTGCGATCGCCACCCGCTGCTGCTCGCCGCCGGAGAGCTGGTCCACAGCGCTGTGCGCCCGCTCGCGCAGACCCACCTCGGCGAGCGCCGCGAGGCTCCGCTCGCGCGCCTGTGTCCCGCGTGCGCCGTTGAGTTCCAGCACCAGGCGCACGTTCTCTTCGACATCGAGGGTCGGGATCAGGTTGAAGAACTGGTAGACGAAGCCGATGTGGGCGCGGCGGAACAAGGTGCGGGCGGGCTCGCCCATGGCCGTCACGTCACGCCCGTCGATCTCCACGGTGCCGCGCTCGGCACGGTCGATGCCGCTGATGAGATTGAGGAGCGTCGATTTGCCCGAGCCGCTGCGTCCGGTGACCGCGACCGTCTCGCCGCACCTTAGCTGCGCGTCGGCTCCATCGAGCACCTGGTGCACGCGCCCGCCCTCGCGGAAGCTGCGGGAAAGACTGCGAACGATGAGCATATGCTGCGCATTGTAGAAACTTCGCGCCTTTGGCACTGTAGCGACACCATGTCCGGCTCTGAATGGCGCCTGCTTACTACGCTGTCGGATCTGCCCTCCGCGCAGTCGCTGGCCGAGGTGCTCGCGGCCGAGGGGGTCGTGGCTCGGGTCATGTCGGATGCCGGCGTCCTCGGGCAGGCGGCGCCCTCGCGAATATACGTCGCCGCCCCCCAGTTGCATCGGGCCAGGTGGCTCCTCTCCCAGGGCACGTTCACGGACGAGGAGCTCGCGTCGCTGTCGGCGGCAGCTCAGCCTGCGGACGAGCGGCCGGACGGCTGAGCGTTGAGCGGTGCCGGCGCCCAAGCCCTCACCGCCACGGAAAAAAGTGCAGCGCACAGGCCTGCAATCAGCCACACTCCCGACCCGCTGCGGTTCCCAAGCCGTGCCGTGCACGGCCCGCATGCCTGTGAAGGGTGCCTCATGACACTGCCAGCGCCGCGCCGCGGCCGTACGTTCCTCCTCGTCAGCACCGCCGCCGCGGTCGCGCTTGCGGGCTCGATGCTCGCCTCTGCGCAGCAACCGCCCGCGGGCGCTGCGCCCTCGTCGGAAACCGCCGCCCCGGCCAAGAAAGCGCCCGCCACAGCCGGCGCCGCCAAGGAGGCGACCGCAAAGGCAAAGACCAGCTCCCCAAGTTACAGTGTCGGCGTGTCGATGGGCGAGCAGCTGCGCGCCAGCGGCATTCCCCCCGAACTGCTCAACGCGCAGCAGCTCGCACAGGGCGTCCACGATGCACTCTCCGGCAAGGTCTCGATGACGGACAAGGATCGCGAGAACCTGCGCGGTCTGGTGGACTCCGTCGGCGAGTCCAACCACCGTGCGGCGGCCAAGTTCCTGGCCGAGAACGGCAAGAAACCCGACATCGTGACGACCGCGAGCGGCCTGCAGTACAAGGTGCTCGCCGCCGGCAGCGGCGCCTCGCCCAAGCCAACCGACGAGGTCTCGGTGAACTACCGGGGCACGCTGATGAATGGGACCGAGTTCGACAGCAGCTACAAGCGCGGGCAGCCGGCGAACTTCCAGCTCAACCGCGTCATCCCCGGCTGGACCGAGGGGCTGGGTCTCATGAAGCCGGGCGCCAAGTACCAGCTGTTCATTCCGCCGCAACTCGGGTACGACCTGCGCTCCTCACCGCCCATTCCGCCGGGCTCGCTGCTGATCTTCGAAGTCGAGCTGCTGAGCGTCAAGGCGGCCCCGAGCACGGCGCAGTCAGGTGCGCCGGCGCAACCCGCTTCGCCGGCGCAAGCCGCGGCGCCGGCTGCGGAAAAACCGCCGGCGAAGTGAACGGCCGCGGGTCGCTGTGCCCGCGGGAGTTTCAGCCGTCGGCGTTCGCCCCGGGATTGAAGCGCATCGGCTTGGTGACGCCCATGCGCGTGAGTTCGCGCAGCAAGTTCCCGGCGAGCTCCTGGCAGGAGGCGCGCTCGAACAGCGGCGCCGCGCACCAGTCGTAGGCCCAGGGCTGTGCGCCGCGCAGCGCCTCCGGTTCATCGACGTAGCGCGGGATGACGTGCGCGTGCAGCGCCGGCTCCTGGTTGCCGAAGATCGCGTAGTTGATGCGCGTGGCTCCGGTCACCTTGAGCAGCGCATCGCCCAGGCGCGACATGTCGGAGAGGAAGGCGATGCGCTCGCGGACGCCGAGCGCGTTGAGATTCGGCACCACCGGATCCGGCAGCAGCACCGCGTAGCCGCGCACGAACTGCCGCTCGCCGAACACCGCCCAACCCGAGAACAGGCGCGCGATCACGCGCGGATCGCGTCCCTTGCGGGCGGCGATCACCTGCGCGTGGATGGCGGTAAAAGGCTCCGCTGCGACTTCGTTCTTCATGGGGCGCCCGGCGAACGGAATACGAAATATACCGCACCCAGGATGCACAGGGCCGCCCACAGGTAGTCGAGCTTCAGCGGCTTGTGCATGTACAGCAGGGCGAACGGCACGAACACGCCGAGCGTGATCACCTCCTGCAGGATCTTCAGCTGCGGCAGTGACAGCCGCGTGTAGCCGATCCGGTTGCCCGGCACCTGCAGCAGATACTCGAAGAAGGCGATGCCCCAGCTCACCATCGCCGCCAGGTACCAGGGCCGGGCGGCGAGATTCTTCAGGTGCGCATACCAGGCGAACGTCATGAAGACGTTCGAGGCCATGAGCAGCAGGGTCGCGGAAATGACCGGGTTCACGGATCAGGTCCTGAAGCAGTCGACCCCGAGGTCCCCCAGAGCGGTGAGCGTGCTGCGGTAGCCGCCGTGCACGATACCGCGCCAGCCGCGCGCGCGCGCGCCGGCGATGTTGTCCGCCCGGTCGTCGATGAACACCGTGGCCGCCGGCTCGAGGGCAAAGCGCCGCTCGGCCTCGGCATAAATACCGGCGTGCGGCTTCATGACACCTGCGAGGTATGACGGCAGCGCTCCATGCCCGATGGCGTGCAGGCGATATTCGCGCGACAGGTGTGCCCAGTGCAGGTCGCCGATGTTGGACAGGAGGAACACCCGGTGGCGCTCGCTCAGGCGGTGGGCCAGATCGACCATCGCCGGCTCGAGCTCGAACATGTCCACCCAATGCGCATGCGTCTCCTCGAGCGACACGGGCTGGCGCGCGAGGCCCGCCAGCCGCTCGAGGAGCTCGCGGCCGGGCAGGCGCCCGCATTCGTGATCCGCGAGCCCGATGCGCTCCATCAGCGCGTCGCGCTCGGCCACTTGCGCGCCGTGCGCCTCGAGGTGCCCGAGGATCGGTCGGTAGTTGAGCCGCACGAACACCCAGCCGATGTCGAACACGATATTGCGGATCAAGCGCCGCCCCGCAGTGTCAGGCGCTACAGCGGCCACGGCGTGACGCTGCCCGTGTCCCCGGGGCGCAGGTTGACTGACACCACGGTGGCCTTGGGAAAGAAGTTGAACTCCGAAGCGCTCGCCCAGGTGTAGGCACCCATGGCGCGGCCGACCACCAGGTCTCCGGCTCGAAGCTGCGGCAACATGAGGTTCTCCGCGATCACGTCGATGCTGTCGCAGGTCGGCCCTGCCAGCACCGACGGCAGCCGCTCGCTGCCCGCGCGCAGGGCTTCCACCGGGTAACGTGCGTGATCGAACAACTGCCCACTGTAGGAGCCGTAGAGCCCGTCGTCGAGGTAATACCACCAGTGTCCCTCGCGCCGTGCACGCCCCATCACCGAGGCCACGCCAATGGCGGACGGACCCACGACGTAGCGCCCCGGCTCGGCGATCACGCGCACGCGCTTCGGCAGGCGCGCCACGGCCGCACGCAGCGGCGCGCAGAAGCGGCCGATGTCCTGTACCGGCTGCCCATATTCGATGGGAAAACCGCCGCCGATGTCGAGGGTATCAAAGGCGCCGAGCCTTTCGCGGCGCGCCGCCGCCGTGAGCCTGGCGCACGCGGCGAGCGCCTCGACGTGCTTGCCGGCATCGGCGGTCTGCGAGCCGACGTGGAACGAAAGTCCCCGCACCGCGATACCCAGATCGGCGGCCAGGCGCGCGAGCGGCAGCAGGTCCTCCGGATCGCAGCCGAACTTGCGCGACAGATCGCACACCGCGCCGGGGGCGCGGAACGACACCCGCAACAGCAGTTGCGCCGCGTCGCCGAGGCGCGCGAACTTGCGCACTTCATCGGGATTGTCGGCGACGAACAAGCGTACGCCGAACTGCAGCGCGTTGGCGATGTCCTGCTCGCGCTTGATGGGGTGGCTGTGAATGC
Organism: Gammaproteobacteria bacterium; assembly: GCA_005878095.1. GTDB lineage: Bacteria > Pseudomonadota > Gammaproteobacteria > Steroidobacterales > Steroidobacteraceae > 13-2-20CM-66-19. Next base: position 6,704 of record VBNH01000122.1, on the reverse strand, counting down.
AGCGCTCCGGCGCTACGCTCAGGCGCTGCGCCAGCTGCACCTCGCCGGTGGTGGCCAGATCGAGGAAACCGCCCTCCGCGATGACCGTCTGCACGACCGCCGGATGCGGCATGGGCTTCAGTGCGTAGTGCAGATCGACTCGCGGCAGCGCCTTGCGAAGCTTGCGGAACTGCACGCGCACGCGCTCGCAGTCGAGGATCAGGAGCGGCGAGCCGAACTCGCTCACGAGGCGCCGGACCTCCGCGGGCTGGAACGGGTCGATGAATCGCGGGCGGCGCACCAGGGGAGTTTACGGCAGCACTGCCGTGCTGCCGGTGCCGTCGTCGCTGTCGGCGACGCTGGTCGCGGCGCGCAGGAGGCGATCGCGGATCGCCTGCCAGCGCTCCCCGTCCGGTACCGCCTGCACGAGAATGCGCTGGCAGCCGGCTTTATCCAGGGTACGCAGATTCGCGTACAGATCGCGGCCGTAGCTCTCGGGCCTGCGTCCGGCATTGATCCAGGTGACGTACTTGTGGGCGCGCAGCGGCAGGCGCTGCGCCAGCACCGCCACGCGGCGGGCGCCGCCGGAGGCTGCATCCGCCTGCGCGTCGATCTCCCCGGCCGGCACGATGGTCATGGGAGTGGTGGGCGCGTAGTGCGTCGGCGTGCCACCGGGAACTCGCGGAGACAGGCGGTCGGCACCGCTCACCAGCTCGCCCACCACCTCCCGCAGCTGCGTCGCCGTCACACTGCCCGGCCGCAGCAGCCGCACACCCCCGTCCTCAAAGGACACGATGGTCGACTCCAGCCCGATCTGGCACTCCCCGCCATCGAGGATCACGCGCGCCGCCTCGCCCAACTCCTCGCGCACGTGCTCCGCACGGGTCGGGGAGAGGCGCCCGTAGCGGTTGGCCGACGGTGCGGCGATGCCGCCGCCGAACGCGGTGAGCAACTGCTGCGCCATCGGATGCGCCGGCACACGCACCGCGATCGTGTCCTGGCCACCGGTGATGACGTCGTGAACGCTGGCGGCCCGCGGCATCACCATGGTCAGCGGTCCCGGCCAGAAGCTCTCGGCGAGACGCGTGGCGGCCTCGGGAACCTCACGCACCCAGCGGTGCAGGTAGCGCGGGCTGTCGAGGTGAACGATCACCGGATGGTTCGGCGGACGTCCCTTGGCCTCGAAAATCTTCACCACGGCGGCCGGGTTCTGGGCGTTCGCGCCCAGGCCATAGACAGTCTCGGTCGGAAATGCCACGAGCTCGCCGTTGCGCAGCGCCTGTACGGCGCTCTCGATCTCGACCTGGGTAGCTCTGACGGCACGAACCATAGATGAAACGAATTCTAGCAAGCCACGGGCGCCGCAACCGCGTGTTGTGGGAAAGCATCACGTGCGTCACGACATCCGGTGAAGGCGAAAAACACTGTCAAATAGGCAACGGGCGGCTGTCGCGCCCTACCGACGGCTCGAGCCTGAGGGAGCGGCCGGTATTGGGCACGTGCGGGCCGCAGACCTCACTCGAGTGCGCGCCGCACCCAGCCACCGGCGCTGTGCGTGAGCTCGTACGCCGGCCAGTAGTGCTTGTCGAGCTTGAGCGTGATCACTTCCGGGGCGTTATTCCAGGTGATGGTCTTCAGGCGCACCGAGGCGCGATCGGGCCGTCCGGTGACGGCCTTGAGAAACGTATCCAGATCCGGAGTGGCGGCTCCGTCCACTTCCACGATCCGCCGGCCCGGATACAGTCCGTAACGCGTCGCCGGCGACCCGTACGAAAAGTAGCCGACATACACGCCCACGGGCGCAATCCCCCGCTGCACACTCATGGCGCGATGCGGCGCCTGCAGTGTCGCGCCCGCCCACTCCACCAGGCGATCGACGTCCGTTCCGGGAAGCTCCGCGGTAGCGACGTCGAGCGTCTGCTCGCTCTGGCCGCGCCACACCGTGACCTGCACATGATCCTTGTCGGCGGCGGCCCTCTCCACCTCGCGAAAGCGCGTCACCACGCTGCCATCGATCGCGAGCAGCAGATCCCCCTGCTGCAGGCGCTGCGCCGCCGCGGAGCCGCCGACCAGGCGCACCACGGTCAGTGCCTGGCGCCGCGTCGGCGCGTGCTGCGCGAGCCGCTTCGCCCAGCCCTCCGGCAGGCCGATCTCGCGCGCAGTCGCCAATGACAACACCCCGAGCTCGGCCTCGAGCGAGTGCAGCGGGCGCTCGTTGCGCACGCGATCGAGCATATCGGCCACCAGGTCGATCGGCACGCCGCGCGTATCCTGCGACAGCTCGCGGCCACTCTCGTACGCGAAGCTCGACCAGGTGCCCAGAACGTTGCCGGCCTGGTCGGCCAGCACGCCGTCGAATTCCAGCGGCGGATTGACGAGTTGCACGGTCTCGACATTGCTGTCGCGGAAGCGCATGGTGCGCGACAGCGGCAACTCCAGCGGATCGATGCTCGCGATCTCGGTCCTGCGGGCATGTAGCTGGCTGTCACCGCCCAGTCCCACCACCCACACCGGTTCGCCGGCGACCAATGCGCGCGGCGTCAGCCTCGCGGATCTGACCGGCGTGCTGCCGATCAGCGCCGGATCGTAGGCGACGACCGCGAAGTTGTGCTGCGGATGGATGTACACCACGCGCCCCGGAACCTGCACGGTGCCGGCGAAGGTCACCGTCACATCGCCGACCGCGACCGGCACGGTGTTGCGATCGACCACCACCAGGCCGCGCTGCGCATCCACGATCAGGCCGGTGCCGTGGTAGTTGCGCTCGGTGATCCCTGACACCGAGTACGGCATGTCGAACGTCACCATGGCGAGCGAGGGCGCGAGCGCAATCAGTCGCGGGTCCCTGAAGTGCGGAAATACCGTGGAGCTCACCGGCATGGGCTTGGGCTGCGGACCGGCGGCGAGTGGCTTGCAATCCCACAGGCCGGAGGCGTCGTCGCGATCGCAATGGCGCGCGGGGAACCACAGGCGATCCATGCGGAGGGCGCGCAGCTCGCTGTTGTTGGGATCATCGATGGTCATGTAGCGCACCGGAGCGCGCTCGCCGTCGGCGAGCTCCGCGATCCCCGCCTCGAAGTCCGGCAGGGTGTCGGTCTTGCGGCCGTTGATCGTCATGCCCACCGGGAGCTTGGCGGACACGGCCTTGCCACCGCGCTCGAGCTCCACCTCCACCTGCTTGGCGACCGACCCGTCCAGCACGTCCTCGAGTGGTTCGAACTGCGTGACGTAGCGCCCGTTCAGGCGCACCAGGATGTCCCCGGGTTGCAGCACGTTCTCGCTCGGGGAACCGGGCAGCACTTCGGTGACCACCAGCATGCCGGTGTTGCGCGGAAAATTCTTGCGTGCCGCAGCCTCGGTAGCGGCATCCAACCCCAGGCGCTCGAGCTCGTCGTAGGGCATGTAGTTGAAGACCGTGTACAGCGTGCCGCGCGCCACCGGCTTGCCCTGCTGGATCAGCTCCAGCGCACGGCGCACCCGCCCGAGCGGCAGGTAGAAGCTCGACGCCGCGCCGTTCGCGCCGCCGGCATTGAGCGCCACCACGCGCCCGCGGATGTCGATGACCGGCGAACCGGAGGAGCCGCCGGAAGTCCCGGACGCCGCCTGCAGGTAGAAGGTGTTGAAGTCGTTGTATTTGGCAACCCCGTACGCGGGCGCGTCGCGGTCGAGTCGCGCGAGCGTTCCGGCGAGAATCGACAGTTGCTCGCCGGCATTGTTGCCGACGACGCGGATCTCGCGCCCGATCTGCGCGCCCTCCGGATACAGCGGCAGGGCCTTGGGTTTGATGAAGCGCAGTTTCTGCGGATCGTAGCGGTAAATGCCGAAGTCATGCACCGGATCGCGGTACACCGGGTACAGCTGCACCTCCTCGCGATTGAGGAAGGTGGCCTCCGCGGTCACCGGTCCCGGGGTTACGACGTGACGGTTGGTGAGGATCAGCCCGCGTTCGGCGTCCACCACGAAGCCGGTCGCCTGCGCGGTCGAGTTCCACTCGGTATCGAACGCACGGGTCGAATCGACGTCGATCGACACCACGCTGCCGGCGATGCGCTCGAGCGTTTCCGCCCAGTCCGGATTGCCCTCCACGGCGGCCGGCTGCGCGACCGGCGCCGGCGTCGTATTCATCCCGGCCGGATTTGCCGGCAGGACCCCCGCGGGCGGCGGCGGTGCCGGCGGTGACTCCCCCGGAAGCGGCGGTTGCGGCACCGCTGGCGTCGAGGGTGCCGCCGCCGCCGGCGCGGCGGCACTCAGCGGGCCGCCGGCCGCGCACACTGACGCGCAGGACAGAAACAGGCACAGACCCGGCAGGCGCATGAACCGCATCAGGACATTTCCTATCTGCCCAGCAGCACCAGCAGCCACACGGCGCTGAGCAGCACGAACGACATGAGCACGGCGGCGGAGCCGATGTCCTTGGCGAGTCCGGCCAGCGCGTGCCGTTCGAACCCGATGCGGTCCACGGTCGCCTCGATCGCGCTGTTGACGAGCTCCACGATCAGGATGAGCAGCATGGGCCCGATGAGCAGCGCGCGCTCGATCCCGCTGTGTCCGAGCCGCAGACCCAAGGGTATGACGAGCACCGCGAACGCGAGTTCCTGCCTGAACGCCGCTTCCTCGCGGAACGCGCCGGTGAGTCCGCGCAGGCTCGAGCCCACGGCGCGCAGCACCCGGGTGAGTCCGCGCGGCTTGTAGCGGTCTACGACTGCGCTGTCGGCTTCCATGTGAGATCCAGTTGCCGCGCCGCCCGGACATCATCTAGGCGGCGCACCGGCATGGTATGCGGTGCGCTGGTCACGCGCGCGGGTTCCTGCTCGGCTTCCTTCTGGATCTGTGACATGGCCGACACAAATGCATCCAGGACGTCCTTGCTCTCGGTCTCGGTCGGCTCGATCAGCAGGCACTCGGGCACCAGCAGCGGAAAGTAAGTGGTCGGCGCGTGGAAGCCGTAGTCGAGCAGCCGCTTGGCGAAGTCCATGGCGGTGACGTTGAGTTCGCGCGCCTGGCGCTTGAGCGTCACGATGAACTCGTGACTCGCGCGCCGCTGCGGATAGGCGGCATCGAAGCCTGCGGCCTGCAAGCGGGCGAGCAGGTAGTTGGCATTGAGCGTGGCGTACTCGCCCACGCGCTGCATGCCCTCCCGCCCCAGCATGCGCATGTAGATGTAGGCGCGCAGCAGCACCCCCGTGTTACCCATGAAGGCCGACAGCCGCCCGATGGATTGCGGCATATCCGCTTCCGCGAGCCAACGGTAGCGCTCGCCGTCCTTGCCGACCAGCGGAATCGGCAGGAACGGCGCGAGGCGCGCGCCGACCCCGACCGCACCCGCTCCGGGACCGCCGCCGCCGTGGGGCGTGGAGAAGGTCTTGTGCAGGTTCACGTGGATGACATCGAAGCCCATGTCGCCGGGACGTACCTTGCCGAGGATGGCATTCAGGTTCGCGCCGTCGTAATACAGCAGCCCGCCCGCCTGGTGCACGATGCGCGCGACCTCCGCGATGCGCCGTTCGAACACGCCGAGGGTGGAAGGGTTGGTGAGCATGATGCCGGCGGTGTTCGGACCGACCGCGGCCTGCAAGGCGGTGAGGTCGACGTCCCCTAAGTGATCGACCGCAATCTCGCGCACCACGCAGCCGCACATGGTCGCGGTCGCCGGGTTGGTGCCGTGCGCCGCCTCGGGCACGATGATCTCGTTGCGCTTGAGATCCCCGCGCGCGCGGTGATAGGCGCGGATCATCGCCACCCCGGCGAATTCGCCGTGGGCGCCGGCCATCGGGTTCAGTGCCACACCCTGCATGCCGGTGACTTCCTTCAACATCTCCTGCAGCTCGTACAGGCACGCCAGCACCCCCTGCCCGTGGGATTCGGGCGCGAGCGGATGCCGCGCCAGAAACTCCGGCAGCATCGCGTACTGGTTACAGGCCTTGGGGTTGTACTTCATGGTGCACGAGCCGAGCGGGTAGAAGTGCGTGTCGATGGAGAAGTTCAGCTGCGACAGGCGGGTGAAATGCCGCACCGCTTCCAGCTCGCCGACCTCCGGGAGCTCGGGTGGGCGCGCACGGCGCAGCTTCGCGGGCAGGTCCGCGAGCGCCGCCGGACCCGGGTCGTGCGGCCACTGGTCGCTCGCGCCGCGCCCGGCATGTGAGTACTCGAAGATCAGCTTTTCCGGCACCGGCATGCGAAAACCTCACGCGGCGCGCGCCGCCTGCATCACCTCGCTCAAGCAGGCGCGGTAGCGGTCGATATCGGCGCTGGTCTTGGTCTCGGTCGCGCACACCAGCAGCGCATCGCCGAGTTCGGGGAAGTATCCGGACAGATCGAGCCCACCGAGGATGCCGCGGTTGCTCAGGCTCTTGAGCACCGGCGCCACCGGACGGTCGAGCTGCAGCACCGCCTCATGGAAGTACGGACCTGAGAATGCCAGGTGTACCCCGGGCACGCGTGTCAGCCCCGCCACGAGCTCGCGGGTGCGCGCGTGCGCGGCGGCCGCGGTGCGCGCCAGTCCCTGCGCACCCATCAGCGACATATAGATGGTGGCCGCCGTCACCAGCAGTCCCTGGTTGGTACAGATGTTGGAAGTCGCCTTGGCGCGGCGGATATGCTGCTCGCGCGCTTGCAGGGTGAGCGTGAAGCCGGCGCGCCCGGCGGCATCGAGGGTGCGCCCGACGATGCGCCCGGGCATCTGCCGCACGTACTCCATGCGCGTCGTCATGAAGCCGAAGTAAGGC
>VBNH01000121.1 GCA_005878095.1 Gammaproteobacteria bacterium | reverse complement strand
GTATCGACGGAGCAGGTCGGCGAGAAGGCGAGCTTTATCAGCTCCCGGCCCATCTGGCTGCCGCTCAGCCTGGAGAGCAGGTCAGAGACCGAAAACGAGCCGAGCTTGGTCGGTGGGTTGTTGAGGAGCTGCCCGCGGCTGGCGGGGAGCGTCTGGAGTGGCGACACGCTTTCCGTGCTCTCGCCGCAGCCTGGGGCGAGCAGCGACACGCCAAGGACCAGTGACACAAAACGCTTTTCCCGAAACATGGCGTTCTGCCTCCGTGCGGATTAGCCGGACGCAAATCTTGCCAAGAAACCCGCCGAGAAGTCCCACTGTCAACAGAAGGAGACAGGTGTGTCGATGACCCGCTCGAACCGGGCACCTTAGTCCAGTCGGACTTGGATTCGAGCTCTTGGTCCTTAGTTTTTAATCTGATATAACTCTTTATTCGAGTTATTTCGAGTCTTCTCCGGACTCGAACTGGGACACGAACTATGGATGATTCCGCAGCGGCAGATCGATCAACGATTTGAGCACCGACATTGCGGGTTGACCGTCGCCGATCAGAACCTGTGGCTCATCGTCAGGTACCACTCTCGCGGCCGGCCCGGCTGTCCCTCCACGGTGTTCTGACCGAACGGCGTGAGGTCGAACTTGTTGAGGAAGTACTCCTTGTTGCTCACGTTGGTACCGCCCAACGCTGCGGTCCAGCGACCCTTCGCACCCGTCCACTGCAGCCGCAGATTCAGCAGCTGATAGCCGTCCGTGCAGGAGAGCTGGGAGATGACGCTCGAGCAGATCTCGCTCTGCCCGTAGAGGTCGGCACGCGGTGTGAGTTTCGCTCCGCCGGGGAGCGCGATGTCGTAGGCTGCCGAGACATTCCAGTTGTACTTCGGAACGTACACCGGCTCGTTGAAGCAGGTCACGCCCGGATCGGGCTTGCCGTCCTGGTTGAAGTCGCAGTTGTCGATCTCGGGGGAGTTCCACTTCGTATACCCGAATGACCCGTCGATCGCCAGCTCTGCGACCGGCCGCCACGAGACCTCGAGCTCCGCACCCTTGATCTTCGCGCCCTTGAGCTGCCGGTAAGAGGTGAGCGAGGTCACCGCGAGACAGGTTTGACCGTTCGAGTCCTGGATGGCGCCCGGTGTGTTCGGCGGCACAAACGTCCCGGCGATGCACTCAGTGCCACCGATCGGCACGATGCGCTTGTTGTAATCGCTGTAGAAGACGGCGGCATTGGTGCGCAGCGTCCGGTTGAACATATCCGCCTTCACGCCGAGCTCGTACGACGTCATTTCCTCGCCGCCGACGACCACGGCCTGGGTCGCGGTGAATGGACGCGGGTTGTACGCCGGCGGTCGATAGCCCGTGGACGCCGAGCCATAGATCAGCACGTTGTCGGCGATCTTGTAATCCAGCCCCGCCGTCCAGTCGAAGTGATGCTCGTCGGAGTTGATCGGCCCGATGAAGAAGGAGTTGTCGAAGTTGACGTCCTTCTTGTCGTGCGAATAGCGGGCGCCGAGGGTCAGGTGCGACTTGGGGCTGAGGGCGAACACCACGTGAGCGTAGGCCGCCTGCGCCGCGTTGTCGGCCAGATTGCTGGTGTTGACCGAGTATTTGCCCTGCTCGCTGTCGATGATCGCCGCGGCGACATCCGGCGGCAGGCCGACGGCGTTTCTGAGGACGCCCCAGATGATCGGCGGGAAGCTCACCGTCTGGTGGTTCTGCGCATTGCCTTGGTAGAAGAATCCACCAAAGGTCCAGTCGGCGCGATCGAAAGCGCGCCCGGTCAGGCGCAGCTCCTCGGTCGCCCAGTAATAGTCCTGCTCACCCGCGGTCACCTGCAGGTTCATCGGCGACGCATCGGCATCGGAGGACAGCTGCCCCCTCATGTCCGTGTACGCAAAGATCGCGGTCAGCGTCGTCTTGCCCGCGAGCTTCCAGTCGAAACTTCCCGAGTAGGCGGTCTTCTCGAGCCCCGATTGGGGCTTGAAGGCGAGACCCGAATACGGGTCGGCATAGGTCGCGTAGGTCGTATAGATGTTGGGAGGAATGAAGCGGTTGTCGTACGGAATGCCGAAGCCATACGGTGCGCCAGGCGTCGGGACGTGCTGCGCGTACTCGGCATTCCACATGGCATAGCCGGTGGTCGGAATCGTGTTGCCGGACAGGTCCTTCGGATACACGATCGCGGTCAGCGTGTCGGCCCTGGCCTCCGAGGTATCGGCCTGGTGCTCGGCGGCGAGGTTGGCCTCGAAATTGTCGCCCACGACCCAGCGCAACTGGCCCCGCAGGCCCGAGACGCTGATTCCGCCCTGGGTGCCGGTGATGCAGTGATGGGCCCTGCTGGGGTCGCTGACCTGCAGAGCCCCGGCCAGCGTCGGGTGAGCGCAGGCGAAGTCGACCACGTTCTGATAGCCGTCGCTGTGCCTCGATACGCCCGTGACGCGCGCAAACAGGTTGTCGGTGAGCTTGAAGTCATAGCCGGCGCGAATATCGATGCGCTTGTAGGATCCGGGCGTCAGGTCGATGTAGCCGGTATCGGTGCCTTCGGCCTTCTTGCTGATCAGACGCACCACGCCACCGATGGAGCCACGGCCAAACAGCGTGCCCTGAGGCCCGCGCAGGACTTCCACACGGTCCATGTCCATGAGGTCCATCTGCGTGCCCATGGTGAAGGGCTGATAGACGTCGTCCACGTAGACGCCGACACCCGGCTCGAAGGCAAAGTCGAAGTCGTATTGCCCGACACCGCGGATGAAGGCGGTCATGGTGTTGCCGAATGCGGCCTGGGCGGGCCTGAATGAGGCGTTGGGGACCGTGTAGCCGACTTCGAACGAGTCGCTGAATGAGCGCTGCTCGATGTCCTGCGCCGTGATCGCCGAGATCGCGATCGGCGTGTCCTGCAGTTTCTCCTCGCGGTACTCCGCGGTCACGACCACCTCGGCGAGCTGCGTGGACGGCTCCGGGGCTTGTGCGTTATCCGTCACGCTGAAGAACGCGCTAAGTGCCGCAAAGCCGCTTACCGCACACAACCGCAAGTTGGAATTCAGGCTCGGAAAAGCCTCCATCTCACGTCCCCCCTCTAATCGCCGAGTATTGACGACCCGTTTGTTTATGGAACGTCCTTGCGTTTTTTGTAAGTAGAACAAACAATTTTGTCGTTTGCAAGGCAGCGCGTTGTGGCCTCCATGCAACGTGGGCCACCCCACGGGGTCGGGCGGGACCGTCTCGCACGCCTGCCGTGGCGCGACGGGTCAGAGTTCGAGGCAACCGCCGTCGACGTTCAGGTCCACACCGGTGATGAAGCTCGCCTCGGGCGAAGCGAGGAACAGCACCGCGCGTGCCACTTCTTCGGGCTCGCCCATACGTTTCATCGGTACGGCCCCGCCCAGGCTGGAACGCACCGCTTCGATCTGCGCGAGACTGGCGCCGCGCTTGAAGATCTCGGTCTCCGTGGGACCGGGCGAAACGACGTTGACGCGGATCCGTCGCGGCAGCAGTTCTGCGGCGAGAATGCGCGCCACTTGACGCAAGCCGGCCTTGGCGGCCGCATAGACCACATTCCCGGGCAGGGCCAGAACCGCACCGATCGAGCCCGTGATGACGATACTGCCGCCGTCGCGCAGATGAGGAAGCGCAGCCTGCACCGCAAAGAAGGCACCGCGCAGGTTGACGCCGTGCACGCTATCCCAGAATTCCTCCGTGACCTCCTGGACGGCAGCAAAGCCGCCGACCCCGGCATTCACGTGCAGCACGTCGATGCCGCCGAGCCGGTCGGCGATGCGCGCCAGCGCCGCCCGACTGTCGGCCACCGAGCCCATGTCGGAGCGCACCGCCAGCATGCCGCTCTCCGCAGCGACCTGCGCCAGCGTCGCCTCGTTACGACCCGTGATCGCCACGCGGGCCCCTTCGGCCTGGAATGCCCGGGCCGCGGCGAGGCCGATGCCGCTGTTGCCGCCCAGCACGACCACGGTCTTGCCCGCAAAGCGCATGGCTTCAGAACATGCCGTTGGCATTGGCCGACTTCTCCGGGACCGGCTGGGCCACGTCCCAGTGCTCGGCGATCTTGCAGTGCTCGACGCGCAGGATGTCGACGACCGCAAGCCCGCGATCCCCCGCCGTGAACTTCGCCTGCGAGTGCACGACGACGAGATTACCCTCCGCGATGATCCGCTTGATGGAATAGTTGGCGTCCGGATGATCTCGGAAGAAGGGTTCGAGGAAGGCGATCGCCGCTTCGCGGCCGGTCGCCGCCAGCGGATTGTGCTGAACGTAGCCGGGCTCCACCCAGGTCTCGAATGCCGTGCGCACGTGCTTCTGAATGTAAAACTCATTCATGAATTTGCTGACCACCTCCTTGGGCTTCAGGCGGCACTCGTCCGCATGGGCAAGCCCGGTGGCAAGAGTCAGCGTCGCGGCAATCAGGACGACAGGTGGGCGCATGCGAGTCTCCCACGTACTATTGCCTTTTGTAGGCGGCACATACAAATATCGCGCACCAGGAGGAAGACTTCCATGGCGCTTGCCGTAGGCCTGGCCCAGGGAATCCCAATGCGCAGGATCCCAATGCGCAGGCCCCCGCGCCGCCTCATAGGGAGGCCCGCCGCCACGCGCCAGCCGAGCCCTGCAGCTACCCGGGCGCGCGGGCACCGCCGAACGGCCCGCCGGCTCATGCCGACCGGAGAAAGCACATGAGCGACATTGCCGCGCTGACAGCCCGAATCGAAAAGCTCGAGCACGAGCTTGCGGTCGAGCAGGATATCCACCAGATCCGCCGCGTTCAGTACACCTACGGCTACTTTATCGACAAGTCGCAGTACAACGAGGTGGTCGACCTGTTCGCCGACGACGGTGAGGTGTGGTTTCTCGGCGGAATCTACCGGGGCAAGGCCGGCGTGCGCCGCCTGTACATCGAGCGCTTCCAGAAGCAGTTCACCCACGGGCACAACGGCCCGCGCTACGGCTGGCTGCTCGATCACCCGCAGCTGCAAATGGTCATCGACGTCGCACCGGATCGCCGCACGGCCCAGGCACGCGGCCGCTCGCTGATGCAGGCCGGCCTGCACCACACGGCCGAGGGCAATCCGCGTGCCTGGTGGGAGGGTGGCATCTACGAGAACGACTACGTGCGCGAGAACGGGGTATGGAAGATCAAGGCGCTGCGTTATTTCCCGTTCTGGCACGGCAGCTTCGCCGAGGGGTGGCCTAAGACCCCGATCGATTTTGTCCCCATGGCCAGGACACTCTACCCGCAGGACCCCATCGGACCGGATGAGCTCATGAATCCGCAGCCGCGGCTCTGGCCCGCGACCGACACGGTCCCGTTCCACTACCAGCACCCCGTGACCGGAAAACCGATCGTGCTCGACAACAGCCGCGCGCGCGAGGGGTTCAAGGACGGATGAGGATCATGCCGCATCGCGGTTCCACAGCGCCATCAGGATCGGCAACACCATCGGCCGCAGCTTCACCGGAACCCGCTTCAGGAGCGTGGCCTCGTGAGCGGCCACTACGCGGCGTGCCCTGCTGAGCAGTGCGCGCCCGCGCCGCGTCAGATCGAGCGCCTGCGAGCGTCGGTCGACCTGCCGCCGCTCGATCACCCCGCGCGCCTCCAGGCGCGCGACGAACGGGGCCATATTGGCCCGCTGGATATCGAGTACGCGCCCGGCGTGGCTCTGGGTGATGCCGGGAACGGACTCGATCAACATCAGCATGGCCACGTCCGCGTGCCGCAGATTGAGTGGCGCCAGCCGCTGATTCAACTCGGCGAGTGCCACCGCCGAGGCGCGTCGCAGGACGTAGCCCGCAAGATTTACCAGGGGATCCTTCATGCGCGCGCTAATTGGCAGCGAAACTTGTCGGGAGCCATACTGCTATATAGTATAGCAGTCGTGTCCAGGGCGTTTTTTGGAGAGAAAGACTCATGAGCGAACGAACTGAAGCCGATACCGTGGCCGTTGAGGTCCGGGAGGCCATTGCTTGGGTGAAGTTCAATCGCCCGGAGAAGCGCAACTCCATGAGCCCGAAGCTCAACCGCCAGATGCTGCGCGTCCTCAATGACCTCGAGTTCCGCGACGATGTGGGGGTGCTGGTGCTCACCGGCGCGGGCACCGCCTGGTCGGCGGGGATGGACCTCAAGGAGTATTTCCGGGAGACCGAGGCGCAGGGGCTGAAGGGCGTGCGCCATTCGCAGCGCGAAGCGTATGCCTGGTGGGAACGGCTGCGCTGGTACCAGAAGGTCACCATCGCGATGGTGAACGGCTGGTGCTTCGGTGGCGCGTATGGCCCGCTGTTTGCCTGCGACCTCGCCTTTTGCTCCGAAGATGCCGAATTCGGCCTGTCGGAGATCAACTGGGGCATCCTGCCGGGCGGCGGCGCCAGCAAGGTGGCTGCCGACCTGATGCCGATGCGCAAGGCAATGTACCACGCCCTGCTCGGCGAGACTCTGACGGGCAGGCAGGCCGAGGCGGCGGGGCTCGTCAACGAAGCGCTTCCCGCAGACCGGCTGCAGGAGCGGGTGACCGAGGTGGCGAAAAAGCTGTTGATGAAGAATCGGGAGACGCTCAAGGCCACCAAGGACGCGATGCGGCGCGTGCGCGAGATGACCTATGACAGCGCGGAGGACTACCTCATCCGCGCCCAGGAAGCGCTCAACTGGCACGATAAAACGGACGGGCGGCACCGCGGCATGAAGCAGTTTCTCGACGACAAGAGCTACAAGCCCGGACTCAGCGCGTACGAGAAGTCGAAGTGAGGGCGCGGCGCATGTCGGTCAGCTGCGCGCTTCAGTCGGCGGCCGCTTCAGTCGGCGGCCGCTCAGTCAGCGTCGCGCACCCTGAGCGCGAGCAGGGCCGCCGCTGCCATCAGTGAGCCGCTCGCCATCGCGAGGGCCACGGTCTGCAGAGCGAAGCCCGCGTGAAAGAGGTAACCGGCGGCGACGGGCGCAAGCACCGCGCCGCCGCGGCCCACGCCGATGGCAAAGCCGGTGCCGGTCGCGCGCACGTGCGTCGGGAACACTTGCGCGAACAACAGGTAGAGACCGGCGATCGCCGAATTGGTGAACAGGCCGGTGATCGCGAGCGTGGTCTTGAGGCTGGCCAGATCTGCCGAACCGTGACCGAACCAGACGATCATCACCGACGTGGCGAGGAGCACGCACAGGGTCAGCGCCTTGAGCCCCAGGCGCGTCGCGATCAGGCCGAAGATCGCGCCCCCGACCGCACCGCCGACGTTCGCCCAGGTGAGCACGCCGGCTGCCGCCCTGGGCTCGAACCCCATGTCGACGACGATCTTGGGGACCCATTTAATGATGAAGTAGAAGCTGGTGATGTGGGCGAAGTACACGAAAGTGATCAGCACGGTCGTCGTCAGGAGTCCCGGCTTGAACAGGTCGGCGATCGAGCGCCGCTCGGCCCCGGGGCTTGCCTCGCTCAGCACGCTCACCCGTGGGTGACCGAAGCGCACCAGAATGCGATTGATCCGCTCCAGCGCCCGCGGCGGGCGGCGGCGGTCGAGAAACGCCACGGATTCCGGCACCAGCAGCCACACCAGGGGCAGCAAGCCGGTCGTGGCCCAGGCACCGTAGAGGAACACCTCGTGCCAGGTGGCGCTCGCGAGCGCTCTCTGCACGAACATGCCGCCGACGATTCCGCCCAGCGGATACCCGATCACCATCAGCGCCATGGCGAAGTTACGCCAGCGGCGATTGGAAACTTCAGCGGCGGCGGCATTGATCGCGGCCAGCGTGCCGCCGATGCCGAGGCCGGTGAGCAACCGCCAGAAGAGGAGCCCGGCGACGCCCTGCGCCTGACCCGCCCCAAACATGCCGATGGCCATGGCCGCGAGACACCCGAGGATGGTCGGGCGCCGCCCCACCTTGTCGGCCACGCCACCGAGGAGGAGCGACCCCAGCGCCATGCCGAACAACTCCATGGAGAGAACCCAGCCGAGCGTCGCCTTGTCGATGCCCCAGTCCCGCGCGATGCCGGGGGAGGCGAAGCTGATCGACAGGACATCAAACCCGTCCACAGCGTTCAGTCCCAGGGTGACGAGCACGGCCAGCCATTGACCGACCGCCATGGCCCCAGCGTCGATGATGGATTTCGGGTCCCTGCCCGTCATGTTCCCCCCGGTGCTCGGTGACGCATTTCTTTATTGGTGAATGCGGGTCAGGAGCTCGACCAGCTTGGCGACTTCTTTTTCGGTAAAGCGCGACTTGAGCCATTGCTCGTGTTGCCGAATGGCTCGCTTGGCCGTCGCCAGCGTCCGGCGGCCCGCGCGCGTGAGGTTCAGTTCCTGCTTGCGTCCGTCGCTGTGGGACTTGCTGCGCGCGAGGTAGCCCTTCGCTTCGAGGCGGTTCACGATCGCCATCGTCGTGGCCCGATCCATGCGCATGCGCTGGGCGACACCGATCTGCGCGATGCCCGGGTGGTCCGCGACCAGCCAGAGCGCGGCAACCTGCTTCTGGGTGAGGTCCAGCTCCGCGAAGGTCTCGGTGAAGTGCCGGTAGACCGCGCCGTGAGCCAGGCGGATGTGAAAGCCCACGATATCGCGGATCTCGCCGATGTCCTCATCGACCGGGACGTGCGGGGTCGTGATGGCAACCGTCTCTTTGCGCTGTGCTGACATCGGCCTATCCGGGATGTAATTGTTAGTATAACTTACAATGACCGCCGACGAGGGGACGTGCCATGGCCCATTTTCCCAAGACACCCGGCTTCACGGATTTCAACACCCCCTCGCGCATCGAAGCGGACATTGTAGATCTCGCGCACGAGGGCGCAATTCCCCGCGAGCTCAACGGCGCGTTCTTCCGCGTGCAGCCCGATCCACAGTTCCCGCCGCGGCTCGACGATGATATCGCCTTCAATGGCGATGGCATGATCAGCCGCTTCCACATCCACCACGGCCAGTGCGATTTCCGGCAGCGCTGGGCCCGTACCGACAAGTGGAAGCTGGAACGGGCGGCGGGCCGGGCGCTGTTCGGCGCCTATCGCAACCCCCTCACGGATGACGAATCGGTCAAGGGCAGGATCCGCGGCACGGCCAACACCAACGCCTGGATTTACGGCGGGAAGCTGTACGCGCTGAAGGAGGATTCGCCGGCGCTCCTCATGAACGCCGCGACCCTGGAGACGGAGGCCTATACTACATTCAACGGCAAGATGACCGGTCAGACCTTCACCGCGCATCCGAAGGTCGACCCGAAGACCGGCCACATGATCGCCTTCGGCTACGCCTCGTCCGGTCTGTGCAGCGACGACTGCACTCTTTATGAAGTCACCCCCGAGGGCGAGCTGGTCCGCGAGCTGTGGTTCAAGGCGCCCTACTACTGCATGATGCACGACTTCGCGATCACCGAAGACTACGCCCTGTTCCACATCGTGCCATCCATCGGCAGCTGGGAGCGCCTCAGGAAGGGCTTGCCGCACTTCGGTTTCGATACCACCCTGCCGGTGTACCTCGGCGTATTGCCGCGCCGCGCCGACGCCACCGCGAAGGACATTCGCTGGTTCAAGCGCGACAATTGCTTCGCGAGCCACGTGCTCAATGCGTTCCAGGACGGCACGAGAATTCACTTCGACACCCCGGAAGCGAAGAACAACATGTTCCCTTTCTTCCCCGACGTGCACGGCGCGCCCTTCAACGGTGAGGAGGCGATGAGCTACCTGACGCGCTGGACGCTCGACATGCGCTCGGATTCGGCCGCTTTTGCCCGCATCGAGCGCCTGACCGACACCGCGGCCGAATTCCCCCGCATCGACAACCGCTTCACCGGTGTGCCGTATCGCCACGGCTGGCTGCTCGAGATGGACCTGCGCCGCCCGGTGGAGCTGCGCGGCGGCAGCGCCGGGGGCCTGCTAATGAACTGCCTCTTCCACAAGGATCTCTCGACCGGGGCCGAGCAGCATTGGTGGTGCGGACCCGTCTCGAGCCTGCAAGAGCCGTGTTTCATTCCGCGCCACAAGGCGGCGCAGGAGGGTGACGGCTGGATCGTGCAGATCTGTAACCGCCTGGAAGAGCACGGCAGTGAGTTGCTGCTGTTCGAGGCGCTGGAAGTCGCCAAGGGACCGATCGCGACGATCCAGATTCCGATCCGGATGCGCTTCGGCCTGCACGGCAACTGGGTGGATGCGTCGGATATCGGACTTGCAGCCTAGTCAGAGCCCGGCGCCGCAGGCCGGCGCGCCGCGAGCCTCAGGCGGTGGGTGTGGCGCGTGCTCCAGCGAGGACCTCCCCGCCCCGCCGCGCGCGCGCGATGAGCTGTTCCTCATCGCCTCTCACACGCAGCGCGAGGGCGACGAGCATCACGACGATCGCAGGGGCCACCCAGTTGATGGCGAGGATCGCGGCCGCGAGATTCCCGCCGTTGGCGTCGGAGATCATGCCCACCACGAACGGCCCGATGCCGATACCAAAGAGGGTCGTCACGATGATGTATAGGCTCGAGGTAATGCCGCGCATGCGCGGCAGCACCTGTTCAAACAGGATGGCATAGAGCGGGGGGTACCACGCCGTCAGCACCAGACTGTAGGGCACGAAGCGCGCGTAGAAGGTCGCAGGATTTGGGGCGTGGTAAACCCAGATTGCGATGAGCGGCGAGACGCTCAGCGAGACGAGCGTGACGCACGCACGCCCCGAGCCCGGGAAGAGCATGTTGATCCGATCCGAGAGCGGCCCGGCGAGCAGCGGCCCGATGATCCCGAGTGCGCCGGCCAGCACACCGAACTCAAGGCCAGTAGTGGCCGGCGACAGGCCGTAGTGCTTCATCAGAAACGAAGGCGTGAAGCCCATGATGCCGTAGTTGATCATCATCTGCAGCGCACCGACGCCCATGCACAGCAGCAGCGCGGGCGAGCGCGTGATGACCTCGAAGGTGGGGCGGTCCGCGAGCCGCAGCCGCTGCAACAGGTTGACCACCACGAGCGCGCCGAAGCCCACGACACCCCACTGCAGCGCATGCGGATTCACCGCCAGGGGACCGAAGTGCAGAAGTGGGCGCGGTGAAAAAGCCGACGTGATCCGGGTGAGCGCGGTAGCGGCCGCAATGACGAGGATCGTCGCCACGAGGTTCACGCCCCAGTACCGTGCGCCCGCGCGGCGCCCGGCCATCGCCAGCCAGTTGGCGCCGGGAGTCACCGCGGCGAGGAGCGCGAGACTTGCACGAAACGGCCGCGGATCCGGGGGTGACTCGATGCCGTCGAGCCGCCCGCGGCGCGGCTCGGGCAGCCGCCACAGGAGCGCAGCGAGGATGAAGCCGGGAAGCGCGGCCACGAGAAAGGCGAACTGCCAGCCCTTGAGCCCGAGGGGGGCCGCGCCGCCGGCGTACAGGTGGTCCCACCAGTCCGCGGTCACGCCGCCGAGCACGAAGGAACCGCCGAGGCCGAGCGCGATCGCGGCGGCGATCACTCCGGTAGCAAAACCGCGGCGCGGTTTCGCATACTGGTCGAATACCAGGGAGAAGCCCGCCGGTTGCGCCGCGCCCTCGCCGATACCGACGCCGAGACGCGACAGGGCGAGCAATGCAAAGCCCTGCGCGGCGGCTGCGAGCGCCGTCGCCACGGACCAGAACGCCAGCGTGATAGACAGCAGGCGCGTTCTCACCCAGCCGTCGGCCAGCCGCCCGAGCGGCAGCGAGAACAGGGCGTAGAAGAGCGCGAACACCGTGCCGTACAGCAGTCCCATCTCGGCATCGCCGATGCCGAGATCGTGCTTGATCCGCGGCGCGAGGATCGCAAGGATGTTGCGGTCGAGGAGGCTGATCGCGTTGGTGAGCGCGACCAATGCGAGTGCGTACCCGGCCGTGTGTGCGAGTCGCGTGCGGCTCACAACCTGAACCAGCGCTCGGCGTTGGTCTGCATCAGTTTCTTCTTCGTCGCGAGCGGGATGTCGAGCGTGTCGTGGGTGCGCACCTCATCCGCGTGGAACTGATACGGGTAATCCATCGCGTACATGACGCGGTCCTCGCCCACGACCTGCTGCGTGAAAAGAATCGCCGGTGCCCACGCCATGCCGCTCGTGGTGATCAGCACGTTGGTGCGCAGGTACTCGAGGATCGATTTCTTCAGCGGCTTCATGCGCTCGTAGCGCTGCGCGCGCACGCTCGCCTGGTGCATGTAGTCGAGCCGGTAGACCCAGAAGGGCAGTGCCTCGCCCATGTGACCGACCATGATCTGCAGGTCCGGGTAACGGTCGAAGATGCCGCTGGTGATGAGGCGCAAGAGGTGCAGCCCTGTCTCGACGCCGAAGCCGAAGATGGCGCCGTCGAGCCCGGCCTCGAGCATCGGTCCGATCATCGAGTCCGGCGGAGTGGCCGGGTGGATATAGAGGGGGTGGCCAGTGTCGGCGAGCGCGCGGAAGATCGGGTCGAACCTGGGATGATCGAGATACTCGCCCTGGGTGTGACTGTTGATCTGTACGCCCTTGAAGCCGAGCTCACGGGCGCCGCGGACGATCTCGCGCGCCGACCACTCGGGATCCTGCGGGGCGACGGTGGCCATTCCGACGTAGCGGTCCGTGTAAGCGGCGACCTGCTCGGCGAGGTAGTCGTTGGCTCGCTGGGCGAGACCTCGGGCTTCCTTGACATCCAGCAGCGGCTGCGCACCGGGCGATGTGAGCGCCAGGATCGCCTTGTCGATCCCGGTCTCGTCCATGTGGCGGATGCGCTGCTCGCCGAGATCGAGCAGTCGCTCGATGATCTGGGTGGCGCGCTCGGCGGGGCTGCGCGCGTAAAACCCCCAGAGCGACACCATGCCTCTGTCCGCCGTGCCGTCCTTCACCATGCGCAGGTAGCAGTCGATCTGCTCGCGGGTCGCGAACGCTTCTTCGGTCGCGATGCGCAGGTAGCCGCGATCGCCGCCGGTCTTGAGTTCGTGGCTCACGCCTCACCTTCGTGGACGGCCTTTACGACCATGCACGACATCACCCCTTCCGGCCCGTTCTCGGACCCGTGGCCGGACCATTTGACGCCGCCGAACGGCGCGTCGGGGCCGCCCAGCACGATGGTGTTGATACAGAACATACCGGTCTCCACCTCGCGCGCGAGGCGCTTCTGCCGTGCCGCGTCATTCGTCCAGCTGTAGGCGGCCAGGCCGTAGGGCAGTCGGTTGGCCTCCGCAATCATCTCCTCCTCGGTGCGGAACGAGTTGACGAGTGCGACCGGACCGAAGGGCTCCTCGTTCATGATGGCGGTGCTGAGCGGGATCTCCGACAGCACGGTCGGTGCGTAGTAGTACCCCTGCGTGCCAATGCGCCGGCCGCCGGTGTGCAGGCGCGCCCCCGCACTCACGGCGCCCCCGATCAGGCGCTCCATCGCCTCCGGGCG
>VBNH01000120.1 GCA_005878095.1 Gammaproteobacteria bacterium | reverse complement strand
CGCGCCCTGACACGGGGGCCGCGCTGTGATGGAGGTGATGATCGTCGACGATGAGCCGGTGGCGCGGCGCAGCGTGCGCGAGTGCTGCGAGCGCGAGCCGGACCTGAAGGTGGTCGGCGAGTTCGGGGATCCGCGCGCCGCGCTTGAGGCCATCCGCCGACAGCCGCCGCAGCTGCTGTTCCTCGACATCCAGATGGACTCCATGTCGGGGCTGGCGCTGGCGCGCGCGCTCGATCCGCTCACCCTGCCACTCATCGTGTTCGTCACCGCCTACGATCAGTACGCGCTGGAGGCGTTCGAGGTGAGCGCCGTCGACTACCTGCTGAAGCCGTTCGATGACGCGCGCTTGAAGGCCACCCTCGCGCGCGTGCGCCGCCGTCACCAGGCGCACGGTCCCCTCGACCGGCGCAGCACCCTGGAAGCGCTGCTCGAGCAGTTGGAACGCGGCGCGCGGGCACGCGCCGAGGCGCAGCCGCGCGTGCTGGCGGAGGCCGGCAGCCGCATGCACATGCTGGACGTATCGCAGGTGGAGGTGGTGGAGGCCGACCGCAACTACGTGCGCCTCACCATCGGCCGCGAGACTTTTCACGCGCGCAGCACGCTGCAGCAGGCCGAGAAGACCTTTCAGGCGCAGCCGATGCTGCGCATCAGCCGCTCGTGTCTGGTGAACATGACTCACGTGCGGGAAGTGAGCCGCACCCCGCGTGGGGACTTCATCCTGGTGGTGGCCGGCGGCACCACCGTCACCAGCAGCGAAGGGTTTCGCGAGCCGGTGCGCCAGTACCTCGAGCGCCTGAAACTCGCTCCCGCCTGAGGGCGCGGGTAAAGTCCCGCGCGGGTCCACAGCGGGATTTCACACCTTGGGCATCGCCGCACCTGCGCCGCGCTCGGCCATCCGGGCGCTCGGCGTCCTCACCGCGATCAACCTGCTCAACTACCTCGATCGCTACGTCGTCTCCCCGCTGGTGCCGGAGCTCAAGGGGGCCATGGCGCTGTCGGATGCGCAGCTCGGCTGGCTGGTGCCGGCCTTCATGCTGGTGTACATGCTCGCCGCGCCGGTGTTCGGGGCGTGGGGCGATCGCGGCTCACGCACGCGTCCGATCGCGCTCGGGGTGTTCGTGTGGAGCCTGGCGACCGTGCTGTCGGGGCTGGCGCGCAGCTATCCGCAGCTGCTCGCGGGGCGTGCGCTGGTCGGCATCGGCGAGGCGGCCTACGTCGCCATCGCGCCGGCGCTGCTGGCGGATTGCTTCCCGGCGAGCGGCCGGGGCCGCGTCTACTCGGTGCTCAACATGGCGATCCCGGTGGGTTCGGCGCTCGGCATCGTGCTCGGGGGCCTGATCGGCCATCACTTCGGCTGGCGCGCGGCGTTCTTCGTGGCCGGTGCACCCGGGATGCTGCTGGGGGCGGCGGTGCTGTGGCTGCCCGATCCGCCGCGCGGAGCGCAGGACCCGCCCCCCGTGGGCCAAACCGCCCCGCGCGCCGTGGCCGGCCGCACCCCCGGGCCGCTCGCGGTCTACCTGAGCTTCCTGCCCCGTGCGCCTTATATGCTGCTCATCATCGGCTACGCCGCCTACACGTTCGCGCTCGGCGGCCTCGGCTTCTGGATGCCGACCTTCCTCGAGCGGGTGCGCGCGGTGCCGGCGGTGGAAGCGACGACCGGCCTCGGAGCGATCCTGGTCGTCACCGGCTTCCTCGGCACCTTCGCCGGCGGGTGGCTCGGGGACTACTTTCTCAGGTTCTCGCGCCAGGCGTACCTGTGGTTCTCAGGCATCAGCACGCTGCTGGCGGCACCCTGTGCGCTGCTGGCGCTCAGCGCGCCGGCGCCGGCGATCTATTATCCGGCGATCGTCGTGGCGGAGCTGCTGCTGTTCATGTCGACCGGCCCCATCAATGCAGCGATCGTCAACATCGTATCGCCGCTCGAGCGCGCCTCGGCCGTCGCACTCAGCATGTTCGCCATCCACCTGCTGGGGGACGTGCCCTCGCCGGTGCTGATCGGGTACCTCTCGGATGTGGGATCCCTCGAGCGCGCGGTGCTGGTGGTGCCGGTGGCGATCGCAATCGGCGGAGTGGTGTGGCTTGCCTGCGCCAGGGTCAGCGCTCGCACGCCGGCCGCGGCATGAGGCCGGCGGCCCGGACCGCGGCCGGAGCGCCGTCCCCCGCGGCGCGTCCGCTCGCGGGGCTCACCAGGCCGGACATCGAGCGGCGCTTGGCGGCGGCGCTGCAGCGAGGCGACGGTGCCGCGGGCGCGCACTGCATCCACGAGCTGTGGATGCGGGGTGAATTCGCGCACAACATCGAGGCGGCGCTCGCGGCGTTGTGGTCGCGCGCCGCCGCGTCCATTCCCGAGTGGCTGCCGATGCGCTACATCGAGTGGCTCCCCACGGCCTACGAAGTGGCGCTCACCTTCAGCTGTACGCGCCGCGGCCGCGCCAACATCTATCTCGTGCTGCTCGACTACCAGGACCGCAGCCGCGGGCCCCACGGCCTGTACGTCGGCATGAGTCAATACAGCCCGGCACAGCGCTTCGAGCAGCACAAGGCCGGCATTCGCGCCGCCGGCAGCGTTCTTCGGCGTGGGCTCGAGGTGCTGAGCGGGCCGACCCTGCATCTGCAGCGTATCGCCCGCGCCGAGGCGGCGCGCATCGAGGCACAGCTGGCGGACGCCCTGCGCGACGCGGGCTTGCTGGTCGCAGGCGGTCACTGATTTGATCGGCTGAAAGCCGCCTGCGGCGCTTTCAGCGGACAGCCCCCAGCGCCCGGTTCGGCGGCGGGCGCAAGGCGTGGCTTTCGCCCGCAAGGCAAGCCGTTGGGGCTAACGCGTCACGAACGCGCGCTCGATCACGTAATCGCCCGGCTCGCCGATGTGCGCCGAGAGGGTGAAGCCGCGCGCGTTGAGCAGCGCGCAGGTGTCGGACAGCATCGCAGGACTGCCGCACACCATGATGCGGTCCGCCCCCGGGTCGAGGACCGGCAGCCCGAGGTTGCGAGCCAGGCGCCCCGACTCGATCAGAGCGGTCAGACGGCCACAGTTCATGTTCGGCTCGCGGGTCACCGTCGGGTAGTAGTGCAGCTTGGCGCGCACTTGCGCGCCCAGCAGCTCGTGGGCCCTGAGTGCCTCGATCCGGTGCCTGACGACGGCGGTTTCGCGTGCCCAGCGCACGCCGTGGACGAACACCACGTGCTCGAAGCGCTCGTAGACCTCGGGGTCCTTGATCAGGCTCATGAAGGGCGCCGCGCCGGTTCCGGTGCTGAGCAGATACAGCCGCTTGCCGGGCCTCAGGTCCTGCAGCAGCAGGGTGCCGGTGGGCTTGCGGCTGATGAGCACCTCATCGCCGGCGCGCACGTGCTGCAGGCGCGAGGTCAGCGGACCGTTGGGTACCTTGATGCTCAGGAACTCGAGGTGCTCCTCGTGGTTCGCGCTCGCGATGCTGTAGGCGCGCAGCACCGGCCGGCTGTCCACGGCAAGGCCGACCATGACGAACTGCCCGTTCTCGAAGCGCAGCCCGCGATCGCGCGTGGTCGTGAAGGTGAATTGCGTGTCGGTCCAGTGCCGCACGGTGAGTACGCGTTCGGGTCCGATTGCAGCCAAGGTCCTCGCCCTCGTGGAGACTCCCCGCGATGGTATCGGGCACGTGGGCGGGAGTTGGATGTTTCAGGGCATGGGCTCATAAGCGCCCGTTATCAAGCACCCGTTATGATGCGGTGGGCGCCTCCCCTTGGCTCCGGTCGTATCACAAGCGCCGGGGCGGGGTTAGACTCGCCCCAGGGGTCGTGCGCTTCCGGCGCTACGGGGGTCGACGTATGACGAGGGCCAGAACGACGGCGGGAACCACCGCCGCAGCGGCATTGAGCCTGCTGGCAGGCGCCGCAGTCGCAGCACCGAAGCCCGCCAACCTGCAGCTGATCGCCGGCGCGCACGTCGCGGTGGTGAACCTGCTGGACCCCGAAGTCACCCATTTCCACGCCTCCCGGCACCTGCAGAACAGTTTCCTGAAGACCTACACGGTGGCCTGGTCCGCCAATGCCATGCTGATGGAGGCGCTGAGGGAGCGCCTGACCCAGCTGGGACTGGTGCCGGTGGCGGCCGCCGCGACCGAGGCCCTCAGGCGCGCGCGCGAGGCCTGCTTCCTCGACGCCGCGCTCGCGAAGGGGCTGCCGAAGGCATGCAGGCCGCTGTTCGCACAACTCGCCGCCGCCGAGCACGTCGACGCCATCATCGTGCTGGGGCCCGGGCGCAACGACTCGGCGCACGGCGACCGGCGACGCCAGTTGCCGGAATACCTGCGCGGCTGGTGCTTCGTGACCGCGGCGCGCGGCGAGGAGGACACGGCGGACAAACCGCCGGTGCTCCTTGATCTGACCGAGCTGCTGCTGATCGGCCCTGCCCCCCCGAGCGCGGAAATCTACGCGCGCCAGTGGGGCGGGGATCAGGTCCAGACCTGGACGGGCTTCAAACTGCCCCCCGATCTGAAGGACATCCCTGACCAGCAGCTCAGTCAGCTGCAGCCGCTGTTCGCCGCCATGCTCAAACAGCAGGCCCGCGGCGTGCTCGAGCACCTGCAGGTCACGCGCTAACTCAGAGCCGCGTGACCGAGCGCCCAGGCGCACACGATCACCCCGATGAGCCCGAGCAGGAAGTACAGTCCGGCGAACAGCTGCTCGCGCCTCTCGAGCTGGCTGGCGCTCAGCGGCGCGATCAGGAAAGGCTCGCCGTTGGCGGGCTCGGAAATGACGCTCTCGCGCGAGATCGCCGACTGCAGCGTCTGGGTCTGCGATTCGCGCGCCGCCGCCAGCCGCGCCGCTTCCCATTCCGCCGCGTCGAGCTTGCCGTCGTGGTCGAGGTCAAAGCGCCCCAGGAGCGAGCGCTGATCCTGCTTCCATTCATGCAGCTTCGCCGCGGCGCCGGCATTCACATCGCCGAGCTCGGAATGCGAGCGCAGCTCGCCCATGACACACAGCCGCTCGCCGACGCCGAGCAGCCGCTCGGTGTAGCGCCAGCCGCCCGAGTGCAGCAGCGGGTTCGACTGCGGCGGCCGACCGGCGGGGCGCGCTGTCGCGCCGTACCAGACGTTGCGCACGGTGGGGGTGATCTCGGCGGTCACCGGTCCGACGAGGCAGCGCGCGCCGTCGTCATCGACCAGAGCGAACAGCTCGACGCTCGCGGCGCTCTCGACCGTGTGCCAGTGGGCATTGCCCTTGGAATCGCGCTGCTCCTGCGCGATCTCATAGGCCCACCACACGCACGGCCGCGAGGAGAGCGGCGCCGCCGTCGCATCCGGCCCGGCCGGCACGGCGCGCCCGGTGACTTTCACGTATCCCTGCGCGGCGGAGCGGATGCGCACCGCCGGGGTGTCGGCCACCAGGCGGTCGCGGCGCAGGCGCACGAAGAACCTCAACAGCGCGAACAGCGCCAGCACGGCCGCCGCCGCGGCGATCACCGGGTAGGGCAGGGGATGCGGCGCCGTCAAGGGATCACCCCGGAGCGCGCTTCAGCTGGAGAACGCCGCCTTCAGATCGACGTCCGCCTTCTGGTCGGCCTGGAAATGCAGCAACTGCGCCGGCGGGAAGTCGCCGAGCCGGGCGATCAGCGCGTCCGGGAACGCATCGATGCGCACGTTGTTGGTGTTGACCGCGTCGTTGTAGACCTCGCGGCGGTCGGCGATCGCGGTCTCGAGGCCGCTGATGCGCTCCTGCAGGTGGCGGAACGGCTCACTCGCCCTGAGCTCCGGATACTTCTCGGCGACCGCATACAGTCCGGTGAGCCCGCTGCGCAACTCGCGCTCCGCGCTGCCGAGCGTGCTCATGCTGCCGGAGCTGCGTGCCGCATCCACCCCGGCGCGGGCGCGCATGACGCGCTCGAGAGTGCCGGCCTCGTACTGCATGTATTGCTTGCAGACTTCGACCAGCTTCGGCAGCTCATCGTGACGCTGCACGAGTAGCACGTCGATGTTGGACCAGGCGAGCTTCACGGCGGCGCGCACGCGCACCAGGCCGTTGTACACGCCGATCAGGTAGCCCGTGAGGGCAACGATCAGGAACAGCAGGATGAGGACCGTCAACATCACGCCACTCCCTCGAGAGATGCCAGGCTCGCGGCGCAGCATACGCGCTCAGCGCGCGCCGCAGCTGCTGTCAGGGGGGATTCGGAGACCTGGGTCACGTGCCGGCCCGGCCAAGGCGGCGCCGGGCGCCTCAGCCGGCGCCCACCCGCAGCGCGAGGTCAATGCCGGCAATCTCGTAGCCCTTCCTGAAGTCGCGGATGTGGCGTGCCATCCAGCCCTGCGCCCCGTCCTCGTCGCGAGCCTCGAGTGCCTCGAGCAGGCGCCGGTGAGCCGCGGCGATGCGCGCGCGCGCCTGCGGCACCTTGTCGATCATGACGCGCAGCGAGGGCTCGAGCAGCTGCAGCAGCGGCTCCTGGGCCAGTCCCAGCACCGGATTGTGAGTCGCCTGCCCGAGGCAGCGGAACAGCTGCGCGCTGCGCCGCACCGCCTGCTCGGTATCACTGCGGCCGGCGACGAACGCCGCGGCGGCGGCCACGATTTGCTCCAGGTCCTGGGCGCTGCGCTCGCGCGCCGCGGCGCGCGCGAGCGGCGGCTCGAGGATGGTGAGCGCCTCCCACAGGTCGCGTACCGTCACGTCGTGCAGGAGCAGCGCGTGGCTCACGCCCTCGGCCACGGTCTCGTGGTGCGGCCGGCTGACCGACATGAGCTTGGAGCCCGGGCGGCGCTCAACCAGGCCGCGGCTCTCGAGCTCACGCAGCGCCTCGCGCACCGTGGAGCGGTTGACGCCGAACTGCCGTGCCAGCTCGGTCTCGGAGGGCAGGCGCTGGCCTTCGCGCAGGGCGCGGCTCAGGACCCGCGCCCCGATCGCCGCCGCCACCTTGCGATAGGCGGGCTCGATGAGCAGCGGGGCGAACTCGACGCTCACGCGGCAGCCTCGAACAGCTCGCGCCCGATCAGCATGCGGCGGATTTCCTGGGTGCCGGCGCCGATCTCATAGAGCTTGGCATCGCGCAGCAGGCGCCCGGCCGCGTAGTCGTTGATATAGCCGTTGCCACCGAGTGTCTGGATGGCATCCAACGCCGCGTGGGTGGCGCGCTCGGCGGCGAACAGGATGCAGCTCGCCGCATCGCGCCGCCGTGCAGTGCGCGCGTCGCAGGCGCGCGCCACGGCATAGACGTAGGCACGCGAGGCGTTGAGCGAGGCGTACATGTCGGCGACCTTGCCCTGCATCAGCTCGAAGGTTCCGATCGGCTGGCCGAACTGCCGGCGTTCGCGGATGTAGGGCAGCACCACATCGAGGGCCGCCGCCAGCAGTCCCAGTGAGCCGCCGGCGAGCACCACGCGCTCGTAGTCGAGGCCGCTCATCAGCACCCGCACGCCGCCGTTCTCGGGGCCGAGCAGGTTTTCCGCCGGCACCGGGCACTCATCGAACAGCAGCTCGCAGGTGCCCGAGCCGCGCATGCCGAGCTTGTCGAGCTTCTGCGCGCTGCTGAAACCGCGGGTGCCGCGCTCGACGATGAACGCGCTGATGCCGCGCGCGCCGGCGGCGGGGTCGGTCTTGGCATACACCACGAACACATCCGCGTCCGGGCCGTTGGTGATCCACGCCTTGCGACCGCTGAGCAGGTAGCCGTCGCCGCGCCTCTCGGCCCGCAGTTGCATGGCGACGATGTCCGAGCCCGCCCCGGGCTCGGACATCGCGAGCGCCCCGACGTGCTCGCCGCTCACGAGGCGCGGCAGGTAACGCTCGCACTGCGCCTCACTGGCATGGAGTCGCAGCTGATTCACGCACAGGTTGGAATGCGCACCGTAGGAGAGGCCCACGGCCCCCGAGGCGCGCGAGATTTCCTCCATGACGATGACATGCGCCAGATAGCCGAGCTGCGCGCCGCCGAAGCGCTCCGGCACGGTGATGCCGAGCAGGCCCTGCTCGCCCAGCGCCGGCCACAGGTCGCGCGGGAATTCGTTGCGGCGGTCGATCTCGGCCGCCCGCGGGGCGATCCGCTCGGCGGCGAAGCGCCGCACCTGCCGGCGGATCTCCTCGAGCTCGGCGCCCAGGCCGAAGTCGCTGTCGGTGCAGTCGAGCGTGCTCATGGGCTTGCCTTCTCCTTGGAGCGGATCGTATGATTGTCGGACAAACCGGCAACCGTGGCAAGTACCCCATGCCCCGCATCAGCACCCGGGTCGACGTGCACTCCCAGGAGTTCCAGGACAACGAGCGCGCCATGCGTGCGCTGGTCGAGGACCTGCGGCGCGAGGCGGGCCGGGCGGCGCGCGGCGGCTCGCAGGCCGCTACCGACAAGCACAAGGCGGCCGGCAAGCTCACCGCGCGCGAGCGCATCCGCGTGCTGCTCGACACCGGCAGTCCGTTCCTGGAGCTCTCGCAGCTCGCCGCGCACGGCATGTACGGCGGGGAGATCGCCTGCGCCGGGGTGGTGACCGGCATCGGCCGGATCGAGGGTCGCGAATGCGTCATCGTCGCCAACGACCCCACCGTCAAGGGCGGCACCTACTATCCGATCACCGTCAAGAAGCACCTGCGCGCCCAGGAGATCGCGCGCGACAACCGCCTCACCTGCGTGTACCTGGTGGAGAGCGGCGGGGCGTTTCTGCCGGCGCAGGATGAGGTGTTTCCCGACCGCGACAACTTCGGCCGCATCTTCTACAACCAGGCGACGCTCTCGGCCCTCGGCGTGGCGCAGATCTCGGTGGTGCACGGCTCGTGCACCGCGGGCGGCGCCTACGTGCCGGCGATGTCTGATGAGAATGTGATCGTACGCAACCAGGGACGGATATTTCTCGGCGGTCCGCCGCTGGTGAAGGCCGCGACCGGCGAGGACATCGACGCCGAGTCCCTCGGTGGCGCGGATGTGCACTGCCGCGAATCGGGCGTGTGCGATCACTACGCGCAGAACGACATCCACGCACTCGCCATTGCGCGGCGCATCATCGCGCGCCTGAAAGGCGGCGCCGCCGGCGCGCCACCGCGCCCCGCCGGCGAGCCGCGCTGCGATCCGGCGGAGCTGTACGGGGTGTTACCGGCGAATCTGCGCAAGCCCTACGACGTGCGCGAGGTGATCGCGCGGCTCGTGGACGCCTCCGAGCTCGATGAGTTCAAGCAGCTCTACGGCACCACCCTGGTGTGCGGGTTTGCGCACCTGTGCGGCTATCCGGTCGGGATTCTCGCCAGCAACGGCGTGCTGTTCTCCGAGAGCGCGCTCAAGGGGACTCATTTCATCGAGCTGTGCTCGCGCGAGCAGATTCCGCTGCTGTTCCTGCAGAACATCACCGGCTTCATGGTCGGGCGGCGCGCGGAAGCGGGCGGTATCGCCAAGGACGGCGCGAAGCTCGTGACCGCGGTGGCCTGCGCGGGGGTGCCCAAGCTCACCGTGATCATCGGCGGCAGCTACGGCGCGGGCAACTACGCCATGTGCGGCCGGGCGTATTCGCCGCGGCTGCTGTTTCAGTGGCCCAACGCGCGCATCTCGGTCATGGGCGGTGAACAGGCCGCGAGCGTGCTCGCGACCGTCAAGGGTGAGCAGCTGCGGGGCGCGGGTAAGGACTGGCCGGCGGGGCAGGAGGAGGCGTTCAAACAGCCGATTCGCGAGCAATACGAGCGCCAGGGACATCCGTATTATTCGTCGGCGCGGCTGTGGGACGACGGCGTGATCGATCCCCTCGAGACGCGGCGCGTGCTGGGGTTGTCGCTCGCGGCGGTGCGCAACGCGCCGCAGGAGCCGACGCACTTCGGCGTGTTCCGGATGTAGGCGCAAGAGGGCGCCGTGATCGAAAGTCTCCTGGTCGCCAATCGCGGCGAGATCGCCTGCCGCATCTTCCGCACCGCGCGCCGCTTGGGCGTGCGCACCATCGGGGTGTTCTCGGACGCCGACGCCGGCGCGCGCCACGTGCGCGAAGCGGATGAGGCGGTGCGCATCGGGCCTGCCGCGGCGCGCGACAGTTATCTCGACATCGGACGCCTCATGGACGCCGCGCGCGCGAGCGGGGCGGAGGCCATCCATCCGGGCTACGGTTTTCTCGCCGAGAACCCGCAGTTGGCCCAGGCGTGCGTGGATGCCGGGCGCATTTTCATCGGACCGCCCGCCGCGGCCATCGACGCCATGGCGTCCAAGATCGTCGCCAAGACGCGCATGCGTGCGGCCGGCGTGCCGGTGCTGCCGGGGTACGCCGGCGCCGGGCAGGACCTGGAGCACCTCACGCGCGAGGCGCAGCGCGCCGGGCTGCCGCTCATCATCAAACCCGCGGCCGGGGGCGGCGGCAAGGGCATGCAGATCGTACGCGAGCTGGCGGAACTGGCGCCGGCGCTCGCCGCGGCGCGGCGCCTCGCCGCGAGCGCCTTCGGCGACGGCACGCTGCTCCTGGAGCGCTATCTGCCGGCGCCGCGCCACATCGAGGTGCAGGTGTTTGCCGATGGGCACGGCAACCTCGTGCACCT
Organism: Gammaproteobacteria bacterium; assembly: GCA_005878095.1. Lineage (GTDB taxonomy): Bacteria > Pseudomonadota > Gammaproteobacteria > Steroidobacterales > Steroidobacteraceae > 13-2-20CM-66-19. Next base: position 5,422 of record VBNH01000120.1, on the reverse strand, counting down.
GGGCGAGCGCGACTGCTCGATTCAGCGACGTCATCAGAAGCTCATCGAGGAGGCGCCGGCCCCGGCGCTGCCCGAGGAGCTGCGCGCACGACTGCGCGCCGCGGCCCTGGTGGTGGCGCGCGAGATCGGCTACGTGAGCGCCGGCACCGTCGAGTTCCTGGTGGACGGGGGCGAGTTCTACTTCATGGAAATGAATACGCGGCTGCAGGTGGAGCATACGGTCACGGAGGCGGTGACCGGACTCGACCTGGTCGAGTGGCAGTTGCGCGTCGCCGCGGGTGAGACCCTGCCGCTGTCGCAGCGCGAGGTGTGCTTTGACGGTCACGCCATCGAGGCGCGCATCTGTGCCGAGGATCCGGAGCGCGGCTTTCTGCCGAGCGCCGGACGGCTGCAGCTTCTCGAATGGCCGCAGCTGCAGTCGGTGCGCGTGGATGCCGGCTTTGCCAGCGGCGACACGGTTCCGGACTGTTACGATTCACTCCTCGGCAAGATCATCGCCTGGGCGCCCACGCGCGAGCAGGCGGCCGCGCGCCTCGCAGCGGCCCTCACACAGACCCTGTGCGCCGGCGTGCACACCAACGAGCGCTGGCTGCGGCGCATCCTGCGATCGGCGCGCTTTCTCGAAGTGCGGCACGACGTCGCCCTGCTCGATCAGGCTGCGACGCAATTCGCCGGCCCGCCGACCGCCGCCCCCGAGGCCCTCATCCTGGCGGCCCTTGCCCTGCACGCCGGCGCGGGCGGCGCCGCGGCGCGCGAGCCCGGGGCGGGCAGCCCCTGGGACCTGACCGACGGCTTCACCCCCAACCTTGCCGCACGGGTCGCCTACGGGTTCTCATGGCGCGGACACGCCCACGCCGTGGAGCTGGAGTTCGTGCACGGCAGGCCCGCCGCCGTGACCGTCGACGGGGGCGCGCGCCTGGCACTCGCCGATGTGCTGTGCAGCGGCGCAGTCGTGGCGGCACGCATCGAGGCGCGGCGCCGGCAGGCGCGTTGCCACCTGGACGGCGCGCGCGTGTATCTGTGGACCGCCGATGAGCAGTACGAGCTGCTGCTCGAGGACCCGCGGACGCGCGAGTTCGCGGTGAGCGCCGCCAGCGGCACTCTCACCACGCCCCTGCCGGGCGTGGTGGTGTCGGTGCCGGTCGCCGTGGGACAGAGGGTCGCCGCCGGCGAGGTGCTGATGGTCATCGAAGCGATGAAAATGGAGCACACCATCACCGCCCCGTACGCGGGCACGGTCGGGATGATTCACTTCGCCCGCGGCGATCGCGTGCCCGAGGCGAGCGAGCTGCTGGAGCTGACGCGCGAGCCGGCGGGCCCCTGAGCTACTTGTGTTTCGCGGTGGCGCCCGCGGCGTGAGCCTCGGTTTGCGCCCGGGCAATCAGCCGGTCGGTGTTGAGGAGCATCTCGGCGAGATTCTTGCCCATCGCCTGGTACTCGCCGTTGACCGTCATGGTCGGAACCGCCTCGATGCCGTACTTCTCCGCCATCTGATCGGCCTGCACCGTCTGGTTGTTGACCCCGAAGGAGGCGTAGGCGGCCGCGAACTGCTCGGCATGGCCCCCGCTCTTGCCCACCCAGTCGGCGAGGCTCGGCTCATCGAACAACTGCAAGTGCTGCTCGTGGATGGCGTAAAACAGCGCACCGTCGAGCTTGCCCAGATCGCCGCTTGCCTGCAGCGCGTAGTAAGCGCGCGCCAGGTTGATCCACCCCGGGCGGTTGAAGCCGACCGGCACGCGCCGGAACACCACGTTCCTGGGAAGCTTCGCCTCCCAGATGCTGACCAGGGGGTAGAACTCGTTGCAATGCGGGCACATGTAGGAGAAGAACTCGATGACCTCGATCTTCCCCGGGCTGTCGGTAGGCTGCGGCGGCCCGATCTTGCGGTAGTCGGTGCCTTCCACGCCCTGCGCGTGCACCGCGGCCGACATCCCCGGCCCGGCGCTCGCGAGGACACACAGCGCCAGGAGAAGGCTGGTGCGGATCGACATGCGGCTTCCTTTCGCTCAGGCGGACGTGCGGTGAGTAGTTTAGGCACAGAGCGCGCGCGTTTTCACCGCCAGGCAAACGCCCCGGCTCAGCCATCATTCCCCGCCGCGCTTGGGGCGGCAGAGCGGCTCGGCCGCCCGCGCGCCGGGGCGGTGGAGACATGCGCCGAAGCGCGATCGAAGAATCGCCACGGTCGCCGCGCCCATTCGCCGGCGTACTCGACCCCGATGCGGGGGCTGCGCGCGATGCGCACCCGCGGCGCGCCAGCGGGCGCACACTCCAACCACAGCACATCGCCGGTGAGATCGACGCCGTTCAGACGCCGATCGATGTGCAGCGCGCGGCACAGGAGCCCCGGACCGCAGGTGCGGTCGGTGACGCCCGCGAGCGGCTCGAGCGCGCGCAGCAGCACCGCGTGGGGCACACCGGCAGCGCCGGTGACCACGTTCAGACAGTTCCAGAAGCCGTAGATGAAATACACGTACGCGTGCCCCGGCGGCCCATACATGACTTCGGTGCGCGCGGTGCGGCCGCGCGAGGAGTGCGCCGCGAGATCGCGGGGCCCCAGATACGCCTCGGTCTCGACGATGCGCCCCGTGCGCACCGCACTGCCATCATCGTGCACCAGGTGCATGCCGATGAGTTCGCGGGCGATGGCCAGCGTGCTGCGCGCGAAAAACGCGTGCGGGAGTTTTTCTGCGCGGCTCACCGCGCGCGATGGTAAAGGAATCCTTTACAATAGGCGGCGGCGCGAAGCAGACGCAAGCGCGCCGTCTAAGCGTCGATTACACTGTAATCAATTTGTTACAGGTTCTTTGCGGAAATCACATGAAGCAGCCGTGGAAATCGGGATGTCTTGCGTGCGCGCTGGCGTGGCTTGGCCTGCTGGCGGCCCCCGGCTGGGCCAGTGTCTACCCTCTGCCACCGGACGGTTCCCCGGTGGTGGGGAGCGACGAGAGCATGCAGGCGGTGTACGAGGACACGCTGCCGGATATCGCGCACCGCTACAGTCTCGGCTATTACGAAATCATTCGCGCGAACCCCGCCGTGGATGTGTGGTTGCCGGGGGCGGGCACGAAGCTCCTGCTCCCCGGGCGGCGCATCCTGCCGGCCGGTCCGCGCGCCGGCTTGGTCGTGAACCTGCCCGAACACCGGCTGTACTACTACCCCAAGCCGCGCAAGGGCGAGCAGCCGGTCGTCATCACCTACCCGGTGAGCATCGGCAAGATGGACTGGCGCACTCCGCTCGGTGAGACGCGCGTCATCGCCAAGATCAGACACCCGGCCTGGTATCCGCCCGAGTCGATCCGCAAGGAGCATGCCGAGAATGGCGATCCGCTGCCGAAGATCGTACCGAGCGGACCCGACAATCCACTCGGTGATTTCGCCCTGCGCCTCGCCGCGGGCAACGGCGAGTACATGCTTCACGGCACCAACAACCCGACGGCGGTGGGCATGGCGGTGACGCACGGGTGCATCCGCATGTATCCGGAAGACGTCGCGGCGCTGTTTGCGCTGGTGCCGGTCGGAACCCCGGTGCGACTGGTCGACGAGCCGGTGAAGGTCGCCTGGATCGAGGGGCAGCTGCTGCTCGAAGCGCATCCGCCGGTGGACGCCGAAGGCCAGAGCATCGAGCCGGATGTGCAGCTGTTGTCGCAGAAGCTGGATCAGGCGCTCGGCAGCAATATTGCGGCCATTCACTGGGATCTGGCGCGCGCCACGCTCGCAGCCGCCAACGGCATTCCGACACTGGTGGGTCTTGCGGCCGAAGCGCCGGCCTCCGTCCCTCCCGCCGCGAGCGTATCGCAGAGCAGCCGCTGAAGCGGGCGCGGCGCCGCCCGTGGCGCTCGCTCAGGGCTGCGTGCCGCCCGGGCGCGATGCGCGCGCGTGACCGATGAGACGCAGCAGCTGCGCGGCGCGCCGCACCAACCCCACCGCCGAACGGATGACTACCAGCAGCGACAGCACTTCGCGCGTGCGCCTCATCAGCATGACCGCGCCCAGTACCGCGATCCAGGCGAGTGGGTGGCGCGCCGCGTACTGACCCGCGGCGCCCGTGGGGGCTTGCGGGGGCTGCGGGCGCAGCGCCGCCAGACGCTGGGCAAATTCCACGCGCTGCTGCGCGCAGCGCGCCAACAGCGCGCGCCGCCGCTCCTGCAGATCCGCCATGCGCGTCACGACGCGCCCCCGGCGCGGCGCTCATCTTCGCGCAGTTGCTGCAGCGAGTCCTCCAGAACCGGCGGTTGGCGGCGCAGGGTGCGCGCGCCGAGCACGCCGAACAGCAGCGCGAGCCCGAGGAACACCAGCGTCCCGCCGAGCAGAGCCAACGTGCGATGCGTGTCCCACAGCGCCACGACGAGCGTCGTCACAGCGAAGGCGAGCGCGAGCAACGCGCACGCGAGCGCACCGATCAGGCACACGAATGCCCGCAGCAGCGCCAACAGGTGGATCTCGAGCTCGACGGCGGCGAGCTCGAGGCGGGCTCTCAGCGCGTCCAGTCCCGCGCCGAGCAGCCCGCTGAACGCCGAGCGCAGCGGCTGACCGGCGCCCGCATCCTGCGCGGGCGGTGCGGGCGCATCCATCAGCGGCGGCCCATGACGAGCCCGAGCAGCAGCGCAACCCCGCCCGCGACGGCGACCGCCTGCCAGGGGTTGCTGCGCACGTAGCTGTCGATGTCGCGCGCCCGCGCGGTCAGCTGTTCCTCGAGTGCGCTGAGCCGCTCGCGCAGATCCCGCACCGTGGCCTCGGCGCGCTGCTGCATTTCCGCGCCGTCCGCGCTGCCGCTCGCCCGCAACAGCGCTTCGGCCTCGCTCACCAGCGAGCGCAGCTCCTCGGCGAGCTTCCCGGCATCGAGCGTCTCGGTCATGGCGTTCTTCCTCGGCCTGAAGGCTCCGCCTGGATTTACGCATATCCGCACCGAAACCGCGAGACTCGCGCTGCCGGCTGCGCTACTCTCGCGCAAGAGTGCCTCCATGAACGCGCCGGTACCCAATCCGTTGCTCGAGTTGCGCAAGCTCGGCGAGAGCGTCTGGCTCGACGACATCAGCCGCCGCATGCTGCAGGACGGCAGTCTGGCACGCCTGATCCGCGAGGACGGCGTCGCCGGGCTCACCTCCAACCCGGCGATATTCGCCCACTCCATGATGAGCGACTCGCACTACGCGCAGCCGATCGCGCAGCTGCTGCCCACGATTTCATCGAGCATCGCGCTGTACGAGGAACTCGCCATCGAGGATCTGCGCGCGGCCGCCGCGCTCCTGCGCCCGCTCCACGATGCCACCTCCGGCGGCGACGGCCTCGTGAGCATGGAGGTGGCGCCGCACCTCGCCTACGACGGCCCCGGCAGTTTCGCGGAAGCGCAACGCCTGTGGCAGCGTCTGCGACTTCCCAACGCGCTCATCAAGATCCCCGGCACCGAGACCGCTCTGCCGGT
>VBNH01000026.1 GCA_005878095.1 Gammaproteobacteria bacterium | reverse complement strand
CCCCGCCACCGGGTGTCCGGCGTGCTGCGCGTGTACGCGGATCTGATGGGTGCGGCCCGTGCGCAGCGTGACTTCCACCAGCGTCGCCGTCCTGCCGAAGAACTGCACCGGACGGAACTCGCTGACCGAGGGTTTGCCGGATGGGCCCGCGCGCACGGTACGCTCGCCTCCGACCCGCGTATCGGTGCGCAGCGGAACGTCGATGCGCTTGGCGCCGAGTTCCCACTTGCCCCGCACGAGGGCGAGGTAGCGCTTCTCGAAACCCTCCGTGCGCAGGAGCGCGTGCAGGCTGCGCAGTGTGGCCGCCTGGCGCGCGATGAGCAGGCACCCGCTGGTATCGCGGTCGAGGCGATGCACCAGTTCGAGGGAGTCCTCCGGGCGCAGGGCACGCAGCGCCTCGATAACACCGAAGCTCACCCCACTGCCGCCGTGGACCGCGACACCGGCGGGCTTGTCGAGCACCAGGAGCTTCTCGTCCTGGTAGATGATCGCCCTGCGGATGCTCTCGGACAGCAGCGCCGAAGGCCTGCCCGCTTGGCTGCGCGGCAGCACCCGCACCGGGGGGATGCGGATGCGGTCGTTGAGCTGCAGGCGTGTCTCCGGGCCCGCACGGCGCCCGTTCACACGCACCTCGCCCTTGCGGATGACGCGGTAGACGCGGCTGCGCGGCACCCCCCCGAGACGCTTCTGGACATAGTTATCGAGCCGCTGGCCGGCTTCCTGCAGGCTCACCTCGAAGTGCTGCACGGCGGTACGGATCTCGCGGGGATCGGGCTCCGGCAAGGGGTCCTCAGCGTAAGACGTTGTTTCTACAATACTCTGTCGAGTATACTCTGCGGGTTGTCCGCCAAGCGGACGCACCAGCGGTGGCGGCAGGGGCCGCCGCCCGTTTAGTTGGACCTCTGAATCGAGGCCATCGCATTGGGCCGACAAGATCGCGCCACCTGCGTTGAATCTCGCAAACCGAGACTTCCGCAGTCGGCGCCGTCGGTTGAGTTCACCGAAGGTTTCCTTTCTGCACCGCCTGCGATGAATGAGGCGGTCATTGCCATGGATAACGAGACTCGCTCTCCTTCGTCAGGTTTAAGGAATCTTCGCAGCCGCGGACCGCAGGTCCGGCGGCCTCCCGCCGCATGCTTGCCGGCCCCTCACCGCACAGTAGGGGCACATGAAGAGAATGCTAGTGAATGCAACTCAGGAAGAGGAGTTGCGCGTCGCTCTGGTTGATGGACAGAAACTGTTTGACCTGAGTATCGACCTACCTTCCCGGGAACAGAAAAAAGCCAACGTTTACAAGGCCCGTATCTCCCGCGTCGAGCCCTCGCTCGAAGCCTGCTTCGTCGATTACGGCGCTCAGCGCCACGGATTCCTGCCGCTGAAGGAAGTCACCAAGGAATACTTCCGCCAGCCCCCCCAGGGCGGACGGATGAGCATCCGCGAGCTGCTGTCGGAGGGGCAGGAAGTCATCGTGCAGGTCGAGAAGGAGGAGCGCGGCACCAAGGGGGCAGCGCTCACCACGTTCATCAGCCTGGCCGGGCGCTTTCTGGTGCTCATGCCGAACAACCCGCGCGCCGGCGGCGTGTCGCGCCGCATCGAGGGCGAGGACCGCGACCAGATGCGCGAGGTCATGAGCCAGCTGCAGATCCCCGAGGGCATGGGTGCCATCGTGCGTACCGCTGGCGTCGGCCGCACGGTCGAGGAGCTGCAGTGGGACCTCGACAATCTCAAGGTTCAGTGGGAGCAGATCGCGGCGGCCGCCAAGGAGCGCCCGGCCCCGTTTTTGGTGTTCCGCGAGAGCGACGCGGTGACGCGCTCCATGCGCGATTACCTCTCCGACGATGTCGGCGAGGTGCTGGTGGACAGCCAGGCCGCCTTCCAGAAGGCCCAGGAGTACATGCAGCGCTTCATGCCGGCCGAGGCGCAGCGGCGCCTGAAGCTCTACACCGACGACATCCCGCTGTTCACCCGCTTCCAGATCGAAAGCCAGATCGAGTCCGCCTACGCCCACAAGGTGCAGCTGCCCTCCGGGGGCAGCATCGTCATCGATTACACCGAAGCGCTGGTGTCGATCGACATCAACTCCGCGCGCGCCACGCGCGGCGGTGACATCGAGACCACCGCCACCAACACCAATCTGGAGGCCGCGGACGAGATCGCCCGGCAGCTGCGCATCCGTGATATCGGCGGCCTCATCGTCATCGACTTCATCGACATGGAGTCCCCCAAGAACCAGCGCGACGTCGAGGACCGGCTGCGCGACGCGATGAAGATGGATCGCGCCCGCATCCAGATCGGCCGCCTGTCGCGCTTCGGACTCCTGGAGATGTCGCGGCAGCGCCTGCGGCCCTCGCTCGGGGAGTCCAGTCACATCGTCTGCCCGCGCTGCGTCGGCATCGGCAGCATCCGCAGCGTCGAGTCGATGACGCTCGCGGTGCTGCGCCTGATCGGCGAGGAGCTGCGCAAGGACCGCACCGCGCGCGTCATCGCGCAGGTACCGGTCGCCGTCGCCACCTATCTCATCAACGAGAAGCGCGAGTGGCTGCGCACCCTCGAGGACAAGAGCGAAGCCGAGCTCATCGTGGTGCCGAACGAGAACCTCCAGACGCCCGAGTACTCGATCAAGCGCGTGCGCCACGATGAGATGGACCTGCCCGAGCACCGGCAGGCGACCTACCTCATGCCGAGCGCGCCGGAGATCACCGAGCCCGGCATTGCCCAGGACAAGAAGCCCCAGTCGGAGGCTCCGGCCGTGGCCGCCTTGCTGCCGGCCACCGCCGCACCGGGCGGCGCGCCGCCCGCGGCGCCCGCGGCGGCGCGCGGCCAGGCGGACGCACCGGCACTTGGCTTCTGGGCACGCTTCAAGCGGCTGTTGGCGGGCGAGCCGGCGGCTGCGGAGCCGGCACCGCCGGCGGGTGTGGCATCGCCGGCCCGTGCGCCGCGCCGCGATGGCGGGCCACGCCGCGATGGCCGCGGTGAGCACCCGCGCCATTCGCGCTACGCCGATGGCTCGCGGCGCGACCGTGAGGGCCGCCGCGGCGACGGCCGCGATCGGGATCGCAACCGCGACGGCCGGGACCGCAATCGCGATCCGGGCCGCAGACCGGAGCGCTTCGCCGAGCGCGGCGCGGAGCGCGGCGGGGAGCGCGCCGCCGAGCGCAGTGCCCCCCCTGCAGATGCTGCCGCTCGCCCGGACTCCGGCGCTGCGGCGCCCTCCTCTGCTTCACCGGGCGAGGCGCGCGCGGATCGCGCGGAGCGCACCGACCGTCCCGAGCGCGGCGGGCGTGGCCGGCGGGGTCGCCGTCGCGGCCGGCGCGGCGGCGGTGGTGGTGCGCGCGAGGGCGGCATCGGACCGCCCGCAGTCGGACAGACCGCAGAACGCGAACCCGTGGTGGCACCGGCGGCGGAACCGAATGCGCCAGCGCCGGATCGGGAGCCACGCGAGCCGCCCGCGGCGCGGGAATTTCACGCCGAGCCGGGTGAGCCAGCAGCGCGGCACGAGCCGATTGCGCATTTCGAGCCGGCGCCCAAGGCGGACGCCCCCAACAAGCCCTACGTCGTGTGGTCGTCCGCGCCGCCGGAAAAGAGCCCCGAGCGCGGTACGGAAGAGTAGACCTCAGGCCGCGCGGCTGCGCTGGCGCAGGTGTGCGAGCAGGCCTCGTGCGGCCGCTTCGATGAGATCGAGCACCTCCTCGAAGCCGTTGGGCCCGCCGTAGTAAGGGTCCGGAACATCCTCCGGACCGGCCTCCGGAGCAAACTCGAGCAACAGCCGCAGCCGCTCGTGCGCGGCCGGCGGCGCGCGCCGGCGCAACACCCGCAGGTTCTCGCGATCCATCGCCACAATCAGATCGAAGCGCTCGAAGTCGCCGGGCTCGACAATGCGCGCGCGCAATGCCGAAAGGTCGTATCCGCGGCGAGCGGCGGCCTGGCGCGTGCGCGGATCGGGGGGTTCGCCCACGTGATAGGCAGCCGTGCCGGCCGAATCCACCTCGATGGAAAGCTCGGGCGCCTCGCGTGCCGCGAGCGTGCGCAACACGCCCGCGGCGGTCGGCGAGCGGCAGATGTTGCCGAGACAGACGAAGAGGATTCTCACACCGGCACTTACGCGTATAACTTGCTGATTGAGGGACTTATTGTGTCTCGACGTGTCTCATACCGTCCACTACCATGACGCGAGCGCGCCAGGGAGCAGAGCCAGCCGCCCAGCATGTCTGCTGAACCAATGAGCCAATGAGCGCGCGAAAGACTCCCCGGACTTCCGCCGTAGCGCTCGAGGATGTCTCCCGCGCCATCTTCGTCCTGCGCGGTCATCGCGCGCTGCACGATGAGGCGCTTGCCGAGCTCTACGGAGTCGAAACCAAGGTCCTCGTCCAGGCCGTTAAGCGCAACCGGGGCGGTTTCCGGACGATTTCATGTTCCAGCTCACCGCCCCCGAGCGGGCCGGCGCGGCGGTCGCCGCTACGCTCCCTGCGCCTTCACCGAGCGACGCGTGGGCATGCTCTCCTCGGTCCTCGACAGCGAACGTGCCATCGCCGTCAACATTCAGATCATGCGTGCCTTCGTCCGCATGCGCGAGTTGCTGGTCTGCAACCGACAGCTCGCTCAAAAACTCGATCAGCCAGAGGCGCGTCTCGAGAAAAAGCACGCCGCCCAAGCAGTGCAGCATCGGCTTCACCGCCGCTCTCCAGGCGAACTGACCGCGCCTTCCACCTCGCTCTACAGCCCCGCTTACGCCCGGTTGTGTGACAAGAGCCGCCGCTAGGCTATCCTGCATCGCTCCTGAAAAATCAAGAAGGAGGATGGCGCCATGGGCAGAAAAAAGAATCACGGACTGTCACGTCGTGACTTCATCGAGTTGACGGGACGCAGCGCTCTTGCTCTTGGCGCTGCGTCCGGGCCGTTTTTCCTGTTTCCGGAACGCGCTGCGGCCCAGCAGAAGACTCTGAAGATTCTCCAGTGGAGCCACTTCGTTCCCGCCTATGACACCTGGTTTGACGGGACCTTTTGCAAGGAATGGGGGCAAAAGCACAACACCAACGTCACTGTTGACCACATCAATCTCGTCGACCTTCCCGCGAAGGCCGCCTCCGAGGCTTCGGCCCGCAAGGGGCACGACCTCGTGCTGCTGCTCTCGCCCCCGGCAGCCTATGAGAAGCAGACCATCGATATGACCCACGTCTACCAGGAAGTCGAGAAAAGGCACGGCAAGAAAATCGACCTGGCCCACAAGTCCACCTACAATCCAAAAACCAAGCGCTATTTCGCTTTTTCCGATTCCTACGTCCCCGATCCAGGCAATTGGCACAAGGACTGGTGGGCCGACGCGGGTTTCCCGAACGGCCCGGACACCTACGAAGAGCTCCGCGTCGGCGCAAAGAAGATCCGCGACACGACCGGCCATCCCTGCGGTCTGGGCCTGTCTCAGGAACTCGACAGCAGTATGGCCATGCGCGCTCTGCTCTGGTCCTTTGGCGGCGCCGAGCAGGATGAGGCTGGAAACGTCACGATC
>VBNH01000119.1 GCA_005878095.1 Gammaproteobacteria bacterium | reverse complement strand
GGTCATCGCCCGGGAAGCGCTTGTGCCAGACCCAGATGTACGAGAGCACGAGCGCAAGCATCGCAAGGATCTCGGCCAGCGCAGCAGCGCGTGACGGGCCGCCTGTCCCCGCAACGGATCGATAAGTCCCAAAAGATGCTTCGGTCATTGGCGTTAGCGCTGAAGCCGCAGCTTGCAAGCGGGCAGTGGCGCCGCCAGATCGGTGCCACCGCCGCACCTCAGCAAATGGTACCCAGCGTTTGCCCGGCCCAAAATAAGGTCTCTCCCGCGCGATGCGGAACTCCGTTGCTCGGGCGCATACCGTGCTCCCCCCATGGCTCCCCCCATGATCTCTGTACACCCAAGGCGAGCCTCCGGGGAACCTTGGCTTGCGTGGCATTTGCAGACCGGGTTTGCAGTCGATTTCCAGCGCTCAGGGGCGCATCTTCCCGACGTGCTCGGGTCACATTCGAGCGTGCTTCTCACACTCGCAAAAAAACCGAGGGGGTTGAAGTTTCCGAACTGAGGGTTGATCGGGCCGTCGTGCCAAAGGTGACCGTGTGACCAAGGGCGGCATGCCGAAGGCAGCCGGAGCCGCCTGTCATAATTCCGCCTTGGCGTCAGCACCGTGCTCAGACAGTTGAGCCCCAAACCAGCGATGCATTGCGGTGAGCAGATGCGGATCGGCAGAAAATGCTGCGTCCCTCATGTCCAGCCGCTAATGCGAGACGTTGCAATGTGTCTCATCTTGTCGCAGCGATGCTCGCCGGGACCGCCGGGACGAGCACTGCGCACGTGCTACAAAGCTCGAAGCGGCCCCCCGCTACCATCCTTTCACTGCGTTTCGAGACTCGCCCGCGAGCGGGTTGTACACGCGCGGGAAAGACTCGGGACTCGACCACAGGGGCCGCCCCTCGGCGTCCACCACCGCCACCAGCGGCGGCATAACCGTCCGCGCACATGCGCACAGGAAGCGCCCGCCCTCGGGGTCTGGGTCGAGCCATATCCCCTCGGTGATCGCCGTCGGTCCACTTTCCGTAGAGGTCCGCGAGAGTCCGCCGGTAGACCAACATTGTGCCGCGGCCTCGGAGTACACTCGGTCGCACGGCTGCGACCGCGGCTCACCGGGATGTCCCATGAGCAACGATCCCTTCATGGATTTCAAGCGCAAGCAACGCGAGTCCTGGACCACGTTCACGCCGACGGCCACCTTCACGACACCCGTCGCGGCTCATCTCGTCCGCTTTGCCGGCATCCGGACTGGCGAGTCGGTGCTGGATGTGGGCACGGGTACCGGCGTTGTCGCGGTGACAGCCGCGCGCACTGGGGCGCGGGTCAGCGCGCTTGACCTGACGCCTGAACTTCTTGTGGAGGCGCGCGAAAATGCCAGGATTGCGGGGCATCCAGAGATCACGTGGCAGGAAGGTGACGCCGAGACACTCCCGTACCCCGAGGCCTCCTTCGACGTCGTGGTCAGTCAGTTCGGCCACATGTTCGCGCCGCGTCCGGAGGTCGCTGTCGCCGAGATGCGCCGCGTACTGAAGCCTACCGGAAGGGTCGCGTTCGTCACCTGGCCACCGGAGCACCTGGTCGGCCGGATGTTCTCCTTGATCGGCCGCAATTCACCGCCCCCACCTCCGGGCGTTGCCCCGCCCCCGCTCTGGGGAAACCCAGCGGTCATCCACGAACGGCTGGCGGGCGCGTTCGGCGAGCCTTTCTTCGAGCCGGGCACGATGGTTTATCCGGCCTTGAGTCTCGCTCACTATCGCCAGTTTATCGAGGCCACCATCGGCCCGATGCGCAAGGTGGTCGAAAGTCTCGCGGACGCGCCTGATCAGCTGGCCCGGGTCCGCGCCGATTTCGAGGCGCTGGTCACACCCTACTATGTCGATAACCAGGTCCGACAGAGCTATTTGCTGACGCGAGCACCGGTGCGTTGAGTGCGCGAAACTGAGTCGCTCAAACGACACCACTCGCCGCACGGCGTCAGCCCTTCATCGGCGAACTAACGTCAGTGGGCCAACTGCGCGCACTCGCGTACTCGCGACAGCGCCGTTGCTGGTCAGCGATCGACGCTTTCGGTCGATCGATCAGTGCTGTAGCGGGCGTAGGTGTACACGCGCATTAGCAAGCGATCCTTGAAGGTGCCTGCTTAGGAAGCCGCCCCTTGCTCGGCCGGACGATCGCTATGCTGTACTGGAGCGTGAGAGCGCTGAGAAACCGACACGGCGACAAAGCGGGTATTTCGCTCGGTGTACATGAGGCAAAGCGCCTGCTGCGCTTGCATCTTGAGAGTGAACGCCTTTTCCCGGCCGCGCACGTAGCCCATGCCCCCCGCTACTACCGCACACACGAGGACGAACCCAATGGTCTGCACGTGTGTGACGGCAGCGATCACGTAGCCAGCAATAGTGCCTACCATTGTCGCCACGACAGTGGAGTGAATCACCAGTCTATTGGCCTCGGCATAGAGCCGATCGGCGAACTTCTGGACCAGTTGGGAATCGTACTTGACATGATCGTCGCTCATTGGGCTATCCCCTTCTCCCCAGCCTGACGTTAACCGGATTCCCTTATGGTGCTCAACCCCGAGCAGTTCAACTCCCTGGGCCACGCCGCGCCGAATGTTGAAATGCCGACAGTGGTGGCCCGCCGGCCGACGCGGCACTAACCCCTCCAAACCTTACGTTGAGGTGTCCACTCAACCGGGGTCCAGAGCTGGTCATTGATCGGGCCAAGTAACTTCCCCTCTACGAGCTTCCGCTTTAGCCGCGTGTTGTTGTCGCAGGCTTTGCCGCCGACGTGGCTTGCGCATGCGTAACTGTACTTGCCCGACATGACGCAGTATGGACGGCCACACTCAGAACAGATAAGCAACCCCCTGAGCACCTAGTAGGAACCGCCGCCGCTGTGGCAGCGCCGCAGCCTAAACCGGCCCGAAGGTGACCCCCGAAACGGATGCGGGCCGATGTGCTGGTGCGCCGGCGGCCGACATCGGCCGGGGGCGCTACTGAGAGGGGCCAGGTATGGCGTGCGCTGGCGGCTGTCGCTGGCCGTGACACTGCGACGCTTAAGCTTTGATGATGCCGGCCCCACGTGTGGGGTGAGTATCAGTTCACCGCCGTTACAGCCGCGCGGCGGTAAGCTGCCGCAATGGCGGCCGCTCCACTGCGAGTCTTCATCTCGCATATCCACGAGGAAGCGGCGCTCGGTGCAGCCGTTAGTAGCTGCATTAAGGATGCGTTTCACGCGCGCTCCGTAACGACATTTCTTTCCGGTGATGCACAGGATCTGCCGGCTGGCCGCAAGTGGATTGAAGTCATTTAGCAGGAGCTGGACCAAGCCGCCCTTGTGGTCGCACTGCTCAGTCCCGTCTCCTTGCGCCGGCCGTGGGTGAACATTGAGCTAGGCGCTGCCTGGATCAAGCACCGACATATCATTCCGCTCTGCCACTCCGATCTACGCGTCGGTGATCTGCCTCGGCCATTCGGTGATTTCCATGGCGTTGGGCTCGACCAGGACGACGCTGCAGAGCGACTCATCGGAGGCGTTGCTGACGGATTACGCCTAGAGCAGCCGCGCAGGCTCGCGTTTAAAGAAATGCTCGCGGAGTTACGGTCGGCGGCCGCCGGTATCAAGATTGCGGAGAGCCCGACGCCAGATGCACGTGCGGAGCCGCCAGACTTGCCACCTGAGCAGATACGCATGCTGCGCTTTCTCGCCGGGCTAGCGGATCGCGGCATTGATAAGGCATAAGCCACGCGAGTCGGACCTGCGTATCTCGCCGGGCGGCGTCGGATGGCTCTTGGCTCAGGATAAGATGCCGGGCAGCAGCTGAAACGGCCTCCGGCTGTCCGCTCTAGAGCAGCTGGATCCGCTGCGGCGACCCTCGCACGTCCAGTTGTTGCATGCCCTCGCTACCAACCTGAAGCACCCCTCGGCGATCAGGTACCGACCCGACGCATTCGGCTTCAGCCGCATCGGATTGACAATCGCGGCCAGATCGCAGCGCCCGCGCGCCACATCCCGCTGCAGCGCTTCTTCCGGCCCTTACCCGCTTTCTCCGAGCAAATTCGCGATCTTACCGATTACGGGGCGCAAGCAGGCGGGACCAGAGCGACGTTGCTTGGTGCGCAGCGCGCTTGCTGCTGTCAGAGGCTGCCGCGTCGACGCGACGCTCTGCCACGCGACGCTCTACCGCGCGACGCTCTGCCAGAGGCGCCGGGGTTGCCAATTCAATCACGGCGTGTACGCCTGACGAGCCGACATCCTTGCGAGCCGCGAGGCCTGTATCCGCGAAGCGCTCGCGCTCTGCGATGCTTACACGCTTGATAACCGGCGAGTCGAAGTAGGCCACGAGATAGCCCGCCACCGCTTCCGCCGCGAGCTCGCTCGAGAAGAAGCCGACGCGCAGCGCGTGCATCACGCGGTGCTGCTCGAGCCCCGTAACCGAGTACAGCCGATATTCGGAAAATATGCCGAGGTTCGGCACCTGCTCGGCGTCGATCGGCTCTTCGCGGAGCATGAGCTGAACGGCGAACCAGCAAGAGCCCTCGCCGTCTGCGAGCTCCAGGGACGTGAGCGTGCGAACCGTTTGAGTACTGTCCATCGCAGGAGCGCCTGCCTGCGCGCTCGCGGACTGAGGGATGAGCGGCGGCGGGTTCGGGCTGACCGGCCCACGTGCAATGAGCTGAGGCGAACCCGCCAGCGGTGCAGCCGCGATAGACGCGTTGGCATCGCTCTGCGGCGCGTTCGCGCTCTTCTGGTGTGCGTCTGCGGAGTCCAGCAGCGCGCCGATCTTTGCCGCACGGCTCTGCAGTAATCCCGAATCCGCGCCCGAATCCTCCGCGGATGCGACGGGTACGTTCGCATCGGCAGCCGGAGCGGGCGCCGTGTTTGCGGCGCGGCGTTCTCGGGGCACGGAGTCTACCGCGGGGGAGTCAGTAGTAATGACCGGCTCGGGCCCGGTCGGGGCCGAGGCATCAAGGCTCCGCAATCCTGGTTCCGGTCGCGAATCCGCGGGTTTGGGAACGTCGAGCGGCTTCTGCGCGATCGAAGACTCAATGCTGCTCGCGCTACCCGGCGGCCGCGGTGCTTCCGTAGCGGCACCAATCTGCCCCTCGGTCCTCAGGGTGAGCACCTCGACCTTATCGGTTATGGCATTCGGGTCCGACGCGATTTCCTCGACTGCAGCGTTCTTCGGCGCTCCTTCAGCGTGCGACACGCCGTACGAGACGTCGACCGACCGCTGCGCGGTCTTCGCGAGCGGCAGCTGTGCTGAATTGACATGTTCGCGCGGCTCGGTCAGAACTCGAGTGGGTGCGACCGAGAGTGGTTCCCGGGGTTCAACACGAGGCGCATTGGTTGCGCGTCGAGAAGTCTGAGACTGTCGCGTCTTGTCCACCGGCGGGGTCGCGCGAGACCGTGCGCTCACTTTCGCGCCTGGCGCCGCCGCGGAAGCTGGCGCCCTCTGCGCCTTTTCGGAGCCGCGCGGGGTGGTCAGCTTGGGTGGCTGGCGCTCACTTTTAGACGCTGTAGAAGTTGGCGGCGTCGGCCCGCGGCCAGGCGGGCGCGCTGCGGCCAGCTCCGGCAGCAACTCATCGATGTCCCACCGAAAATGCTCTGCTGATTCCGCTGCGGCCGGTCGGGCTGCTGGCGGGGCGGCCCGTCGCGCTGGTGGCGGGGCGGCCCGCCGCGCTAGTGGCGGGGTGGCCTGTCGGGCTGCTGGCGGGGTGGCCTGTCGTGCTGCTGGCGGGGTGGCCCGCCGCGCTGGTGGCGGGACGGCCTTCCCCGGCTCTTGAATGACAGGTGTTTTCGCATCCGCAACGGCGCTCGCCGGTTTTACCGGCTCAGTAGCGGACGCTGCACGCGCAATCGCGGCCTTGTCGTCGTCTTCTGCCAACAGCTCATCGATGTCCAATAGACAATGCTCTGCTGGCTTCTGTGCGGCCTGTCGTGCTGCTGGCGGCGCGGCCCGCCGCGCTGGTTGCGGGACGGCCTTCCCCGGCTCTTGAACGACGGGTGTTTTCGCGTCCGCACCGGCGCTCGCCGGTTTTACCGGCTCAGCAGCGGACGCTGCACACGCGATCGCGGCCTTGTCGTCGTCTTCGGCTGTTTCCTTGATCGCGGCCGGGTAGTGCTCACGCACCATCGGGAGAAGGGCGTCGGCTTCCAGCTCGGATTCGATGATACCCAGGCGGAGCTGAAACTGCGGCCGACCGTCGTCACTGCGCGCGAGTTCGTATACATGCAGTCTATTGATCGGCAGCAGTCCTTTCGGCGGCGAACCGATCGTGGCCGAGGACGTCCTCAGGTTGATCACAAAGGGACCTGGACCGGCAGTGCGCACCGGTTCCCTCGGCGGAGCCAATAGGTCCTCGATGCTCAGATGCCAGATGTCGTCGGACGCCTGGTCCTTGATTACTCGAGCCACGCCTTTCTTCCTCGATCATGCGCCGCACCGGTCCGACATTTTGTCGCATCTTGTGCTCGGGAGCGCTGGCCCGCAGCCTCTATCGGCGACAACTATGTCGCAGAATTGGCGACAGATAATCGAGAAGCGCAGCTTATGTAAGACGATCGGCGGTCCTGGCCGTCCGTGGGCGTCACCGAAGCACACAACACCCTTAGAACGGCTCCAAAGCGCGACACCACCCTTTGCGTTGCCGGTATGGACTCCTCCGTCAAGTAGGTGCTCAGACGTGCCGACAGACAGCGGTCACCGCTTCAGTCATAAGTCGAGCAGCCTACGCTTATTCCCTGCCCTGTTGGAAAATCAACCTGATTGGAACAGCCACCCAAGGCGGGTAGCTTGTAAAAAATGGCTCCAACCTCCCGCCACCCTTGCCAGCACACCGCCTCTCTGCGGCTCAGGGAGGAGTTCCGCCGCACTGCGGGCGGTCATACGGAAGCAGACGGAAAGACTGTCGTTTGCGGCGCGTGCGGAGATAGCTGGCACTTCCGTGACCGGGTGCAGCTGCCGGAGTGGCTGCGACAAGAGCTGACAGACAGGGGGTTCTGATCTAGTTGGCGCCAGCAAGCGAGTGGCAGCGCGTCACGCTCGACTCAGCCGTCTTGGTTTATCCAAGTTCCTTTGCAGGCAACAGTGCCGACTACCTGCGGACATTGCGCAGCGGAACGTCGGCTAGACCGTACGCGATCACGCCCCGACTACCAACGCTTGTGTTTCCGCCCACCTCAATTTCAGCCTGCTATCAGGCGCACGTCTGGTAGATAGATAGGGACCTTCACGGACCAGGGTGCGGCGGAACCGCCCATGACGACGGCGCGGCTCCCGCCCCCGGAGTCGCGCAGAGCACTTTGGCGCTGCGCCATCGGCGACGTTTCGCCGCAGTCACGAAGGGCGGACGACTCGGTCGCCACCTGATCGTCCGCCCCCGGATGCCCGGCGGCTAGTCGCGCTCACCCCCGTGCTAGTGCTCGACAACGTCGCTGGGTAGCGGCGGTGCGCTGGTCGGCGGCGCCGCCGGCCCGACTGTTGTACTCGAGGACCTGCACGCGGTACTTCGATTTTCTGAGCTCGAGCGCTGCCACCATGCCGGCGAGTCCCGCTCCCAGGATGATGATCGATGTTCCCTTGGGGTCGCCGTCGAGTCGGATCGGGCCGGCATAGGTCGATTCGGCGGCAACGCTGAGACTGGTCATTGCGCGATACATGGCGGCGCTGCCAGCCGCTATCCCCATCAGCGCGAGAAAGTCGCGCCTGCGCATATTCGCTCCATCGCAGCGTTGCGAATCCCGCTCGACGGGAATCTGATGCGGCATTTCAGCGCGCTCCCGGCCCGGCCGGCTGCGCCCCCGTAACCGGGGCCGCGAGCAACGGATCCTTGTCCCGGAAGCAGCGCTGATACATATATAGGTACGCGGCCTGAAAGAACGCGCCCGCGAAAAACGGCGCCGCGAGCATCCCGGCGTCGAACATCAGGCCGGCTGCCGCCGGCCCGAGCGATCGCGTGAGCTGCTGCGAGATCGCTGACACCGTGCCGGCGAGCCCCCGGCGTTTGTTGCGAACCAGGTTGGCCGTAATCGCCGCTCGCGGGCCGTTGGACGAGCGGTCCATCGTCGTCAGCACCAGGTAAAGCGCCATCGCCACGGTCAGATTGGGAGACAGGGGCATGGCAGCGATCAACAACATCGACACGAGGCGCAGCCTGACGATGACCGCCATCATTCCGTATCTCATCCCGAGGCTGGCGGAGATCTGCGACGTGATCGCAGCGACCAGAAAGCCTGCCGCCATCATCGGGCCGACGTGCTCGGGCCCGACGTTGAAGCGCACGGCAAACCAGTACGAAGTCATGGGCCCGACCAATCCGATGCCTGCGCCCCGCAGCAGATTGACGACCGCGAGCTGAAGCAGACTCCGGTTCTCGGACTGGCGCACCGCGGCCTCATCGGCTTCCTGCTCCGGAGCGGCCACCAGTTCCGCGTGCATGTCGCGAGCTCGAATCACACATGCAAGACAGATCAGCGAGGACACCATCGCGATCGGGAAGATGATCCGGAAGTTCGGGGCGCCGGTCGCAGCGTCCGGATACAGGCTCGGCAGCATCGCCAGCATGGCGCCGATCGCCATTCCAAGGAATCCGAGCGTGGAATTGCTGCTGAGCCCCCGAGTCCACGTCCGGGCGTCCACGCCCTGAGTGATCCAGGCTCTCTCGACGGCCGCAAACGGGCCCGCCGTACCGTTGGCGCCGCGGCCGAATCCGGTGACGATCGCACAACCCGCCAACAACGCGGTCGAGGTGCTGAGGGCCGCGATCAGGCACGCCAGTGCATGCAGGCCGTCGTAAACGAGCAGGAATGCCTTGCGGCCGTATCTGTCGCTGGCGGTCGAGCCCGCGACCGTGACGCACACGGAAAACACCAGCGCGGCCGCCAGCAGCGAACCGATAGCCGCCCCGTTCCATCCGAGCGATCGCAAGTACAGCACGAAGTCGGTAGCGAGCAGGCCTTGAGCGACGCTGCGGGCCAGTCGGGCCATGTTCAGAACGCGGATGTTGCGCGGCGCGGACATCCATGTGCGCGCAAGCACCCCGAGCCAGCCCATCATGTGTCCGTCTCCGCAGAGCTCGTCAGGAATTCCCAGACATGCTCGTGCAGTCGGTTGCGCCGGACCAGGCCGCCGAAATTATGGGCGCCGTCGCGCAGCAGCTGCAGCTTCAGAGGCTCAGGGAGCCCCATCTCCCTCGCTCGTGCGTTCATCGCGCGGGTCCAGCGCATCGCGCGCTCGAGCCGATGAACTCCCTGCTGAGTATCCACGGTCGGGTTGCACCGCACATTGGGTCCACGGTGACAGTCAGCGCTGCCAACGAACACGGCGCCCTGAATCCTCAGGAAATCGCTGAGGCGCAGTAGCTCGCCTCGAGCCGCGCCGCGGGCAAGTCCGCAGGGGTAAACCAGCGACTCGTCCGGGAACGTGTACCACCCCGGGGCGCTGATCGCGTAGCGCGCTACGTGGCGGGGATGAACCATCACGAAGCGATGCACAAACTGGGCGCCACCCGAATGTCCGAACAGGTAGATCGCTCTTTCCGGCAGACTGAATCGAGCTTTCAGGTGCCCGATCAGCCCGAGCAGCGACAGATCGGCCCGCCCCCCCCTGCCAGGCCTTCCCAGGCGCTGATAGTCAGGAAAAGAGTCGGCCGCGAACAACGGAACCAGCAGCAGCCAGCCTGCTTGCTCGGCCAGCGGCGCAAACGCCCGGAATTGCTCCTGCACGTTGCGCCGGATCCCATGAATGCACACGACAACGGGCGGCGCTTCGTTGAGCTCTTTCGGGACCCCGAGCAAATAGCGCAGCCCAGGCTCGAAGCTGAGCAGTTCCCCGCTCTGCGTCGCGCCGTCTTGATACGCGTAATTCAAGCGACGGCCCCATCAGCAGGGAGACGGTGAAGGACTGGAAACAGGTCGCAAACGACCTTCTCGGTGGCCAACTCATCGATCGTCACAACCGGAACGCCAAGCTCGCTAGCGGCCTCTTGCCGGGCCAGCGGCGACGCCGTAACCATGCCGCTGACCGCCGCAACCCCAAGATTGCGCCGCCGCAGCCAGTCGACCCCGGCGATCGCGCTCATCGCATCGGGCGCGGCAAACAGCGCCGCGTCGACCGTCTTTGTGAACCGATGTGACTGGACAAGTGCTGCGGTCTCCCGCTGCAACAACCCATCCGCCACCTCCAGCACGAGGCAGTCGACGCCGGCGGACGCGATATGCCCGGTCAAGTGAGTCAGGATGTGCTCGAGCGCTTCCAACGGCAGCCCTGCCGTGGTCGCAAAACCCGAATCGGTGAAGTCCAGCACCGGACGGGCTCCCGCGTCGGTCAACAACCACGGATCTCCGCCAGCTCCCGTACCGGTGACCTTGGCAGCGCCGACGCGAAGACGCCGACGGCGCAGCCCGACGATCAAGTGCGCGGCGGTCGTGGTCTTGCCCGCATTCATGCTCGAACCGACGACGGCCACCACCAGAGGGGGTCGCAGGGGCGGTGATGGACCCAGCGCCGCACCGCGCACGTTGATCACGCCCTGGGCATTGAGCAACAACCCGAGAGGCTCGATATCGGTAGCTGGCTTGATGTTGGCGTGGCGGCTGACCACGCGCCCGGCGATCCCTCCTCCTGCGACCAGGTGGCAGGGGGAAAGGTCGTCGGGAACGACGGCTTCGTACTGATCCGGAGCATAGCGAGCGCCGAATGCCACGACGATTTCGTCTCCGGGCCACAATCGGCTTCGCCGCCCGTTGACGAATTCAAGATGCTGGTGTTGACCGAGCCGCGTCACTCGCGCGAGTACCAGGTCGCCCGCCTTGGGACGCACGTCCGTGACTACGTCCGAGACGTCCGACAGATCGACGCGTCTGACGCTATATCCGCTCTTTGCCAGCCGGACGCGGTCGAGTGGGCCGCGATACAGCCCGGATAGCACTTTTTGCTCCGCTTGCTGCAGCAGCGACGGACTCTCTTCGAGGATGGGATCGCTCAACATGACACGCTCCTCTTCAAATTCAAACGGCTTACAACCGTTGGCCGATGCAAAGCCAAGTACCGACGGTCATGGCAATGGCCCGCGCAACCCCGCTGAGCACGCTGCGCATACAAGTTGTATCACGCACGCGTGCCGCTACAACCCGCCCCAGTCATCGGGAAGCTAGCCTTTGCAGATCGGCAAGCTAGGAATGAAGTGGATTCGGCAGAGCGCTGCGGATTATCCTTTCGCAAATTGTTGGTTGCGCACCCGGCTTTTTCATCAGGGAGAGCGGTTGGTCGGTCGCCCGGTCGAGATAAATGACCCGCAGAACCTCGCCCTCATGGTAAAAGTCGGCAACGGGTTGCTGGTCGGCGGCCTCGCCATCCTGGTGGTCTGGCTCGGTGCGCGCTGTGTGCGAACGACTCAACAAGCAGGTTCAACCAGCGGGCGCGGCGGCCTTCTTTGTTACCTTGCTCGGTTCGCGCGGCGGCATGCGCTTCAGCGCAACCTAGAGGTGTCACGACTGGCTAGAACCCGACCCGGCGTCGGCGTCGGGACACCCCAGGGACTCAATCAACTATGGCCGGGGTTCATGGGTGGTCATGATCATGATCGTGGTCATGCTCATGGTCGTCAGGATCTTCACCATGAACTTCTTTCAGCTCTTCAAGCTCGAGGTCACGCATGGTTGTCTCCAATGTTAGAGCGGCGATGCAAATGTTGGGCTCGAGACTGCAACGTCCGAGTCCACGCAAGAGCGAGGCGCCTCGCCGCAATTGGGCGCCCCTCTTGGGTACGTTACCGTCGCAGAAACGACCGGTCGACGACGAAGCCGGAGCGTTTCTTTTACTCCTGGGTAAAGAGCAGCTACTACAGGGTAAAGAGCAGGCTCAGCCATCACAACCAGGCAAAAGCCCTACTGGGGTGTAGGAAAACTCGGTCCCGCGCGACTGTCGCGAATCATCGACAGCGTGGCGCGATGACTCGAATCGGCGACCGCCACTGTGTTGGCGAGACGAAACATATCTTGGAGACCCGCTGGTGCAGACTTAGCGCGTTGCCGTGTGTCGGCCTAATTCGACAAACCCACCTTCAAACGTTGCACGCCCCGTCAATGGACGTGGACGACGGGCGGGGCTCCAACTGGCTGTCGCAGTTCTGCGCCTCGCGCGGCTTTGCGGTGCTGCAACCTAACTTCCGCGGATCATTCGGCTATGGCGGCGCCTGCTTCCAGAACAAGTGTCAGGGCGGGCGAATCTGCCGGAGGACGTCTTTGTCGATCTTCGCGACGACATAAAAAAACTGACGCTCGAGTGTCCCGATTCGCAGACTTCGCGGGTTCGGCATAGAGTCCGCTGCCACGTAGATAACTCGTGAATCAAACCCCCTTCTGCCCTAATGGCCAAGGACAACGTCGCCGGGTAGCGGCGGCGCGCTGGTCGGCGGCTCGCGAACGCGAGTCGCCTGCTCGAACGCGTACGCGTAGCCGATCAGCCTCGACTCGCTGAACGGCGGCCCTGAGAAGGTTACGCCGTACGGGGCGGGTTCAGCGTTGAAGCCGGCCGGGAACGGTGTCGGCGGCGTCAACGGCGGCGGCGGCACCACGGGATTTGCAATGAAACCACCCGGAACCACGATGCTCGGATAACCGGCGCGCGCCGCGATAGCAGCCCCGCGGTTCGCCGGGAACAGGACCGCGTCGTAGGTTTGGTACATCACATCGAGACCTTTCGTCCGCGCGAGGTCGAGATCCCTCGTTCGGTCCGCCTGATACCGAGCGGTGTCGCTGCTGCCTGCGCGAGTGTCCAGGGCCTGCGCGGCCAACAGGATATCCTGCCCGTACTTCAGCCCGACCTTTTCGCCCCCGGCGACGAACGCGTTGTTGAACGTGATGACGTCGGCGAGGTTACTGACCACGGTTTTACCATCCGCAGCGATCCCCGGACCAAAATCCGCTAGGTATGCGTTCAAGTCGCGCTTGAAGCCGTACGCCAGCACTGTCGAGCAGGTGGCCGGGAACGGGGGGTTAACCACGCACGTGCCGACGTTGCTCAGCTCCTGCGCGTCCGGTATGTCCGCCGGGTCATCGACGATCGCGCCCTGAGCGCGCAGCACCGCAATAGCATCGTGCATCACTTTCTGAATCTCGGCGCTGATCACGGTCTGGCCCGAGGCGTTGGTCCAGTACCGCAGGTGGGGTACCGCGATCCGGGCGCCTTTCAGAGCGTGCTTGTTGAGGAACGGCGTGTAGTCTTTGAGGCAGTTGCCTGGCGTCAGGCACGCGATCGTCGCGGGATCGGCCGGGTCGTACCCGGCCAGAACGCTCAGCAGCTTCGCCGCGTCGGTCACGGTGCGCGCTATCGGACCCGCGGTGTCCTGGTCGGCGGTGATCGGCACGATCCCCGTCCGGCTGACGAGCCCGACGGTAGGCTTGATGCCGACCAGCAGGTTTGCACTCGACGGGCTAAGGATCGAGCCGGAGGTCTCCGTACCGACGCCGACCGCCGCAAGATTGGCGCTGACGGCGATGCCGGGGCCAGAGCTCGATCCACCGGTATCGAGCGCCGGACGCCCGTCGTCCCTTCGGGTCAACCGGATGCCGTCATTGATTACATCCGGGCGCGGGTCGG
>VBNH01000045.1 GCA_005878095.1 Gammaproteobacteria bacterium | reverse complement strand
CCGTGCTCGGCGCTCGATCCCGTCGCCACCGCGCGCATCGAGGATCTGATCGATGAGCTGCGCGGACAGTATGCGATCGTGATCGTCACGCACTCGATGCAGCAGGCGGCGCGCGTGTCGCAGCGCACCGGGTACTTCCATCTCGGGGAGCTGATCGAGATCGGAGCTACCGACCGGGTGTTCACCAACCCGCGCCACCGTCTCACGGAAGACTACATCACCGGACGATTCGGCTGAAAAACGCACGCAACGTTGCGCGACCGCAACGGCGAAGGCGCGGCCTATTCGGCGCTGCGCAGCAGATCGTTGATGGAGGTTTTCGCGCGCGTCTGTGCGTCGACGCGCTTGACGATGACCGCGCAGTAGAGGCTGTAGAGGCCGTCCGCCGACGGCAGCGTCCCCGACACCACTACCGAGCCGGCCGGCACGCGCCCCTGAAGGATCGTGCCGGTGGTGCGGTCGTAGATGCGGGTGCTCTGCCCGATGAAGACCCCCATGGAGATCACCGCGCCCGCTTCGACCACGACGCCCTCGACGATCTCGGAGCGTGCGCCGATGAAGCAATCGTCCTCGATGATGGTGGGGCTGGCCTGCAGCGGCTCGAGAACCCCGCCGATACCGACCCCGCCCGACAGGTGCACGTTGCGACCGATCTGCGCGCACGACCCCACCGTCGCCCAGGTGTCGACCATGGTTCCGGAGCCGACCCAGGCGCCGATGTTGACGTAACTCGGCATCAACACGACGTTGGGCGCGATGTAGGCGCCGCGGCGCACCAGCGCGTGCGGCACGATGCGAGCGCCGCCGGCGCGCAACTGCTCGTCCGTGGCGGCGGCGTACTTCAGCGGCACCTTGTCGTAGAAGCGGGTGAACCCGGCATCCATCGGCGCGCTATCGCGGGCGCGGAAGGACAGCAGCACCGCCTTCTTCAGCCATTCGTTGACCACCCAGCCGCCGGCGCGCGGCTCGGCAACCCGCGCCCGGCCGCTGTCGAGCAGCGCCAGGCACTCCTCCAGCGCCGCGTCCAGCTCCGGCGGCACATTCTTCGCGCTGAGCTCGGCGCGGCGTTCGTACGCGGCATCGATGATGGATCTGAGGCTGGCGAGATCGCTCATGCGGGCGTTCTCGCGCCGCGCGCCGGCCAGTGCGCCTGCAGAAATTCGCGCAGGCGCTGCGCCGCCTCCACGCACTGCGCCACTTCCGGCACGAGCGAGATACGTACGCGCCCGGCGCCCGGATTGCCGGCCGCGCCCGTGCGGCCGAGGTAGCTGCCGGGCAGCACGGTGAGGTTCTCGCGCGCGAACAGCTCGCGCGTGAAGCGCTCGTCATCGCCCCCCACGTGGGGCCACAGATAAAACGCGCCTGCGGGCCGCGCAACGTTCATCAGCGGGGTCAGGATCGGCAGCACGCGCGCGAACTTCTCCTGGTAGATGCGGCGGTTGGCTGCCGCATGGGCGTCGTCCTGCCACGCCGCGGCGCTGGCGAGCTGCGTCGGTACCGGCATGGCGCTCCCGTGGTAGGTCCGGTACAGCAGCAGGCGCGCCATGATCGCGGGGTCGCCGGCCACGAACCCGGAGCGCAGGCCCGGGACGCTCGAGCGCTTGGAAAGACTATGAAACACCACGCAGCGCTCGAAGCGCCCGCGGCCGGCCGCTTGGGCTGCCTGCAGGAGTCCGGCGGGCGGCGCGTCCTCCTCGAGGTAGATATCCGCGTAACACTCATCCGCGGCGATGAGGAACTCGTAGCGATCGGCGAGGCTGAGCGCCTGCTGCAGCAGCGACAGCGGCAGGACGGCGCCGGTGGGATTTCCGGGACTGCACAGAAACAGCACCTGGCAGCGCCGCCACACTTCCGCGGGCACCGCGGCGAGGTCGGGAAGGTAATCGTTCGCCTCCGTGGTATCCAGCAGAAAGGGGCGCGCGCCGGCCAGGAGCGTCGCGCCCTCGTAGATCTGGTAGAAGGGATTGGGCATGGCGACGAGCGGTGCACGTGCGCCATCCACCGCCGCCTGCACGAACGCGAACAGCCCCTCGCGTGTGCCGTTCACCGGCAGCACCATGGTGTCGGCATCGACGCTCCCGGCGGTGAGTCCGTAGCGCCGCGTGAGCCAGCCCGCGCAGGCGGCGCGCAGCTCCGGCAGGCCTGCGGTCGCCGGATAGCTGCCCAGCCGATCCAGATGACGGCGCAGCACCTCCAGCAGGAACGCCGGCGGGCGGTGCTGCGGCTCGCCGATCGACATGGCGATGGGCGCAAGCTGCGCCGGCGCGGTGATGCCGGCCTTGAGCCGTGCCAGGCGCTCGAAGGGATAGGGATGCAGGGCCTCGAGGTGCGGATTCATGTGCGCATTGCGCCGGCAGCCGGTTCGCGCAGCGCCGCCTGGCGCTCATCGAGCGCCTGCACCAGGTGCTCGCGCAGCCGCTCGGCGGCCGCCGGCTCGAGCGGGCGGTTGTCGAAATCGGTTAGGTAGAACACGTCCTCGGCGCGCTCGCCCACGGTCATGATCTTGGCGGCGTGCAGCTCGACGCGCTCCGCCATCAGTACCTTGCCGACCTCGCACAGCAGGCCCGGGCGGTCGCCTGCGGTTAGCTCGAGCACCGAGCGGCGGTTGCGCTCATCCACGCTGAGCGCGATCTGGGTGGGTGTGTTGAACATGCGCGCCTGGCGCGGCGCGCGCCGCGACACCGCAAACGGCGCATCCGCCGCTCCCCGCAGCGAACCCCACAGTGCCTGCTCGATCTCCACCTGCCGGTCGTCGTCGGTGATCGGCGCGCCGTCGTCCTCCAGCAGGTGATACAGATCGAGACTGAAGCCATCCCCGGTCGGGGTGATGCGGGCATCGACGATGTTGAGGCCGAGCTGATCGAGCGCCGCGGTGGTGCGCGCGAACCCATGGCGCCGCGGGCGCGTGAAAATCAGCGCCGCGGTGGTGCCGCGCACGCTGCGCGGCTCGAGCGCGACCAGCGGCTCATCGGATGCCGCGTCACGCTCGGCAAGGAGTCGTGCATGCCAGGCGATCTCTTCGGGCGAGTGCTGCAGGAAATAACCGGCCGAGAAGCGCGTCCACGCGCCCGCGATGTCGCGTTCGCTGACGCCCCGCTCGATGAGCAGGCGCCGCGCGGCGTCCTGGGTCTCGCGCACCAGGTGCTCCGGATCGATCGGGCTCTCGAGCCCGCGGCGCAGGGCGCGCTTCACGCGCTGGTAGAAGTCCCGGAACAGAGATGCCTTCCAGGAGTTCCACAGCTTCGGATTGGTGGCGCGCACGTCCGCGCAGGTGAGCACGTACAGGTAATCGAGGTGCGTCTCGTCGCCGACCTTGCGCGCGAAGGCGTTGATGACCTGCGGGTCGCCGATGTCCTGCTTCTGCGAGGTGATCGACAGCTGCAGATGATTGCGCACCAGCCAGGCGACCAGACGCGCATCGTACGGAGACAGGCCCTGCTCGAGACAGAACGCCTCCGCGTCCACCGCGCCGAGCTCGGAATGATCGCCGCCGCGCCCCTTGGCAATGTCGTGGAACAGCGCGGCGAGGTAGGCGACTTCGCTGCGCGGCAGCTGCTGCATGACGCGCGAGGCTTCCGGCAGCTCATGGTCGTAACGCGGGATCGCGAAGCGGCGCAGGTTGCTCACCACGAACAGCGTATGCGCATCGACCGTGTAGGCATGGAACAGGTCGTACTGCATGCGCCCGACGATGCGCCCGAATGCCGGGATGTAACGTCCCAGCACGCCGTAGGTGTTCATGCGCCGCAGTTCGTGCGTGACGCCCACCGGCGAGCGCAGGATCTCCAGGAACAGGCGGTGATGGCGCGGGTTCTGGCGGAACTCCTCGTCGATGAGCCACAGATTGCGCGCCACCGCGCGCATGGTCGAGGCGCGCACGCCGTGGAGTCCCTCGTTCTGCTGCAGCAGCACGAACAGCTCCAGGAGCGCTGCGGGTGTGCGCGCGAACACCTCCTCGCTGACCGCCTCGAGCGAACCGTTGCGCACCTGGAAGCGCGCATTCAGCGGCCGCGGCGGCTCGCTCTCGGTCAGGATCGCCTCGCGGAACAGCTGCAGCAGCAGCTCGTTCAGCAGGCTCACGTCCATGACCGTGCGGTAGTAGCGCTGCATGAACTGCTCGACCGCGAGCGTGTAGGAGGCGTCCTCGTAACCGAAGCTCCGGGCGAGGCGGATCTGGTAGTCGAACAGCAGGCGATCCTCGCGACGCGCGGTGAGGGTGTGCAGGCCAAAGCGCACCTTCCACAGAAACGCCTGTGCCTGCTGCAGGCGCCGCAGCTCCGCGAGCGTGAGGAACCCGTGCGTCACCAGGCCATCGAGGCTGTCGGCGTCGAAGTGCCGCTTCGCCACCCAGGCGATGGTCTGGATGTCGCGCAGCCCCCCGGGGCCGGTCTTGACGTTGGGCTCCAGGTTGTAGGCGGTGTCGTTGGCCTTCAGGTGCCGCTCGGCCTGCTCGCGCACTTTCGCCTCGAAGAACTGCTTCACCGGCCAGATGCGCTCGGGTGCGAGCGCGCTGCGCATGGCGGCGAGCAGCGCCGCATCTCCGGCGAGCAGGCGCGCTTCCAGCAGCGTCGTCATGACGCCGACGTCGCCGACGCATTCCTCGGCGCACTGCGCCACGGTGCGCACGCTGTGGCCGACCTCGAGCCCGATGTCCCACAGGAACGCCACCAGGGTGCCGATGGCCGCGCTCCCCGCGGCGTCCGGCGCAGCCGGCACCAGCAGCAGGATGTCGATGTCGGAAGCCGGGTGAAGCTCGCCGCGTCCGTAACCCCCGACGGCGACCAGGGTCCCCGCCTGCGCGGCGCAGTGCCTGCGCCAGGCCTCGCGCAGCGCCGCGTCGGTGAGCGCCGCGCGCGCGTGCACCAGGTGCTCGACGGGCTCCTCGGCGATGAAGCGCGCCTTCAGCTCCTCGTGCGCCTGGCGCAGCAGCTCACGCCAGGCGGCCGGCTCGTGCGCGGCGGCGAGTTGTGGCGGCAGTCGCGCCAGCAGCGGCCAGGAGGCGGCGGGGGACGTGGCGGGGCGCGTTTCCTCGAGCAGCTCTGAGTCCGAGGCGCCCATCGTGCGCGCAACTATTGCTGCGCCCCGTTCGCGGGAAGGGTCAGCACGTCGAACCCGGTGTCGGTGACCAGCACGGTGTGTTCCCACTGCGCGGACAGGGAATGGTCCTTGGTGATGACGGTCCAGCCGTCGGGGAGCAGGCGCACGTGGCGCTTGCCCGCGTTCACCATGGGCTCGATGGTGAAGGTCATGCCCGCCTTGAGCTCGAGCCCGGTGCCGGGCTCGCCGTAGTGCAGCACCTGCGGGTCCTCGTGATAGACACGCCCGATGCCATGGCCGCAGTACTCGCGCACCACCGAGTAGTCGTTTTCCTCGACGAAGCTCTGGATGGCGTGACCGATGTCGCCCAGGCGCGCGCCCGGACGCACCGCCTCGATACCGCGCCACATGGCGGCGAAACAGGTCTCGGAGAGGCGTTGCGCGTGCGCTGGCGCCTTGCCCACCAGGTACATGCGGCTGGTGTCGCCGTGGAATCCGTCGCGGATCACGGTGACGTCGATGTTGACGATGTCCCCGGCCTTCAGGCGCTTGTCATTCGGAATGCCGTGGCAGACCACGTGGTTCACCGAGGTACAGATGGTCTTGGGAAAGCCGCGGTAGTTGAGGTTCGCCGGCACCGAGCGCTGCACGTTGACGATATAGTCGTGGCAGAGGCGGTCGAGCTCCTCGGTCGTCACCCCCGGCACCACGTGCTCCGCGATCATGTCGAGCACCTCGGCTGCGAGGCGCCCGGCGGTGCGCATCTTCGCCTGTTCCTCGGGGGTCTTGATGGTGACTTGCATGGGTTGCGAGATGGGGTCGCGGCGCCTTAAGCCAAGGGGGTGTCGCGGGCAGCGTAAGACATTGTTCCGACGAGGTCTTCATGGTATAAAGCGCGGCCTTTTTTGGCAACGCAACCCACACGCGCATCGTTAACCTTGGTGACTGGGTGTCCTTAGGGACGAGCCTCACGGCCCTCCTTGAGGATGGTCACGGGGATGCGCGGAGGCTCAACCCGCACAGGAGGCTTTCATGCCCGGCGTGTCCATGCGACAGATGCTGGAGGCGGGAGTCCATTTCGGACATCAGACCCGCTTCTGGAACCCGAAGATGGCTCCCTACATCTTCGGCGAGCGAAACAAGATCCACATCATCAACCTCGAGAAGACGCAGCCGATGTACGCGGAAGCTGCGCAGTTCATCAAGGCAGTGATTGCCGACGGCGGCAAGGTGCTGTTCGTCGGCACCAAGCGCTCGGCGCGCGAGTCGATACAGAAGGAAGCCGAGCGTGCGGCGCAGCCGTTCGTGAACCAGCGCTGGCTGGGCGGCATGCTCACGAACTTCAAGACCATCCGCCAGTCCATCAAGCGGCTCGGGGAGATCACCGAGCTCGCCGCCTCCGGTGCGCTGGAGAAGCGCGGCAAGAAGGAGGCCACCCAGTTGCGGCGCGAGATGGACAAGCTCGAGAGGAGTCTCGGCGGCATCAAGCACATGGACTCGCTCCCGGACGCGCTGTTCGTGGTCGACGTCGGGCACGAGAACATCGCGCTTCACGAGGCCAAGAAGCTCGGCATTCCGGTGGTGGCCATCGTCGACACCAACTGCTCGCCCGATGGCATCGACTACGTGATCCCGGGCAACGACGACGCCATGCGCGCCATCCAGCTGTATGCCGCCGGCATTGCCGATGCGGTGCTCGAGGGCAAGCAGTCGGTGCCGCAGGTCGCGGTCGGGGAGGACGAGTTCGTCGAGCTCGATGAGGCGGGCAACCCGCGCAAGAAGGCCGCGCGCGGCCGGCAGCGCCCGCAGCCGACGGTGCGCAAGAAGGCCCCGGCCCGGCGCAAGCTCCCGCCCGTCAAGGCACCGGCCGTCGTGGCCGAGGAGCTGCTCGGCGCCGAGGACGAGGACCTCGAGGCGGAGGAGGCGGTCGAGCCCGTGGCGGCCGCCGGCACGGTCCCGGCGCCCGAGGCCGTGGCGCGCCGGCCCACCGCCGCGCCGGCCCGCCGCAAGGGCCGCGGCACCGCGGGCGCCGAGAGTTAGCCCATGAACATCACAGCAGACGCAGTCAAGCAGCTTCGCGAGCGCACCGGCGCGGGCATGATGGAGTGCAAGAAGGCGCTCGTCGAAGCCAAGGGTGACCTGGACGCCGCCGCCGAGCTCATGCGCAAGCAGGGCCACGCCAAGGCCGACAAGAAAGCGGCGCGGCTGGCTACCGAGGGGGTGGTGGTCGTCGCCAGATCCGCCGACGCGCGCACCGCCGCCATGGTCGAGATCAACTGCGAGACCGACTTCGTCGCTCGCGAGCAGAGCTTCCGCGCCTTCGCCCAGGCGGTGGCCGAGTGCGCTCTGACCGCGCAGCCGGCGAGCCTGGCGGCGCTCGGGGAGGCGAGGCTCCCGTCCGGCGAGAGCATCGAGGAGCGCCGGCGCGCGCTCATTGCGAAGATCGGCGAGAACATCAGCGTGCGGCGCTTTGCAGTGCTCAGCACGCCCGAGCACCTGGGCGCCTACGTGCACGGCACCCGCATCGGGGCGCTGGTGGCGGTGAGGGGCGGCGCGGCGGGTCTCGCCTACGATCTGGCGATGCACGTTGCGGCCAGCAACCCCCGCTACCTGACGCAGGCCCAGGTGCCGGCGGAGGTCATGGCGAAGGAGCGCGAGATTCTCACGCAGCAGGCGCAGGGCGAGGGCAAGCCGCCGGAGATCGTCGCTCGGATGGTCGAGGGCCGGCTGCGCAAGACCCTCGGGGAGATCACCCTCGCCGGCCAGCCGTTCGTCAAGGACCTGGACGTGACGATCGAGAAGTTGTTAAAGGGTGCCAAGGCGGAGGTCGTGGCGTTCGAGCGCTTCGAGGTCGGCGCCGGCATCGAGAAGAGGCAGGAGGGCACCGGCCCTGCGGTCAGGCACTGAAGCGCGGGCACTGCTCAAGGACGCAAACCCCGCCGCGCGCGGGGTTTTTTCCATCGGCGGAGGTGTTGAGATGACGCAAGCCAAGGCGCGCTACTCGAGAATCCTGGTGAAACTCTCGGGTGAGGCCCTGATGGGCAATGGCGACTACGGCATCGAGCCGGCGGTCATCCGGCGCATCGCCGGGGAGCTGCAGGACATCAGGCAGATGGAGGTGCAGGTCGCGGTGGTGATCGGCGGCGGCAACATCTTCCGCGGCGCGGGGCTGGCGCGTGCCGGCATGGACCGGGTCGCGGCCGACCACATGGGCATGCTCGCCACGGTGATGAATGCGCTCGCCATGCAGGATGCGCTCGAGAGCCTGGGGCTCCACGCCCGCGTGATGTCGGCAATCCGCATCAACGAAGTGTGCGAGGACTACATCCGCCGCCGCGCCATGCGGCACCTGGAGAAGGGTCGCGTGACGATCTTCGCCGCCGGCACCGGCAACCCGTTCTTCACCACCGACACCGCCGCCGCGCTGCGCGCCATCGAGATCAACGCCGACGTGCTGTTGAAGGCCACCAAGGTGAACGGCGTGTATTCGGATGATCCGCTGCGCAATCCGGCCGCCGTGCGCTACCCGCGCCTGACCTTCGACCGCGTGCTGAGCGAGAAGCTCAACGTCATGGATGCCACCGCCATCGTCATGTGCCGCGACAACCGCTTGCCTTTGCGGGTGTTCAATCTCAACAATCCCGGGGATCTCACCCGCATCGTACGCGGCGAGGACGTGGGTACGGCCGTGACGCTCGAGTGAGCCGCGCTGCATCGAGGAGAACGCCCCATGCTCGAAGACCTCAAGAAAGACGCCGCCACGCGCATGGTGAAGTGCGTGCAGAACTTCCAGGCGGATCTGAAGAAGCTGCGCACCGGCCGGGCGCACCCGAGCCTCATCGAGCACCTGAAGGTGGATTACTACGGCTCGGAGGTGCCGCTGCAACAGGTGGCGAGCATCGCGGTCGAGGAGGGCCGCACGCTGGTCATTTCCCCGTGGGAGAAGGCGAGCGTGCAGGCGATCGAGAAGGCGATCTTCAAGTCCGATCTCGGGCTGACGCCCATGACCGCCGGCACCGTGATCCGTATTCCCATGCCGCCGCTCACCGAGGAGCGGCGCCGCGAGATCACCAAGGTGCTGCGGCACGATGCCGAGAACGCCCGCGTCGCGGTACGCAACGTGCGCCGCGATGTCATGAACGACATCAAGGACATGCTGAAGGAGAAACTGGTCTCGCAGGACGATGAGCGGCGCGCTGAAGCAGAGGTGCAGAAGCTCACCGACAAGCATATCGCCGACATCGAGGCGCTGCTCGCCGCCAAGGAGAAGGAGGTCATGCAGGTCTGATGGTCGCCCCCGCCTCCAAGCTCACGCCCAGGCACATCGCGATCACCATGGACGGCAACGGCCGCTGGGCCGCGGCGCGCGGCCTGGCGCGCTCCGCCGGACATCGCGCCGGGCTCACCCCGGTGCGCATGTGTATCGAGGAGTGCGCGCGCCGCGGCGTGGAGGCCCTCACGCTGTTCGCCTTCTCGAGCGAGAACTGGGGGCGGCCGGCGCAGGAGGTCGGCAGTCTCATGGGTCTGTTCCTCGAGGCGCTCGAGCGCGAGCTCGAGGAGCTGCACGCAAAGGGCGTGCGGCTGCGCTTCATCGGGGAGCGCCGCGATCTGCCGGTGCGGCTTCAGGCGCGCTTCGCGGCCGCGGAGGCGCGTACGGCCGGCAACGGCGGGCTCAAGCTCCAGGTGGCCGTGAGTTACGGCGGACGCTGGGATATTATTCAGGCAACTCAAAAGCTTGCGAAAGAATGCTCGAGTGGTGCGCTACGGCCGGAGGATATCAGCGAGGCCCGCTTCGCCGCGCAGCTCGCACTCGCGGGAGTGCCGCCGGCGGATCTGCTGATCCGCACCGGCGGTGAGTACCGCGTCAGCAACTTCCTGCTCTGGGATATCGCCTACGCGGAGCTGTATTTCAGTGCGCGGCTGTGGCCTGATTTCGCGGTGGCGGACCTGGAGGAGGCGCTCGCGTTCTTCGCCACCCGCGAACGGCGCTTCGGCCACACCGTGGCGCGACACTCCGCGGCGAAGGCCTGAAGGCGCCGTGACGGATGCGCTGCGCACTCGAGTGGTCACCGCGGTGGTGCTGGCCGCGGTGCTGCTGGCGATCCTGCTGTGGCTGCCGCCCTGGGCCACCGTGGCCGTGATGGCACTGCTGGTGCTCGCCGGGGCCTGGGAGTGGTCCGCATTCCTGCTGCTGCGGGGTGTGGCGCTGCGCGCCGCCTACGTGCTGTTGGTCGCGGCGCTGCTGCTTGTGGCGTGGCGCATCGCCGCCAGTGCCGAGTGGCGCAGGCTGCTGCTCGGCGTGGCGGTGCTGTGGTGGCTGATCGCGCTGCTGTGGATCGCGTTCGCGCCGCGGCGCGTCTCGCCCTGGTCGGCGGCCGCCGCCGGCGTGCTGGCGCTGGTGCCCGCGTGGCTGGCGATGGCGTGGCTGCGCGTGGCGCCGCCGCGGGGCGCAGAATGGGTGCTGTTCGCGTTCGTGCTCGTATGGGTCGCGGACATCGGCGCGTTCTTTTTCGGCCGCCGCTTCGGGCGCGTGCGCCTCGCGCCCGAGGTGTCGCCGGGCAAGACCTGGGAGGGAGTGTTGGGAGGGATTGCGCTGAGTGCACTGGTCGCGATCGCGGGGAGCCTCTGGTTCCACGTGCCTCTCGCGGCGTTCCTGCCGCTGTGTCTCACCGCGGTCGCCTTTTCGATCGTCGGCGACCTCACCGAGAGTCTGCTGAAGCGCTTCGCCGGCCTGAAGGACAGCGGCCGCGTATTTCCGGGGCACGGCGGAGTCATGGACCGCATCGACAGTCTCACCGGAGCCGCTCCGGTGCTGCTGCTCGGGCTGACGCTGCTCGGAGTCGTGCGGTGATCGGCGTCGCCGTACTCGGCTCCACCGGCTCCGTGGGCGAGAGCACGCTCGATGTGCTCGCGCGCCATCCGGATCGTTTCCGGCTGGTGGCGATCGCCGCCAACACCAACGCCGCCAAGCTCGCGCAGCAGGTGCTTGCCTGGCGGCCGGCCTACGCAGCTCTGGCTGACGAGCGCGCCGCGCGCGAGTTGCGCGAGCTGTTGGGCGCGGCTGCGCACACGCGCGTGCTCGCCGGAGGCGCGGCGCTCGAGGAGATCGCGCAGGCCGCCGAGGTGCAGTGTGTCATGGCCGCGATTGTCGGCGCGGCCGGCCTGCGCTCCACGCTGGCGGCGGCGCGCGCCGGCAAGCGCCTGCTGCTCGCCAACAAGGAGGCGCTGGTGATGGCGGGCCCGCTGCTGATTGCAGAGGTGAAGCGCTCCGGCGCGACGCTCCTGCCGATCGACAGCGAGCACAATGCCATCTTCCAGTGCCTGCCGCCGGGTGTGATCCCCGGGGTGGCGCCAGCGGGGCTGAAGCGTGTACTGCTCACCGCCTCCGGCGGGCCGTTCCGCGACACCCCGGGCGAGGCGCTCGCCGCCGTCACTCCGGAAGCCGCCCTGGCGCATCCCAACTGGGTCATGGGCCGCAAGATCTCGGTGGACTCCGCCACCCTGATGAACAAGGGCCTGGAGTTCATCGAGGCGTGCCTGCTGTTCGGCTTGACGCCCGCACAGGTGCAGGTGCTCGTGCACCCGCAGAGCATCGTGCATTCCCTCGTCGAGTACCTCGACGGCTCGGTGCTCGCGCAGTTGTCGGCGCCCGACATGCGTACGCCGATCGCTCATGCGCTCGCGTGGCCGGAGAGAATCAGCTCCGGGGTGGAATTCCTCGACCTGCTCAAGGTGGGGCGGCTCGAGTTCCGGGCCCCCGATACCGCCAGGTTCCCGTGCCTCGCGCTGGCGCAGGCCGCGGCGCGCGCCGGCGGGCTGGATCCCGTGGTGCTCAACGCGGCCAACGAGGTCGCGGTCCAGGCATTCCTCGAGCGCCGATTGAACTTTCCCGGCATCGCGACGGTCATTGAAGCCGTAGTGCAACGCAGCACCGGGGGGGCGATCGGCGGGCTCGATGACGTGCTGGCCGCCGACGCGGAAGGCAGGGTGCTCGCACGCGAGCGGATCGACGGCATCACGAGAAGTGCAGCGGTGAGGGGCGCTCACGCATGAGTGTGGTCTGGTACGCGCTGTGGTTCGTGATCGCCGTGGGCCTTCTGGTCACGGTGCATGAGTTCGGCCATTTCTGGGTCGCGCGACGGCTCGGCTTCAAGGTGCTCAGGTTCTCGGTCGGCTTCGGCCGCCCGTTGCTCAAGCGCGTGGCGGGCGTGGATCGCATCGAATATGTCGTGGCCGCCATCCCGCTCGGCGGCTACGTGAAGCTGCTCGATGAGCGCGAAGGTCCGGTGGCGCCGCACGAGCTGGCGCGCTCCTTCACGCGCCGTCCGCCCTGGCAGCGCATCGTGGTGCTGCTCGCCGGCCCCGCCTTCAACATCCTGTTCGCGGTGCTGCTGTTGTGGGGCATGTTGTGGGTGAACGGTGTCACCGAGGTCAGGCCCCTCGTCGGCGACGTGACCGCGGGCTCGGTGGCCGCCGCCGCCGGCCTGCGTAGCGGGGACGAGATTCGCGCCATCAACGACAGTGCGGTGCGCGGGGAGCGCGACGTGGTGTTCGACCTGCTGGACGCCATGAGCTCGCGCGGCGAAGCTGCCTTGAGCGTGCGCGGCAGCGGCGGCGAGCTGCGCAACGTGAACCTGCGCGTGCCCGATGCCGAGCGGCGCCGGCGTCTCACCGAACCGGCGGAGTTGTTCCGCGGCCTCGGCTTTCAGTTCTGGACGCCGCCGCTGCCGGCGGTGCTGGGACAGGTGATGCCCGACGGGCCGGCGGCGCGCGCCGGTCTGGTGGCGGGCGATGAGGTCGTCGCGATCGACGGCCGGCCGGTGCACGACTTCCGCGAAATCGTCGCGCTCATCAGCGCGCACCCCGGCGAGCGCGTGACCATCGACTATCGCCGCCGCGGCATCGCCCAGCGCGTGCAGCTGCAGGTACTGAGCGAGCAGGTCGCGGGTAAGCGCGTCGGGCGCATCCACGTCACCCAGCCCCCCGGCAGGGGCTACCCCGAGAGCATGCTGCGGCACACCGAGCTCGGCGCCGCGGTGGCGCTGGTGCGCGCCGGCGGGGAAGCCTGGACCATGACCGTGCTGCAGGCGCGCCTGTTCTGGCGGATGGTGCTCGGGCGCGTGTCGCTGAAGAACCTGAGCGGCCCGCTGTCGATCGCCGAATTCGCCGGCGACTCGGCCGAGGCGGGCGTGGCGGCGTTCCTCGGCTTCCTGGTGCTCATCTCCCTGTCGCTGGGGTTCCTCAACCTGTTGCCGATTCCGATCCTGGATGGCGGACAGATCGTCTTCCAGCTGGTGGAGTGGCTGAAGGGCAGCCCGTTGTCGGAGCGGGCCCAGGCTCTGGGACAGCAGGTTGGCATCGCCCTGCTCATCGTCCTGATGGGTGTCGCGCTCTACAACGATATTGCGCGCCAGTTCGGCTGACCGTGGCGCGAGCGCACCGCCAACGGCGCGGAGTTTGCACACCGGAGGCTTGAGTCTCCAGTCTTCGAATAGTGCACGGCAAGAGTTTCGGGCGCACCACTTGGGTCGCGCTCAGGGGGATACCGGTGGCTGGAGAATGAAAACACGCAGTGCCCTTGCCGCCCTGGCGCTGGCGCCGTGGTGGGCGCTGGCACTCGCGCAGACGGCGCTGAACCCGGCGGCGAGCCCGGCGGACTTCACCGTCGGCGACATCCGCGTCGAGGGTCTGCAGCGCGTCTCCGAGGGCACGGTCTACAACTACCTGCCGGTGAACATCGGCGATCACCTGAACGCGCAGCGCGTGCGCGAGGCGATCCGCGCTCTGTACGCCACCGGCTTCTTCCGCGACGTGCAGCTGCGCCGCGACGGCAGCACGCTCATCGTCGTGGTGCTGGAGCGGCCCTCCATCGAGAGCTTCGAGATCACCGGTAACAAGGACATCAAGACCGAGGATCTGCAGAAGTCGCTGCGCAACGTCGGGCTCGCGACCGGCAAGACCTTCGACCGCTCGGTGCTCGAGGACGTTACCCAGTATCTCACCGACCAGTACTTCGCCCGCGGCAAGTACGGCGTGAAGATCGACTCGCACGTGGAGGAGGAGGCGGGCAACCGCGTGAAGATCAAGATCGAGATCAAGGAAGGCGCGCGCGCCAAGATCCGCCAGATCAACATCGTGGGCGCGACCAGATTTCCACAGAAAGAGATTCTGCAGACGCTCGAGCTGAAGACGCCCAACTGGCTGTCCTGGTACAGGCAGGACGACCGCTACTCGCGCGAGTCGCTGCAGGGTGACCTGGAGAAGGTGCGCAACTTCTACATGGATCGCGGTTACGCGAACTTCCAGCTCGATTCGACCCAGGTGGCGATCGCTCCGGAGAAGGAAGACATCTTCATCACCGTGAACATCGATGAGGGCCAGGTCTACAAGCTGGCGCAGATCAAGCTGGCGGGCACGTTCGTCGTGCCGCAGCGGGAACTCGAGCAGCTGCTGGTGATACACCCGGGTGCGACCTTCAACCGCAAGCTGATCACCTTGTCGCAGGAACTGATGCAGAACCGCATGGGGCGCGACGGCTATGCCTTCGCCAAGGTCGAGCCGGTGCCCACCGCCGACAACGCCAATCACACGGTGTCGCTCACCTTCTTCCTCGACCCGGGCAACCGCGTGTACGTGCGCAACATCAGCTTCAGCGGCGCGAACCGCATCAACGACGAGGTGCTGCGCCGTGAGATGCGCCAGCTCGAGGGCGGCTGGCTGTCGAATACCTCGCTCGAGCGCTCCAAGCAGCGCATCCAGCGCCTGCCGTACGTCAAGAGCGTGGATTTCGAGACCACGCCGGTGGCGGGATCCCCGGACCTGGTGGACGTGAACTACAAGATCGAGGAGGGCCCGGCGTCGCAGCTCTCCGGCGGCATCGGTTACTCCGAGACCTACAAGTTCATGCTGAACGGCAGCTACGCGGACGCCGACTTCCTCGGCACGGGTGAGCGCATCGCCGTCAACCTGAACGGTGGCGCCTTCCAAAAGGTATACAGCGTCTCGCACACCAACCCGTACACCAACATCGACAACCTGCAGCGCACCATCTCGGTCACCTACAGCGACGTGACGCAGTTCGTGTCGTCCTCGTCGACCTTCTCCTCGCGCACCCTGAGCTTCGGGCCCACCTGGGCGTACCCGATCGCCGAGACCATGTACATCCGCGCCGGCGCCGCCTTCGACAGCTCGCAGCTGCTCACCAACCAATTGAGCAGCGCGCTGCAGGCGCAGCAGTGGGTGCAGCAGAATGGCCATCCCTACAGCCGCCTCGCCCACGACGACGTCACCAACAACGCCGAAGTCTTCTACGGCACCAACTTCAAGAGCGTCGAGCTGGTAGCCGGCTGGGACTGGGATACGCGCAACCG
Source organism: Gammaproteobacteria bacterium (assembly GCA_005878095.1). Classification (GTDB taxonomy): domain Bacteria; phylum Pseudomonadota; class Gammaproteobacteria; order Steroidobacterales; family Steroidobacteraceae; genus 13-2-20CM-66-19. Next base: position 30,481 of record VBNH01000045.1, on the reverse strand, counting down.
CACCCTGTTCGCAGATCGCGGCATGCGCCAGTCGCTCTCCTTCTCGGTCACCGCGCCCGGGAGCGATGTCAAGTACTGGATCGGCAACTACCAGTTCCTGAAGTACGTGCCGCTGTGGCGCACGTTCGCGCTGTCGTTCTTCGACGGCGTGGACTACGGCGCCCCGCTCGGCAGCACCACCGCCATCCCGCCCTTTCGGCAGTTCTACGGCGGCGGTCCGGACTCGGTGCGCGGTTTTCGCGAGAGCCGTCTGGGACCCAAGGACACGCCGTTCGGTAACCCCTACGGCGGCAATCTGCGCATCACCAGCCAGAACGAGCTCATCTTCCCGATGCCCGCGAAATGGGCGCAGACCGCCCGCGTGAGCGCCTTCTTCGATGTCGGCAATGTGTTTCAAACCGGCAGCAAGCTCAAGTTCTACGGTCCCGACCGCGTCACTCCGGAGAGCTACCGCTTCAGCACCAACGCGCTGAAGCGCTCGTTCGGTGTGGCGGTGCAGTGGCTGGCGCCGCTGGGGCTTTTCCGCTTCAGCTTCGGGGTACCGCTGAACGCGAAGCACGCCGACCCGCTGGGGCGCAGCTGGGGCGACGAGACCGAGGGCTTCCAGTTCTCGGTCGGCAATGCTTTCTGAGAGAATCGAGCCGTCGGGGCGGGTTGTACGCGATACTACCCGATCAGGCCTGGGCCGCCGCTCGGGCCCGAAGCGGATCACGAACAATGACATACGAGGTAGAATTTCCGTGAAGCGTCTGATCAGAGCCAAGTTGGCGGTGTGGTTGATTGCAGCCTGCGGTGCGCTGGCCGCGTTGCCGGCCTGGGCCGAGCCCAAGATCGGGGTCGTCGACCCGCAACGGCTCCTCGAGGAGTCCCCGCAGGGCAAGGCCATGCTCGATGCCATGCGCACGGAGTTTGCGCCGCGCGAGCGCACCCTGCAGGCGCAGCAGCAGGCACTGAAGGCCAAGCAGGACAAGCTGCAGAAAGACGGCGCCACCATGACCGACGAGCAGCGCACGCGCGCCGAGAAGGAACTGCGCGACGGCGCGCGGGATTTCGAGCGCGCACGCAGCGAGTTCCAGGACGACATCAGCGCGCGCCGCAACGAGGAGATGTCGCGACTGCAGAAAACCCTCGGCGAGGAGGTGCGCACTTACGCCAAGGCGCAGAGCTTCGACGTCGTCCTCAGCACCGAGGGCGTTGTGTACGCGGGACCCGCCTTCGACATCACCCCGGCGGTCCTGGCGGGGCTGCAGGCGCGCAATGCGGCCTCCGGGACGGCGCCTCCGGCGGGGAAGCCCGCGCCGCCCGCCAAGCCGCAGACGCACTAGCGCTCCTCGCGGAGCGCGGCCGGCGGCATTCGAAAGACTCGTCATGGCGGTATCGCTCGGGGAGCTTGCGGTGCGATTCGGCTGCGAGCTGCGCGGCGATCCGGACGCGCGCGTCGAGCGGGTCGCAACGCTCGCCCGGGCCGACGAGCGCTCGATCGCGTTTCTGGCCAACCCGCGCTACCGGGCGCAACTCGCCGCCACGCGCGCCGGCGCAGTGCTGCTGAACCCCGCGAGCGCCGACGAGTGTCCCACGGCGGTGCTGTTGTGCGATAACCCCTACGCGACCTTTGCGCGCGTCGCCACCATCCTGCACCCCTTGCCGCCGCCCGAGCCCGGTGTGCACGCGAGCGCCGTGGTGGCCGCCAGTGCGCGCATCGATCCGAGTGCGCAGGTCGGTGCCTACACGATCATCGGGCCCGACGTCGTGGTCGGCGCGCGCGCCTTCATCGGTCCGCACTGCAGCCTCGAGGAAGGCGTGAGCCTCGCCGCCGACGTGCGCCTGGTGGCACGCGTGACACTGTGCCGCGCGGTGCAGATCGGTGCGCGCGCCGTGCTGCAGCCCGGGGTGGTGATCGGCGGCGACGGCTTCGGCTTCGCGCCCGAGCGCGGCATGTGGCTCAAGGTGCCGCAGCTGGGCGCGGTGCGCATCGGAGCGGACGTCGAGATCGGCGCCAACACCACCATCGACCGCGGCGCCATCGACGATACCGTGATCGAGGAGGGTGTGAAGCTCGACAACCTCATCCAGATCGGGCACAACGTGCACATCGGCGCCCACAGTGCGCTCGCCGCCTGCATCGGCGTGGCCGGCAGCACTACGATCGGCAAGCGCTGCATGATCGGCGGCGGCGCCGGCTTCGCCGGCCACCTCACCATCGCCGACGACGTGGTCATCACCGGCTATTCGGCGGTCACGCACTCGATCGCGAGACCGGGTGTATATTCCGGCACCCTGCCGGTCGAAGAAGTACACGCCTGGCGCCGATTGGTTGCCCGCTTCAAGCGCAGCGGGTTGCTCGAGACCCGCGTGCGCCGGCTGGAGCGTGCCGCCGGACTTAAGTCCGATCAGGAAGAGGACCATGACTGAGCCGCTGCAACTCGACATGCAGGCGATCCTGGAGCGCCTGCCGCATCGCTATCCGTTTCTGCTCATCGACCGGGTGCTCGAATGCCGCCCGGGCGAGAGCATCCGCGCACTGAAGAACGTGACCTACAACGAGCCGTACTTCCCCGGCCACTTTCCCGGGCGTCCGGTGATGCCGGGCGTGATCATCATCGAGGCGATGGCACAGGCGGCGGGTATTCTGTGCTTCATCACCGCCGACGTGATTCCCGACACCAAGACGCGCTTTTTCTTCGTCGGCATCGACAAGGCGCGCTTTCGCCGGCCGGTCGTGCCCGGGGATCAGCTGGTGCTCACGGCGCAGCTGCAGCGCACCCTCAAAGGGATCTGGCGCTACTCGACCGCCGCCTCGGTCGGCGAGCACGAGGTGGCGCACGCCGAGATGATGCTGGCACCGGAGGCCTCGAGGTGATCGATGCGCGCGCGATCGTCTCGGCCGAGGCCGAGCTCGCGGCCAACGTCAGCATCGGGCCGTTCAGCATCATAGGTCCCCGGGTGCGCATCGGCCCGCGTACGGTGGTCGGACCGCATGTGGTGATCAACGGGCCGACCACCATCGGCGCCGACAACCGCTTCTTCCAGTTCGCATCGATCGGCGATGCGCCACAGGACAAGAAATACCAGGGTGAGCCGACCCTCCTTACGATCGGCGACCGCAATGTGTTTCGCGAAAGCTGCACCGTGAACCGCGGCACGACCCACGACAAGGGCGTGACGCTCATCGGCAGCGATAACCTGTTCATGGCGTACGCGCACGTCGCGCACGACTGCGCGGTGGGCAACAACACCGTGTTCGCCAACTGCGCCGCCCTCGGCGGTCACGTCGAGATCGGCGACTGGGTGATCCTCGGCGGGCTCACCGCCGTGCATCAGTTCACCAAGATCGGTGCGCACGCATTTCTCGCCGGCGGCGCCATCGTCACGCGCGACGTGCCGCCGTACGTGATGGTCGCGGGCAACCCCGCCGCCCCGCACTCGGTCAACTCGGAAGGGCTGAAGCGCCGCGGCTTCACCGAGCAGCAGATCCGCAACATCCGCGACGCCTACCGCATCGTGTACCGCTCGGATCTGAAGCTCGCCGAGGCGCTCGCGCGCCTCGCGCCGCAGGCCGACGGGCGCCCCGAGATCCGCGCGTTCGTCGACTTCATCCACGCCTCCACGCGCAGCCTGGCGCGATGAGCGCGCCGGGCGCGCGCGCCGCCGCCGCGCAGCCGCTGCGCATCGGCATCGTCGCGGGCGAGCATTCCGGGGATCAGCTGGGTGCGGCGCTGATCACGGCGCTGCGCGAGCGCGTGCCCAACTTGAGCTGCTTCGGAGTCGCGGGACCGAAGATGATCGCCGCCGGCTGCGAGGCCTGGTGGGGGGCGGATCAGCTCGCGGTCATGGGACTCACCGAGGTACTGCGCCACCTGCCGCGCCTGCTGAGCCTGCGCTCAGCGCTCCTCAGGCGCTTGCGCGCCGCCCGCCCGCATATCTTCATCGGCATCGACGCGCCGGAGTTCAATCTGCGGCTCGCGCGCGCGCTGCGGGGCGCGGGCATGCGCACCGTGCAGTACGTCAGCCCGCAGGTGTGGGCGTGGCGGCAGGGGCGGGTGCGCGCCATCGGCGCCGCCTGCGACCTGGTGCTGTGTCTGCTGCCGTTCGAGGCGAAGTTCTACGCGCAGCACGGGGTGCCGGCGGTGTTCGTGGGGCATCCGCTGGCGGATCAGATCCCGCTCGCCGTCGATCGCGAGGCCGCGCGCCGCGCGCTCGACATCCGCGGTGACGGCCCGCTGGTGGCGCTGCTGCCGGGCAGCCGTCTTACGGAGGTCACGCGGCTCGCGGCGCCGTTCGTCGCAGCCGCCGCCCACATCGGAGCGCGGCGGCCCGAGTATCGCTTCATCGCGCCCATGGCGTCCCCCGCGGTGCGTGAGGTCTTTGCGAGGGAAGTCGCGCAACTACCCGATGCGCCTGCGATTCGTGTGCTCGAGGGGCAGGCGCAGGCGGCGCTCGCGGCCTGCGACGCGGCCATCGTCGCCTCCGGAACCGCGACCCTGGAGAGCCTGCTCAGCGCGCGGCCCATGGTGGTCGCGTATCGCGTCAGCGCCCCCACCGCCTTCCTGCTGCGGACCATGGGGTTGGTGAAGGTGCGATACTTTTCGCAACCGAACCTGCTCGCCGGCCGGCGCCTGGTGCCGGAGTTCTTCCAGGAGCAGGTGAGCGGCGCGGCGCTCGGCGAGGCGCTGCTGCAGGAACTCGAGGATCGCGGGCACGTGCGTGAGCTGCTGGAAGAATTCGCCTCGGTGCATCGCACCCTGCGCCGCGGCGGCGCCGCGCGGGCGGCGGAGGCGATTCTCGCGTGCGCCGGGCGCGTGGGCGCCGCGGGCGGGGATCATGTGGCGGGCTGAGGGCATGGCGGCGCGCCAATGCCCTGACCTCGCGCGCGTCGCCGGCGTCGACGAGGCCGGCCGCGGGCCGCTCGCGGGACCTGTGGTGGCGGCGGCGGTGATCCTTGATCCGCGGCGGCGCATCCGCGGACTCGCGGACTCCAAGGTCCTGTCGGCGCAGCAGCGCGCGCGGCTCGCGCCCATCATCCGCGCGCGCGCCCTGGCGTGGGCGATCGGCTGGGCCGATCGCGACGAGATCGATTGCCTGAACATACTGGAGGCAACGCTGCTCGCCATGCGCCGCGCCCTGCTCGCGCTGCCGGTGTGTCCGACCCATGTGCAGGTCGACGGCAACCGCTGCCCGTGCCTCGCCGACCTGCCGCTGGCGTGCACACTCGAGGCCATCGTGGCGGGGGATGCGCGGGTGGCGGCCATCAGCGCGGCCTCGATCCTGGCGAAGGTATACCGCGACGCCATGATGGAAGCGCTCGATGCCTGCTATCCGGGTTTCGAGCTGGCGGCGCACAAAGGCTACGGCACCCCCGCCCACCTGAGCGCCCTGCAGCGGCGCGCGCCCTCGCGCCTGCACCGCCGCTCGTTCAGTCCGCTGCGCCAGGACGAGGATCCCTTGACAGACTCCGGGCGCGAGCCTTAATTCGCTCCCCGATGCCACACGGTTTCGTTCATCTGCGGTTGCACACCGAGTACTCCCTCAGCGACAGCGTGGTGCGGGTGCCGGAGCTCGTCGCGGCGGTGGCCGCCGCGGGCATGCCGGCAGTGGCCGTGACCGACCAGGGCAATCTCTTCGCGATGGTGAAGTTCTATCGCGAGGCGCTCAAGGCGGGCGTCAAGCCCCTCATCGGGGTGGACCTGCAGGTCGCGGAGGAGGGCGAGCGGCAGCCGCCGACGCGCCTCACCCTGCTGTGCCAGTCGCCGGCGGGCTACCGCAACCTGGCGCGGCTCGTCAGCCGCGCGTACCTCGAGGGACAGGAGCGCGGCACGCCGCGCATCGAACGCGGCTGGCTGTCCACCGGGGAGCTCGAGGGCCTGATCGGCCTGTCCTGCGCCGCCGAGGGTGACATCGGCCGCGCGCTGCTTCATGCCCGCGAACGCGACGCCGAGCGCTCGCTCGCCGCATGGCTCAGGTTGTTTCCCGGGCGCTTCTACCTCGAGCTGCAGCGCCTCGGCCGGCCCTACGAGGAAACCTACATTGCCGGTGCGCTCGCGCTCGCCGCCCGCAGCGGCGCGCCGGTGGTGGCGAGCAACGACGTGCGGTTCCTCAAACCCGAGCAGTTCGAATCGCACGAGGCGCGCGTCTGCATTCACGACGGCACGCTGCTGGCCGATTCCGGCCGTGTGCGCCGCTATTCGCGCCAGCAGTACCTGCGCACGCCGCAGGAGATGGCGGCGCTGTTCGCCGACGTGCCCGAGGCGCTGGCCAACTCCGTGGAGATCGCGCGCCGTTGCAGTCTGACGCTCACACTCGGGGAGGTGCGCCTGCCGCAATATCCACTGCCGGCGGGCGTGAGCACCGAGGAATTCCTGCGCGCGGAAGCCGCGCGCGGACTCAGCGCCCGCTTCAGCGCGGTGGTGAGCGCGCCGCCGGCTTACCGCGAGCGCCTGGAGCGCGAGCTGCAGGTCATCTGCCAGATGGGCTTCGCGGGCTATTTTCTCATCGTCGCGGATTTCATCGGCTGGGCGCGCGAGCACGGCGTGCCGGTGGGTCCGGGCCGCGGCTCGGGGGCGGGCTCGCTGGTGGCCTACAGCCTGCGGATCACCGACCTCGATCCGCTCAAGTACGACCTGCTGTTCGAGCGCTTCCTGAATCCCGAGCGCGTCTCGATGCCCGATTTCGACATCGACTTCTGCATGGAAGGCCGCGACAAGGTCATCGATTACGTCGCCGGCAAGTACGGGCGCGAGCGCGTGTCGCAGATCATCACCTACGGCACCATGGCCGCGAAGGCCGTGGTGCGCGACGTCGGTCGCGTGCTCGGCATGGCCTACGGCTACGTTGACCGCATCGCCAAGCTCGTTCCCTTCGAGCTCGGCATCACGCTCGATGGCGCGCTGGAGAAGGAGCCGGAGCTCAAGCGCCTGTACCAGAGCGAGGACGAGGTGCGAAACCTCATCGACCTGGCGCGCTCGCTCGAGGGTCTGACCCGCAATGCCGGCATGCACGCCGGCGGCGTGGTGATCGCCCCCTCGGTGCTCACCGACTTCGCGCCGCTGTACCGCGATGCGTCCGGCGGCAACGTCGTCACCCAGTTCGACAAGGACGACGTGGAGGCGGCGGGGCTGGTGAAGTTCGACTTCCTCGGACTGCGCACGCTCACCATCATCGAGCGCGCCGCGGCGCTCATCAACCGCGCGCGGCCGCCGCAGGCGCCGCCGCTCACGGTGAGCGCGTTGCCCATGGATGACGCGCCCACCTACGCGTTGCTCAAGTCCTGCCGCACCACCGCCGTCTTCCAGCTCGAGTCGCGCGGCATGAAGGATCTCATCCGCCGGCTGCAACCGGATTGCTTCGAGGACATCGTGGCGCTGGTCGCGCTGTTCCGGCCCGGCCCGCTGCAGTCCGGCATGGTCGATGATTTCATCAACCGCAAGCACGGCAGGAGCGATGGCCCGATCGATTACCTGCATCCGAGCCTCGAGCCGATCCTCAGGCCCACCTACGGGGTGATCCTCTACCAGGAGCAGGTGATGCAGATCGCGCAGGTGCTGGCGGGCTATACGCTCGGCGGCGCCGACCTGCTGCGGCGCGCGATGGGCAAGAAGAGCCCCGAAGAGATGGCGCAGCAGCGCTCGGTGTTCGTCAGCGGCGCGGTGGCGCGCGGGGTGCGTGAGCAGATCGCGACGCACATTTTCGACCTGATGGAGAAGTTCGCCGGCTATGGTTTCAACAAGTCGCATTCGGCCGCCTACGCGCTGCTCGCCTATCAGACCGCGTACCTGAAGGCGCACTACCCGGCGGCTTTCATGGCGGCGGTGCTGTCGGCCGACATGGATCACACCGACAAGGTGGTGACGCTCATCAAGGAATGCACGGATCTGGGGCTCGCGGTGCTGCCGCCGGATGTCAACGCCTCGGGCTACGAGTTCACCGCCTGCGGCGAGCGCAGCATCCGTTACGGGCTGGGGGCGGTGCGCGGCGTGGGTCAGGGAGCGGTCGAGGCGTTGATCGCGGAGCGCAGCGCGCGCGGGGTGTACTCCGGTCTCGAGGATCTGTGTCGGCGCCTCGACCTGCAGAAGGTCAACCGGCGCGTGCTCGAAGCGCTGTTGCGCGCCGGGAGCCTGGACGGCCTGGGCGCCAACCGCGCGACGCTCATGGACCGCTTGGGTGCCGCCATGCACCTCGGCGATCAGAACACCCGCGCCCATGCGGCGGGGCAGAACGATCTGTTCGGGCTCGCGAGCGAGCCGCGCGCGAGCGCCGCGCAGCTGCTCGGCGGCCCGGTGTTGCCCGAGTGGAGCGAGGCGGTGCGCCTGGCGGGGGAGCGCGAGACACTCGGCCTGTATCTCACCGGCCATCCGCTCGAGCGCTGCGAGTCGAGTCTGGCGCGTTTCGTGTCCCACCGCATCGGCGACCTGGTGAGTGACCGGCCGGTCGCCGGGCTCGAGAGCGGGCGCTTCGGCGCGGGCCGGCAGGTCACCGTGGCCGGGCTCATCGATGAGGTGAAGAAACGCGGGCCGCGGGTGATCCTGACACTCGATGACCGCACCGGGCGCATCGAGGCCATGCTGTTCGAGGAGACCTGGCAGAAGCACCGCGACCTGATCGTCAAGGACGCGCTGGTGTTGGTCGAGGGGCTGTTGCGTTTCGACGAGTTCAGCGACGCCTGGCGGCTGTCGGCGCGGCGCATCAGCGAGCTCGACGAGGTGCTCTCGCGGTGCGCACAGCGCCTGGTGATCCGCTGCACGTACGCCGACGCTCCGGCGCTGTGCGAGCGGCTGGCCACAATGCTCACGCCGTGGCGTCCGGGGCCGTGCCCGGTCACCATCGAATACACGGGCCGTGAGACTTGCGGCGCGCTCACGCTCGGAGGCGAGTGGACGGTACGCGCGAGCCGCGAGCTGCTCGAGCAGCTCGAAGGCGTGCTCGGGCGCGGCGCGCTGCAGGTGGTCTACGGGCCGCCCGCGGCGAGTCTGGGTCCGTCAATCTCCGCCGACGGCCGCTGAGTTAGGATACCCCACGCATGGCCGTGTCGTTCCTCGACTTCGAACAACCGATCGCCGAGCTCGAAGCGAAGATCGAGGAGCTCAGGCACGTGACTTCCGACAGCGAAGTCAACATCCAGGACGAGATCGGCCGGCTGCAGGCCAAGAGCCGGCAGCTCACGATGAGCATCTTCGCCAGTCTCACGCCCTGGCAGATCACGCAGCTCGCGCGCCACCCGCACCGGCCCTACACGCTTGATTACGTCAACGCCATCTGCCGCGAGTTCAACGAACTGCACGGTGACCGCATGTACGCGGACGACGGCGCCATCGTCGGCGGGCTGGCGCGCATCGACGAGCGCGCGCTCATGATCATCGGCCATCAGAAGGGTCGTGACACCAAGGAGCGCGTGCGCCGCAACTACGGCATGCCCAAGCCCGAAGGCTATCGCAAGGCGCTGCGGCTGATGCGGCTCGCCGAACGCTTCTCTCTGCCGCTGGTGACGCTGATCGATACCCAGGGCGCATACCCCGGCGTCGGCGCCGAAGAGCGCGGCCAGAGCGAAGCCATTGCGCGCAACCTCTTCGAGATGTCGGTGCTGCGGATTCCGATCGTGACCGTGGTGACCGGAGAGGGCGGATCAGGCGGCGCGTTGGGCATCGGCGTGTGCGACCGGCTGATGATGCTCCAGTACAGCACCTACTCGGTCATCTCGCCCGAGGGCTGCGCCTCCATCCTGTGGAAGAGCCAGGACAAGAAGGAAGTGGCCGCCGAATCGCTGAATCTCACCGCCGACCGCCTGCAGAAGCTCGGGCTGGTGGATGAGGTCATCGAGGAGCCTCTCGGGGGCGCGCATCGCGATCCGTCCGCTACCGCAGCGAGCCTCAAGGCGGCGCTGGTCCGTCATCTGGACGAGCTCGACGCCGTGCCGCGGGATCAGCTGCGCGCCGCGCGCGCTGAGAAGATCGCCGGCTTCGGCGTGTTTGCCGAAACCGCGGCGTAAGGCCGTGCCACGCGCGGTGCGCCGCGGGACCGAGGGGTTTGGCCCGCGCTCACTCAGCCGGCGCCTGGGAGAGCTGCTGCCCGGCTTCCCCGACGTCGCCGTGTGCGTCGCCTTCAGCGGCGGGGCGGACTCCACCGCTCTGCTGGCCGCGCTGGCGCAGCTCGAGCGAGCGCCGCTCAAGGTGCGCGCCCTGCACGTCGATCACCGCCTGCATCCGCACTCGGGCCGCTGGGCGGCACACTGCCGGCGGGTGGCGCGCGTCCTGGGCGTGCCGCTTGAGGTGCGGACCGCGAACGTCGCACCCCGGCGCGGCGAGTCGCCCGAAGCCGCGGCGCGCGCCGCGCGCTACCGGCTGCTCGCCGCAGCGCTCGCGCCGCAGGAAGCGCTGCTGACGGCGCACCACGAGGATGATCAGCTCGAGACCGTGCTGCTGCAGCTGCTGCGCGGCGCGGGTCTCGCCGGCATCGCCGCCATGCCGGCACGGGCGGCCTTTGCGCGTGGCGCTCTGGTGCGCCCGCTCCTGCCCTGGTCGCGCGCCGAGCTCACCGCCTGGGTGCGCTCGCAGGGGCTTGAGTGGATCGAGGACCCGGGCAACGCCGAGCTGCGTCGGGATCGCAACTACCTGCGCACGCGGGTGCTGCCGTTGATCCGGGAGCGCTGGCCCGCGGCCGCGGCCACCGTCGCGCGCGCGGCGCGCCATGCCGCGGAAGCGCAGCGGCTGCTCGATGCCCTGGGCGCCGCCGATGCCGCGCGCGCGAGCTTTGGTGCGATGCTGTCGGCGAAGCGGCTGCGCGCACTGCCGCCCGAGCGCCGCCGCAATGCGCTGCGGTTCTGGATCACGGCCGCGGGGCACCTCCCACCCCCGGCGAGCCGGCTCGAGGAAATTGCCGGTCCGCTGCTGCAGGCGCGCGCCGATGCACAGCCCGTCGTGACCTGGCAGGGCGCGCTGCTGCAGCGCCAGGCGGATCTGCTGTCGCTGCGCGCCGCTCACCGGGCCGGCGGCGGGCCCGACGCGTCCCCTGGCGCCCTCGCGCCCGGCAGCCTCGAGGAAGTCAGCTGGCCGTGGCGCAGGCGCAGGACCTGCGCGCTGCCCGGGCCGGGCGGACGGCTCACGCTGAAGCGCGATGCGCGCGGACCGCTGGATCTGGACGCACTCCCCGCCATCCTGACCATCCGCGCACGCCGTGGGGGCGAGCGCCTGCGACCGCTGCGCGGCGGGCGGCGGCGCGCGCTCAAGAGCCTGCTGCAGGAAGCGCGCGTGCCGGTGGCGCAGCGCGCGCGACTGCCGCTGATTTTCGCGGCACAGACGCTGATTGCGGTCGCGGATCTATGGCTCGATGAGTCGGTGCAGGCGAGCGCCGCCAGCCGCCGGCGCGCCCGCCTGATCTGGAGCGCGGCCTGATCGAACCCACATGGGGGCGGGCAGATGTGCTAACCTGCCGGCCCGTCGTGGTTGCGCCGATTTTGTGGGCGCGAGCTCGTGCGACGGGAACTCCCCGACTTACATATGACGCGTTTTGTATTCGTCACTGGTGGCGTCGTGTCCTCGTTGGGCAAGGGCATCGCTTCCGCCTCGCTGGGCGCGATTCTCGAGGCCCGCGGCCTCAAGATCGCGATGGTCAAGCTCGATCCGTACATCAACGTCGACCCGGGCACCATGAGCCCGTTTCAGCACGGCGAGGTGTTCGTCACCCAGGACGGCACCGAGACCGATCTCGACCTCGGCCATTACGAGCGTTTCGTGCGCACCACTACCGGGCGCAACAGCAATTTCACCACCGGGCGCATCTACGAGCGCGTCATCGCCAAGGAGCGCCGCGGCGATTACCTCGGCGCGACGGTGCAGGTCATCCCGCACATCACCGATGAGATCAAGCGCAGCATCAAGCTGGGAGCCGACGGCTCGGATGTCTGCATGGTCGAGATCGGCGGCACCGTCGGCGACATCGAGTCGCTCCCCTTTCTCGAGGCCATCCGCCAGCTCGGTGTCGAGCTCGGCCGCAACAACTGCGCGTTCATGCACCTGACGCTGGTGCCGATCGTGGGCGGCTCGGGCGAGATCAAGACCAAGCCGACGCAGCACTCGGTGAAGGAGCTGCGCGGCATCGGCATCCAGCCCGACGTGCTGCTGTGCCGCTGCAAGCATCCGCTGCCCGAGGAGCAGCGGCGCAAGATTGCCCTGTTCACCAACGTCGAGGAGCGCGCCGTGATTTCCGCGGTCGACGCGGACGATATCTACCGCATCCCGATCCTGCTGCACGAGCAGGCGCTCGATGACATCGTCGTCGACAAGCTGCGCCTGCAGGTGCCGCCCACCGATCTGGCCGAGTGGCGCCAGGTGGTGAGCGCCAAGTCCAATCCGGACGGCCAGGTCGACATCGCCATGGTCGGCAAGTACGTGCAGATCCGCGATTCCTATCTGTCCTTGCACGAGGCGCTGATGCACGGCGGCTTGAAGACCCGCACGCGCGTCAATATCCACTACGTCGAATCCACCGATATCGAGCAGCGTGGCCCCCACGTGCTCAAGGGCGTGGACGCGATCCTGGTGCCGGGGGGATTCGGCGAGCGCGGTATCGAGGGCAAGATCCAGGCGGTGCGCTACGCGCGCGAGCACGGCGTGCCGTACTTGGGGATCTGCCTCGGCATGCAGGTGGCGATCGTGGAATTCGGCCGCCACGTGCTGGGGCTCGCCGATGCCAACAGCACCGAGTTCAACCGCGCCGGCCCGCATCCGGTGATCGCGCTCATCTCGGAGTGGAATGATCAAGTGCGCGGTGCGCAAACGCGCGACGAGGCCTCCGCCAAGGGCGCCACCATGCGTCTGGGAGCCCAGGAGGTGCTGCTCGGGGCCGGCACGCGGGCGCGCGACATCTTCGGCCGCGACCTCATCATGGAGCGCCATCGGCACCGCTACGAATTCAACAACCACTACCTCGACCGCTACCGGCAGTCGGGCATGCGCTTCGCGGGGTTCTCGCGCGATAACCTGGTGGAGGTGATCGAGCTGCCCAACCACCCGTGGTTCCTGGCGACGCAGTTTCACCCGGAGTTCACCTCCAACCCGCGCGACGGGCACCCCTTGTTCACCGGTTTCCTCCGGGCGGCGCGCGCGCAGCGCGCCGCGCAGCTGCCGCAGGCGGCGCGCGCGTGAGTACCGCGCGGCGCGGCCCGCACAACGCGTGAGCCATGCGGCTGACGGGATATGAAGTCGGGGCCGGGCGGCCGCTGTTCCTGATCGCAGGCCCCTGCGTCATCGAGGGCGCGACCCTCACCCAGGAGATCGCCGGACGGCTGAAGGAGATCACTACCCGGCTCGGCGTCCCCTTCATCTTCAAGGCCTCCTACGACAAGGCCAACCGCTCATCCGGCGCCAGCTTCCGCGGCCCGGGGATCGAGGCGGGTCTGAAGGTTCTCGACGACGTGCGCCGTGCGGTCGGCGTGCCGGTGCTGACCGACGTGCACGAGGACACCCCGCTCAGCGAAGTGGCCGCGGTGGTGGACGTGCTGCAGACCCCGGCGTTCCTGTGCCGCCAGACGAACTTCATCCTCAACACCGCCTCGCAGGGCAAGCCCGTCAACATCAAGAAGGGACAGTTCCTCTCGCCGTGGGAGATGGGCAACGTCGTCGACAAGGCGCGCTCCACCGGCAATGAGGCGATCCTGGTGTGCGAGCGCGGCTTCTCGTTCGGCTACAACAACCTGGTGTCCGACATGCGCTCGCTGTCGATCCTGCGCGCCACCGGCTGCCCGGTGGTGTTCGACGCCACCCACTCGGTGCAGCTGCCCGGCGGCCAGGGCTCCTCTTCCGGCGGGCAGCGCGAGTTCATTCCGGTGCTGGCGCGCGCGGCGGTCGCCGCCGGGGTGGCGGGGCTGTTCATGGAGACGCACCCGAACCCGGAAGAAGCGCTGTCGGATGGTCCGAACGCCTGGCCGCTCGAGCGCATGGAGCCGCTTCTTGGCACGCTGTGCGAGCTCGACCGGGCGGTGAAGAAAGTGCCCTTCGAGGAATCCCTGCTGTGAGGAGGTCACGGCGATGAGCCGCATCACCGATATCCGCGGGCGCGAGATCATCGACTCGCGCGGCAACCCCACCGTCGAAGCCGAGGTGATCCTGGACAGCGGCGCACTCGGCCGGGCGGCGGTACCCTCGGGCGCCTCCACCGGCACCCGCGAGGCGGTGGAGCTGCGCGACGGGGACCGCAAGCGCTACGCCGGCAAGGGCGTGCTCAAGGCGGTGGAGCACGTGAACACGCAGCTGCGCTCGGCGCTCGTGGGCCAGGATCCGCGCGACCAGGCGCAGATCGACACGCGCATGATCGAGCTCGACGGCACGCAGAACAAGAGCCGGCTCGGCGCCAACGCCATCCTCGGCGTGTCGCTCGCCAACGCGCACGCGGCGGCGAAGGATGCGCGCGTGCCGCTGTACCGCCATCTCGGATCACTGATCGGCGGCGCCCGCGAGCCGGTCATGCCCGTGCCGATGATGAACATCGTCAACGGGGGCGCGCACGCCAACAACAGCCTCGACATCCAGGAGTTCATGGTAGTTCCGGTCGGCGCGCCCACGTTCCGCGAGGCGCTGCGCTACGGCATAGAGGTGTTCCACACCCTCAAGGGGCTGCTCGCCGGACGGGGACTCTCGACCGCCGTGGGGGATGAGGGCGGCTTCGCGCCCAATCTCGAGTCGAACGAGGCGGCGCTCAAGCTCATCCTGCAGGCCATCGAGAAGGCCGGCTACCGGCCGGGGACGGATGTGTACCTGGGACTCGACGTGGCGAGCTCGGAGTTCTTCAAGGACGGCAGCTATGAGCTCGAGTCCGAGCAGCGACGCTTTTCAGCCGCCGAATTCACCCGCTACCTGGCGGACCTCGCGCAGCGCTATCCGATCCTCATCATCGAGGACGGCATGAGCGAGTCCGACTGGGACGGCTGGTCGCAGCTGACGCGCGCGCTGGGGCAGAAGATCGAGCTGGTAGGCGACGATGTGTTCGTCACCAACACCAGGATCCTGAAGGAAGCGATCGAGCGGCACATCGCCAACGCCATCCTCATCAAGCCCAATCAGATCGGCACGCTCACCGAAACGCTCGCAGCCATCGACATGGCCGACAAGGCGCGCTACGCCTCGGTGGTCTCGCATCGGTCCGGGGAGACCGAGGACAGCACCATCGCCGACCTCGCGGTCGCGAGCGCCGCCTCGCAGATCAAGACCGGCTCGCTGTCGCGCTCGGATCGCATCGCCAAGTACAACCAGCTGCTGCGCATCGAAGCCGAGCTCGGTGAGGTGCGTTACGCCGGCCGGCAGGCGTTTCCGGTCAGGATCTAGCGCTCGCCAGCGCTCCCTGCCGCAGGTTACGGCCCGCGCGCGGCGCGCTGAGCGCGCGGCGGGCGCGCTTCATTGCCGAGGGCGGGGCGCCGAACAGCCGCAGGAACGCGCGCCGCATGCGCTCCGGATCGTGGAAGCCACAGTGCTCCGCGACCTCCTGCACCGAGCGCGCGCCGCTTTCCAGCATCGCTCGCGCGGCATCCGCGCGCAGCCGTTCCACCGCCTTGGCCGGGGTGACCCCGGTTTGCTCGCGAAAGACGCGCGCAAAATGCCGCGGACTCATACAGGCGCGCGCCGCGAGGCGCTCGACCGTCAGCGGCGCCGCGAGGTGCGTGCGCAGGTGATCGAACAGCGCCGCGAAGCGTCCCTGCGAGGGTTCCATCTCGAGCAGGGCGGAGAACTGCGACTGGCCGCCCGGGCGGCGGTGATAGACCACCAGGTGTTGCGCGGTGCGTCGCGCGACGGCTTCGCCCAGGTCCTCGCCGATCAGGGCGAGCGACAGATCGATGCCGGCGGTGATGCCCGCCGAGGTCCACAGCTGACCTTCGCGCACGAAGATGCAGTCCGGGTCGAGACGCACGCGCGGGAAGCGCTGCCGGAACTCCTCGCTGCAGCTCCAGTGCGTGGTCGCGGTGCGGCCGTCGAGGAGTCCGGCGCCGGCGAGCAGGAAGGAGCCCGAGCACACGCTTGCGACCCGGCGTGCCCGCCGGGCGCAGGACTGGATGAATCGCCGGGTCCGGCGACAGTCGAGCGCGCTGCGTGTGCCGTTGCCGCCGGCGACGATGAGCGTGTCGACCGACCCGGGCCACCCTAAGGCGCTCGCCTGCAGCGTCGCGCCCGAGGAGCTCGCCACCGCTCCTGGCACGGCGGCGATCACCCGCAGCTGGTAGCTTCCCGGGCGAATCCGCCCGGCGATCTCGAACGCGGCAATCGGGCCGGCGGCATCCAGCAGCTGGAAGCGGGGGAAGATCAGGAAGGCGACGCGGCGCGGCATGCTCGGCTCACCCGGCGGCGCGAAGCCGTGGCGGTAAACGAGGTAAAAACGTCATTTCGGACATGAGGGTACCTGAGGATGATGGCGCCCGACAGTCCCCACCCCCGGGGTATGCCAGGAGCAGACATGGCCGGCGAGTTTCCCATCGTGTTCGCTCTCTATCCGCGCATCACGCAGCTGGATTTCACCGCTCCGCTGGAAGTCTTCGCGCGGCTGCCCGGAGCGAGGGTCGTACTGGCGGCAGTCCGTGGCGGTGAGCTCGCCGTGGACTGCGGCATCAGCTTCGCGAACGTGCAGCCGCTCAGCGAGGTACGGGAGTGCGCGCTGCTGTGCGTGCCCGGCGGCTTCGGCACCTCTGCCGCCATGGAGGACCGGGTCTACCTTGCGGCGTTGCGTCGCCTCGCCGCCCAGGCGCGCTACGTTACTTCGGTGTGCACCGGATCACTGCTGCTCGGCGCCGCCGGCCTGCTGCACGGGAAGCGGGCGGCCTGTCACTGGGCCTTCAGGGAACTGCTGCCGCTGTTCGGCGCCATCGCCGATCCCCGGCGCGTGGTACGTGACGGCAACGTCATCAGCGGCGGAGGGGTCACGGCCGGAATCGACATGGCCCTGACAGTGGTGGCCGAGATCGCAGGCCGCGACGTGGCCGAGGCCGTGCAGCTCGCCATCGAGTACGCACCGGATCCGCCGTTCGACTCGGGACGTCCCGAGGCCGCGCGCACTGAGATCGTGGCCGCGGTGCGCCGGCGCTTCGATGCCGTCTGGCCCGAGCGGCTGGCCGCCGCGCGCCGCGCCGGCGCTGCGATCGGCGCCGGGGCCGCGCCGGTCAACTGATCGCTTCGCGCGCGGCGCCCCGTCTGCTAGGCTGTCAGGCCCATGAAGTGGCTCGCCGCTGCGCTGGCTGTCGCCGTCATCCTGCTGCAATACCGGGTGTGGATCTCCGCGGACGGCGTTCGCGAAGTCGAGCGCCTGAAGCGCGCGGTGGCGACGCAGCGGGCCGACAACGAACAGCTCGCCGAACGCAACCGGCAACTCGCGGCCGAGGTGCGTGACCTCAAGACCGGCATGGACGCGCTCGAGGAGCGCGCCCGCAGCGATCTGGGCATGATCGCCCGCAACGAGACGTTCTACCAGGTGGTTCCCGCCCGACCGGCCGACACCAGCCACTCTCCGGCCCGCACTGCAGCGGTTCGCTGAAGTCCCGAAGGGCGTATCGCGCCGATGCGTTACTGGCTCCTCATGCCGGCCGCGGGCTCAGGCAGCCGCTTCGGCGCGAACGGACCAAAGCAATACGCACCGCTCGCAGGACGCACCGTGATCGAATGGGCGCTCGCGCCCTTTCTCGCGGATGCGCGCTGCGCGCATATTGTCGTGGCGCTGGCGCGGGGGGATAGCGCCTGGGAGCAGGTGGCCGCGCGCCTGCACGCCCGGGACAGCACCCTCACGGCGGTCGGCGGAGGTGCGCAGCGCAGCCAGTCGGTGCGCCTCGCGCTTACCGGGCTCGAGGGGCGCGCCGGGCCCGATGACTGGGTGCTGGTGCACGATGCGGCGCGGCCGTGCCTCGATGCGCACGACCTCGAGCGCCTGCTCGGGGAGCTCGGCACGCACCCGCTCGGGGGGCTGCTCGCGATCCCGGCGACGGATACTCTGAAGCGCGCGCAAAGCGGCGCCGGCACGCGTGCCGCGGTGGCACAGACGCTGGATCGCTCGGGTCTGTGGCGGGCGCTGACCCCGCAGATGTTCCGCTATCGGCAGTTGTGCACGGCGCTCGATCAGGCGCACGCGGCCGGGCGTTTCCCGAGCGACGAGGCCCAGGCGCTCGAGTGGCTGGGGGAGCACCCGGCGCTCATCGAAGGGGCGGCGACGAATCTCAAGATCACCAGCGGCGCGGATCTGGTGCTGGCCGCGGCGGTGCTGGCGGCGCGCGGCAGCCAGGCGCTCGGGGGCAGCTCATGAGGATCGGTTTCGGAGTCGATGTGCATGCCTTCGGTCCCGGTGAGTTCATCATGCTCGGCGGAGTGCGCATCCCGCACTCGCGCGGGGTGGTGGCGCATTCGGACGGGGACGTGATGCTGCACGCGCTGTGCGATGCGCTGCTGGGCGCCGCGGGCCTGGGCGACATCGGGCAGCATTTCAGCGATACCGATCCGCAGTGGCAAGGCGCCGACAGCCGCCGTTTCGTCGTGAGCGTGCTCGCTCTGTTGCACGCGCGGCGCCTCGCCGTGGCTAACGTGGACCTCACGGTGCTCGCGCAGGCGCCGAAGATCGCCCCGTATCGCGAGGCCATCAGGGGGCAGATCGCGCAGCTGCTGGAAGTCGGCGCGCAGCGCGTCAACATCAAGGCGACCACCACCGAGGGCCTGGGCTTCCTCGGCCGCGCGGAGGGCATTGCCGCACAGGCCGTGGTGCTGCTGAGCGAGGAGTAGGCGTGCCGGCGGTCAGCCTCAGCGCGCGCGAAGCCGCGCTCACGCCGCCGCGCGCACACGGCGCGCCGCTGGCGCCGGCCGTGCTGCGCGCCACGCCCGCGGACTTCGTGGTCGAGGAGGATCTTGGCTTCGCGCCCGCCGGCTCCGGTCAGCACCTGCTGCTGCGGGTGCGCAAGCGCAACGCCAACACTCAGTGGGTGGCGCGCGAGCTGGCGAGGATCGCGGGCTGCCGGCCGTTCGAGGTCGGTTACGCCGGACTCAAGGATCGCCGCGCCGTTGCCATCCAGTGGTTCTCGGTGCCGCAGGCGCGCCCCCCCATCAGCTGGTGCGCGGTGCGCAATGCGGAATTCGAGGTGCTCGAGGCGCATCCGCACACGCGCAAGCTCCCGCGCGGCGCGCTCGCCGGCAATCGCTTCCTGGTGCGCATTGGCGCCGCGCAGGGTAACGGCGGCCAGCTCGCCGACAGCCTTGCCCTGCGTCTGGCGGGCATCGCCCGGTACGGGGTACCGAATTACTTCGGCCCGCAGCGCTTCGGTCGCGACGGCGCGAATCTCGCGCGCGCCGGCGAGGACCTGCGCCGCCTCGCGCCGCAGGAGCGGGGTTTCGTTCTCTCGGCTGCGCGCAGCGCCTTGTTCAATGCCGTGCTGGCGGCACGCGTGGCCGATGGCAGCTGGGAGCATCTCGAGGCCGGCGACCTCGCCAACCTCGACGGTCGCGGCAGCGTCTTCCCGGTGGACGGCGCCGATGACACGCTCGGCGGCCGCTGCCAGCGGCTGGAGATTCACCCCACCGGGCCTTTGTGGGGAGAGGGCACGCCCGCAACGCTCGCGCGGGTGCTCGAGCTCGAGTTGCGCCTCGCCGCCGCTCTTGCGCGGGAGAGTGCACTGTGCGTGGCCGCCGGCATGGCCCAGGAGCGCCGGAGCCTGCGGCTCGCAGTGCGCGAGCTTAGCAGCGAGCCGGAAGCGCAGGCGGTGGTGCTCAGGTTTCGCCTGGTGCGCGGGGGCTTTGCGACCGCGGTGTTGCGCGAACTGATCGAGGCGCCGCCGCACGCCGAGACGCCGCCCGACGCAGACTGAAGCTCACCCGGACAGCAGCACATAGACCGCGCCGGTTCCGCCGTCCACCTCCCGGGCGGAAACGTAGGCGAGCACCGCGCCGGTGCGACGCAGAACTGCATTCACGGCCGCCTTGAGCACCGGTCCGCGGTGTCCGGAGCGCAAGCCCTTGCCGTGGATGATGCGCACGCAGCGCACCTCGTGCTCGAGCGCGTCGATGAGGAACTGCCGCAGGGCGTGCTTCGCCTCGGCGACCGTCAATCCGTGCAGGTCGATCTCGCGCTGCACGCGATACTCGCCGCGGCGCAGCCGGCGCAGCACCCCGGGCTGCACCTGCGGGCGATGAAAGATGAGCTCCTCACCGCCGGCCAGCGCCGGGTCGGCGCTGGCCCCGGCGAGGCTCTCCCGCAGCACGGCCTCGCGGTCGGCACGTGTGAAGCGCGCGCGCGGCCGGACCTTGGGAGGTCGTGGCGCCGGGGCAGGGGACCCGAGCTGCCTGACACCGCGCACTGCCTGCCGGAACAGACGCGCCTCGTCATTTTCCTCGTCCGCTTTGTCATCGCCTGGGGAAATCACACCAGCTCCGCCGCACGTCTTTCTTACAGTATAGTCAGCCGCACTTTCGGCGGCTCGATCCCCTTTCGCAGTGAAGATCCTGGTCAGCAACGATGACGGCTATCGTGCCGAGGGCATCTGCCGCCTGCGCGAGGCCCTCGCGACGCTCGCCGAGGTGACCGTCGTCGCGCCTGACCGCAACCAGAGCGGCGCGAGCAACTCACTCACTCTCGACGTGCCGCTGCGCGTGTTCGAGTCCGAGCCGGGGGTGTACTTCGTGTCGGGCACACCCACCGACTGCGTGCACCTCGCGATCTCGGGCCTGTTCGACTTCGAACACGACATGGTGGTCTCGGGGGTGAACGACGGCGCGAACCTGGGCGACGACGTGCTGTACTCCGGCACGGTGGCGGCGGCGGTCGAGGGCCGCTTCCTCGGCCTGCCGACCATCGCGGTCTCGCTGTGCACCGGCAGCGGCGGAGGTGGTCACTTCGAAACCGGCGCCGAGGTCGCGCGCCGGCTGGTGGCGCAGCTGCTGAAGCGACCGCTGCAGTCCGCGCTCGTTCTCAACGTCAACGTGCCCGACGTGCCGTTCGCACAGCTGCGGGGTTTGCGCGCCAGCCGGCTCGGCTATCGCCACCGTTCCGAGCCGGTCATGCGCGCGCTGGACCCGCGCGGGCGTCCGGTGTATTGGATCGGTCCCGCCGGGGCGCAGCAGGACGCGGGTCCCGGAACCGACTTCGACACCGTTGCCCAGGGATACGTCTCGGTGACTCCCCTGCAGGTCGACCTCACCCGTCACGCGGCACTGTCGGCAGTCGGGACCTGGCTGGAAGGGGTCAATGACTGATCTGCGCCTGTCCGGCATCGGCATGACCTCCGCCCGCACCCGCGATCGGCTGGTGCAGCGTCTGCGCGAACAGGGCATCGCGAATCTCGCCGTGCTTGAGCGTATTCGCAACGTGCCGCGTCATATCTTCGTCGACGAAGCGCTCGGTAGCCGCGCGTACGAGGACACGGCGCTGCCGATCGGCTACGGCCAGACGATCTCGCAGCCCTACATCGTGGCGCGCATGACCGAGGCGCTGTTCGAGGCGGGCGCGGCCGACAGCGTCCTGGAGGTCGGCACGGGGTGTGGCTACCAGACCGCGGTGCTCGCGCCGCTCGTGGCGCGCCTGTACACCATCGAGCGTATCGAACCGCTGCTCGCGCGCGCGCGCGAGCGCCTGAAGGAACTCGGGGTGAGGAATGTGCGCTTTCGCCACGGCGATGGCACGCTCGGCTGGAGGGCGCACGCCCCCTTCGACGGCATCCTGGTGGCGGCCGCTCCGCTTACCGTGCCCGAGGCACTCGTGAAGCAGCTGCGGGTCGGCGGGCGGCTGGTGGTTCCGGTCGGCCCCGAAGGCGAGCAGGAACTGGTGCGGTTCACGCGCCGCGAGCAGGCCGTGCAGCGCGAGTCACTGGGTGCGGTGGCCTTCGTGCCGTTACTCGGGGGCACCGCCTGAGCGCGGCGCCGCATCCTCATTTAGGCAGGCATGCCCATCTTGAGTAGTATTCACATGATATATACGTGATAACATTTTGATTATAAATATTAAAAAATCACCTGACCTTGTGACCCGGATCAACCGGCGCAGGAGAAAAGCCCTACAGAACAAGGCCCCAGCAGGGCCTGCAGATCGGGGAAAAGCCCCCACCGGCGGCAGGAAAAATCTTTATTCCTCAGAGAGCTTGCACGGGCTTCCGCGACATGTTTAACATGCGCTGCCTGTCTCCTAACGACGACAGCCAAAAGGCGGAGGGTAATCGACAGAAGACACAGGGCGGAGGGAGTCGCGACAAGAGCAACAACGGTCCGAAAGAAGAAAAACAGTGCAATTGTTCGAGTCTGTCAGCTTCGAATGATTGTTTGGTTGGTTGAGCCTCCCCCTGTGTCTTCTGCCGATCATCCTTAGCGCCCCGGGGCGCTAGCGCAGAAACAGCGCCGCGGCGACCCGCCGCTCCTCCTGAACCAGAACGTTGAATGTGCGGCAGGCCGCACCCAGCTGCATGGCCTCGAGCCCGACGCCGCGCTGCGCCAGCTCGGCGCGCACCGCCGGCGGCGCAAAGCGCTGCGTCGCCCCGGTGCCGAGCAGCACCACCTCCGGTGTGAGCGCGAGAATCGCCTCGAGGTGAGCGGGCGCCAGGTCGGCGAAACTCTCGGGTTCCCAATCGGTGATCAGGCGGTCCGCCGTGACGATGCAGCTGCGTTGCACGCGGTGTTCGCCGATGCGGATCTCGGCAGCCGAGTAGCCTCGGATCAGGTTGGCGCGCGTACCCGGTTCGAGCGTGAACTTCATTTGCCGGTACGATAGCGCCGGTGCGCGAGATCGTCATTGTGATCGCCGACCTGTACCTGCCGCTCGGGGGCGCCGCCGTAGCAGGGGCCGCCGCTCCGGGCATCGAAAGCGCGGGCCGTTTCGGGGAGCGCGCGGCGCTCGAGCACGGTTGGCGCGAGTGGCTCGCGCACGCGCTCGGGCGCGCGGATCTGGCCGGCGCCGCCCCGGCGTGCATCGCCGCCGCCGAGGTGGCGCCGGCGGGTCCGGCCGTGGGCGCGAGCGGCACGCTGTGGATCGCCACCCCGCTGCACCTCAGCGCGGGCGCTGCGCCCCTGGTTCTGGATCATCGCGGCGTCCTGCGTCTGCCGCAGGCCGAGCTCGCCACGCTCGCCGCCGCCTTTCAGGACACCTTCGGCGTGTCCGGCTTCACCCTCACGCCGCTCTCGTCCGGCGATTTTCTCCTCAGGACCGCCGGCATGGCCACCGTCGCCACCACCGAGCCTGCACGCTGCGCGGGCCGGGACCTCGCCGCGGCCCTGCCTCGGGGAGCCGCCGCGGCGCCACTGCGGCGCCTGCTGGCCGAGATCGAGATGTGGCTGCACGGCCAGGCGCTGAACGAGGCGCGCCGGCACCGCGGCGAGCCGCCGGTCACGGCACTGTGGCCGTGGGGTGCCGAGGGGCGGGCGGTGCAGCCCGAGCGCCGCGCGGCGCGTGCCCTGCGCGCCTTCGGCGCGGACCCGTATGTGAGGGGTCTGTGGCGTCTGCAGGAGGACCTGTGCCGCGCTCTTCCGGGGCGGCTGGAGGATGTGCTCGCCGACGAGCACGCCCGCGGGGTGGTGCTGATCCTGGAGGTGGGACGGGAGTTGCAGCCTGGCGGGCACGACACGCTCACCGGGTGCGTGGCGCGCCTCGATGCGCGCTTCGTGTCGCCGGCGCTCACGGCGCTGCGCCGCGGCGAGGTGGCGAGTGTGACGCTGATCGCCAACGACACGCGTATCACGCTGCGCCGCCGCAGCCATCTGAGGCTCTGGCGGCGGCCGCGCGCGGGCCTGCGGAGCTTCGCGTGAGGCTGCGGGTCGTGCGCCGCGCGCCTGGCGCGTCTGGCGCGCCGATCGGCGGGGGGGATCTGCATCCGGTGCTCGAGCGCGTGTACGCGGCGCGTGGCGTACGCTCGGCGGCGGATCTGGACACCTCGCTCGCGCGGCTGCTGCCGGTGGGCACGCTCGAAGGCATCCCGGCGGCGGTGGACCTGCTGCTGCAGCACCGCACGCCCGGGCGCGTGCTGATCATCGGGGATTTCGATGCCGACGGCGCGACCAGCAGCGCGCTGATGGTGCGCGCCCTGCGGAGCTTCGGGTTCGCGGCGGTGGACTTCCTGGTGCCCAACCGATTTCAGTTCGGTTATGGGCTCACCCCCGGAATCGTGTCGCTGGCGGCGGCGCGCGCCCCGACGCTCATCGTCACGGTCGACAACGGCATCTCGAGCAACGCCGGTGTCGCCGCCGCGCGCGCGCGCGGGATCGACGTGCTGATAACCGATCATCATCTGCCGGGCGCGCTGCTGCCCGACGCCAACGTGATCGTCAACCCCAACCTCGGGGGCAGCCGCTTCGGCAGCCGCGCACTCGCCGGAGTCGGGGTCGCGTTCTACGTCATGGCGGCGCTCGCACGCCGGCTCGAGGAGGCGGGGCTCCCCGCCACTCCCGGGGCGGCGCAGCTGCTCGACCTGGTGGCGCTCGGCACGATCGCCGACGTGGTGCCGCTGGATGCCAACAACCGCGTGCTGGTCGCGCAGGGACTGAAGCGCATTCGCGCCGGCCGCTGCGTGGCCGGCATCCGTGCGCTGCTCGCCATCGCCGGCCGCCCGGCGCACGACCTCACAGCAAGCGATCTCGCCTTCGGTGTAGCGCCGCGCCTGAACGCCGCCGGCCGTATCGACGACATGACCATCGGCATCCAGTGCCTGCTCGCCGATGATCTCGCCACCGCCGAGCCTCTCGCGGCGCGTCTCGATGAGCTCAACCGGGAGCGCCGCTCGATCGAAGCGCGCATGCAGCAGGTGGCACTCGGCGCGGTGCGCTGCCTCGCCGATCCCGGCCCCGGGGCGCTGCACCGCAGCGGCGTGTGCCTGTTCGACGAGAGCTGGCACCAGGGCGTGGTCGGGTTGGTCGCGAGCCGGGTGAAGGATCGCCTGCGCCGCCCGGTGATCGCCTTCGCGATCGCAGATCGCGCCAGTCTGCGCGGCTCGGCGCGCTCGGTCGCGGGCATCCACATCCGCGACGTGCTCGACTCGATCGCGACGCGTCACCCGGATCTCATCGAGCGCTTCGGCGGTCATGCCATGGCCGCGGGACTGTCGCTCGAGCGTGCCAAGCTCGATCCCTTCGCACGCGCGTTCGACGAGGAGGTGGCCCGCTGGACGGCCGGCGCTCCCGCCGCCGACACGATCGAAACCGACGGCGAGCTCGCGCCGGCGGAGATCGCGCTCGATACCGCCCAGGCCCTGCGGGCCGGCGGCCCGTGGGGTCAGGCTTTCCCCGAGCCGTGTTTCGACGGCCTGTTCAGCATCCGTAGCGCGCGCGTCATTGCCGAGCGGCACGTGAAGATGTGGGTGGAGGTGCCGGCGAGCGGTCGCGCCTTCGATGCGATCGCCTTCAACCACCTCGAGGAGGGTGCGCAGTTCGTGCCGCCCGCGGGCGTGGCGCAGCTCGTGTACCGACTGGAAGTGAACGAGTACCAGGGCGAGCGGCGCCTGCAGCTGCTCATCGAGCACGTGCTGCCCGCCGCTCGCTAAGTTGCGCGCCGCGGTGTTAGCATGCCGCACTTTGGTGCACGCGCGCCGCGGTGCACGCGCGCCGCTCCAGGACCTCTATGGAAGTCAATCAACTCAAGCGCCAACTCAAGGATCTGGGTGAACGTATTACCTCGTTACGGGGGTTTCTTTGAGTACGACCGCAAGCGCGAGCGGCTCGAGGAAGTTGCGCGCGAGCTGGAAGATCCCGCCGTCTGGTCGAACCCGGCGCGGGCACAGGAGCTCGGGCGCGAACGCGCCCGGCTGACGAGCGACGTCGGCGAGATCGACCACGCCACCAAGGGTGTCGGCGACGCCACCGAGCTGCTGGAACTGGCCGAGGCCGAGGGCGATGAGCGCGCCGCGCGCGACATCGAGCGCGACGCGCAGCGCCTCGAGGCCGAAGTGCGGCACCTGGAGCTGAAACGCATGTTCCGCGGCGAAATGGACTCGCACAGCGCGTTTCTCGACATCCAGGCGGGTGCCGGTGGCACCGAGGCGCAGGACTGGGCGCAGATGCTGCTGCGCATGTACCTGCGCTGGGGGGCGGCGCGCGGCTTCGCCTGCGAGGTGATCGATTCGAGTCCGGGCGAAGTGGCCGGCATCAAGAGCGCCACCGTGGAAGTGCAGGGCGAGTACGCCTACGGTTGGCTGCGCACCGAGACCGGCGTGCATCGCCTGGTGCGCAAGTCGCCATTCGATTCCGGCAACCGCCGCCACACCTCGTTCGCATCCGTGTTCGTCTCGCCCGAGGTCGATGACGACATCCAGATCGAGATCAATCCCGCGGACCTGAAGGTGGACGTCTACCGCTCCTCCGGAGCGGGTGGACAGCACGTCAACAAGACCGAGTCGGCGGTGCGCATCACCCATCTGCCCAGCGGCATCGTTGCCGCCTGCCAGAACGAGCGCAGCCAGCACAAGAACCGCTCCACCGCCATGAAGATGCTCAAGGCGAAGCTCTACGAGCTGGAGGTCAACAAGCGCAATGCCGCCGCCCGGGTGCTCGAGGATTCCAAGTCGGATGTGAGCTGGGGCAACCAGATCCGCTCGTATGTCCTCGACCAGTCGCGCATCAAGGACCTGCGTACCGGAGTGGAGGTGGGCAACACCAGCGCGGTGCTCGATGGCGATCTCGATCAGTTCATGGAAGCCTCGCTCAAGGCGGGCGTATGAAGCCGTGAAACAGGAAGCAGACGCTGCGGCGGCCGGGGGCAACGGTAACGGCGGCGACGACGGCGGCGATGAGAACAAGCTGATCGCAGAGCGGCGTGCGAAGCTCGCCGCGCTGCGCGCCCAGGGAGCTGCGTATCCGAACGACTTTCGCCGCGACGCGCTCGCCGGGGAGCTGCACGCCTCCTTCGGCGAGCGCAGCGGCGAGTGGCTGGACGCCAATCCGACTCACGTGACGGTCGGCGGACGGCTGATGTTCAAGCGCGTCATGGGCAAGGCGAGCTTCGGAAAAATCGCCGACCGCACCGGGCAGATCCAGCTGTACCTGCAACAGGAGGCGCTCGGCGCCGCCTACGAGGCCTTCAAGGGCTGGGACATCGGCGACCTGGTGGGCGCGAGCGGTGTGCTGTTCCGCACCAGGACCGGCGAGCTGTCGGTGCGCGTGGATGCCCTGAGGCTCCTGGTGAAGTCGCTGCGGCCGCTGCCGGACAAGTGGCACGGGCTGGCCGACACCGAGACGCGCTACCGGCGGCGCTACGTCGACCTGATCGTCGGCGAAGCGAGCCGCAACGTGTTCCGCACCCGCGCCCGCCTGGTGCGCTACCTGCGCGACTTTCTCGACGCACTCGATTTTCTCGAGGTCGAGACGCCGATGATGCAGCCGATCCCGGGCGGCGCCAGCGCGCGCCCCTTCCGCACGCATCACAACGCGCTCGATCTGGACATGTACCTGCGCGTCGCCCCGGAGTTGTACCTGAAGCGCCTGATCGTCGGCGGACTCGAGCGCGTCTACGAGATCAACCGCAGCTTCCGCAACGAGGGGCTGTCGACGCAGCACAACCCGGAATTCACGATGCTCGAGCTGTACCTGGCGTACGCCGACTACCGTGACCTGATGGACTGGATCGAGAAGGCGACCCGCGGGCTCGCCGAGGCGCTGCACGGCTCGCAGCCGCTCACCTACCAGGGGCGCGCCTACGATCTCGGTAAGGCCTTTCAGCGGCTCACCCTCGAGCAGGCCATCATCGACCACAGCCCGGGAATCGATCCGCTGTCGCTGCGCGACCTCACTTACCTGCGCAAGCGCTGCGAGCAGCACGGCATCAAGGTCGAGCGCGAAGACGGCCCCGGCAAGCTGCAGGTCGCGCTGTTCGAGAAGACCGCGGAGAGCGCGCTGCTGGATCCGACCTTCGTGTACGCCTACCCGGTGGAGGTGTCACCCCTGTCGCGACCCAACGATGCCGATCCGTTCATCGCCGATCGCTTCGAGTTCTTTCTCGCCGGGCGCGAGATCGCCAACGGCTTCTCCGAGCTCAACGACCCCGAGGAGCAGGCGGCGCGCTTCCGCGCCCAGGCCGCCCGCAAGGACAAGGGCGATGAGGAAGCGATGTTCTACGACGCCGACTACGTGCGCGCGCTCGAGTACGGCATGCCGCCCGCCGCCGGGCTCGGGGTCGGTATCGACCGGCTGGTCATGTTTTTCACCGACTCGCCCTCGATCCGCGACGTGATTCTCTTCCCGCACCTGCGGCCCGAGGCGCCGTGACCCCACGGCACGGTCGCCCGCGCTACAACAGCCTTCAGGGGGGCAGGGAGTAGGGTAGCGGGAGCTGCTGCGCGTCGATCACCCGCGCGCGCTCGGCCCCGGGCTGCGGCCTGCCCGCGGCGCAGTCCTCGCCGGCGAACGGTGCCACGGCGAGAAACTCGCAACGCCGGTCCGCAAGCGCCACGGCGCTCACGACCTTGAATGCCCGGCCGTCGCTCAGCGCGCCGGCATCGCCGGGTTGCAGCTGCAGCGGGGCATTGGTCACGAAGCGCTGCAGGCGGCGCTTCACGCGCCCGCGGTAGTGAGCGCGTGCGATCACCTCCTGGCCGGTGTAGCAGCCCTTGTCGAAGGCGATCGCGCCCAGCAGGTCGAGATTGAGCATCTGTGCCACGAACTCCTCGGACGTGGCCGCGCAGACCTGCGGCTCCCCGGCCGCCACCGCCAGCGCTCCCCAGCGCTCGAGCGGCATCGGTGCGCAGCCTGCGACGGCGACGGGCGCATTCGCCGAGGCGCCGGCGCCCGAGACGAGCAGCCAGCGCGCCGGTTGGGCGCCGATGCGCACCGCGATCGAGTCGCCGCTGCGCGCGGTGGCGTTCAGGGCCTGCGGCAACGCGCCCGTGAATGGCGGCGCGCGCTCGGCCGGCGACTCGGGCGCTACCACACCCGTGACCCGCCAGCCCGCCGATTCATCCGCCACGCTCACCTTCGCGCGCAGAATGAATTTCGCGAGCCGGCTCGCCGTCGGCGCGGCCAGCTCACGCGGCAGGATTGCCAGCACGTCGTCCGCCGCGGCCTGTACCAGCCGCAGCAGTGCGATCACGCGGCCCTGCGGGTTGTGATAGCCGGCAAGGAGCGACCGCCCCGGTCCCAGCAGCGCGACATCGTTCGACACCTGTCCCTGCAGAAACGACACCACGTGCGCGCCGCGCACGCGCAGCACGCCGAGCTCATCGAGCGAGACCGAATTGCATTCGCTGGACATGGAGTTGACCGTTGTTTTTCCTTAGCTTTTACATGGCTGCCGGCTGCGAATTCTGGCAGACTCAATGGGTATGCCGACGCCGCATCGCAAGAACCCAGGCGCAGATTTTTCCGACCCGCCCGCTGACCCTCCGGCGCCCAGCCCCGCAGCGCCGAGCGCAAGCGCGGCCGGCGACCCCCGCGCCCCACGGCCGCGCGAGCTCGCCGGTCCCCCCGGGCCTGAGCCCACGCGCTTCGGGGACTGGGAAAAGAACGGCCGCTGCATCGATTTTTAGTCTATGCCGCCGCGGCCGCTATCGCCTCACCTGTCGGTGTACAAGTTCAAGTACACCCTGACGACTTCCATCCTGAACCGCTTCACCGCGGTCGCACTGTCGGTGGGGCTGCTGCTGCTGGTGTACTGGCTCATGGCGGTGGCCGGCGGGGCGCACGCTCAGGCGCGCGCGGCGCGGCTGCTGTCGGGGCCGCTCGTGAAGCTGGTGTATGCGGCTCTCATCATGGCGTTCTGCTATCACCTGATCGCCGGCATCCGTCACCTCGTCTGGGACACCGGACGGGGACTGGAGCGCGCCCAGGCGCAGCGCAGCGCGTGGCTGGTGGTCGCCCTCAGCATCGCTCTCACGCTGCTCATCGGGTACTGCGCCTGGCTCGCCGGAGCGCGCGCCCCGTGAGCCTGCGCAGCCCCTTGGGCAAGGTGCTGGGCGTGGGCTCGGCGAAGCAGGGCGTGCAGCACTGGTGGCTGCAGCGCCTCACCGCGGTGGCGCTGGTGCCGCTGTCGATATGGTTCGTGGCATCGCTCCTGTCGCTGGGGTCGTTCGATCATGCGACCGTGGTCGCCTGGATGAGTGGCAGCTGGACGGCGCTGCTGCTCATTCTCTTTGTACTGGTTGCCGCCTGGCACTCGCAGCTGGGTGTGCGCGTGGTGGTGGAGGACTATGTTCACGGCGCGGCGGCGCGGACCGTGACGCTCGTCAGCGTGCTGTTCGCGCATACGCTGATCGCGGCGGCCGGCGTGTTTGCCGTCCTCAAGGTGGCCTTCGGGGCGGCGCCATGAGCGCCTACGAGCTCATCGATCACAGCTACGACGTGATCGTCGTCGGGGCGGGCGGCGCGGGCCTGCGCGCGACGCTGGGACTTGCCGAAAGCGGTCTGTCGACCGCCTGCATCAGCAAGCTCTTTCCGACGCGCAGCCACACCGTGGCTGCACAGGGCGGAATCAGCGCGGCGCTGGGCAATATGGGTGAGGACGACTGGCGCTGGCACATGTACGACACCGTCAAGGGCTCGGATTGGCTCGGCGACCAGGACGCGATCGAGCTGATGTGCAAGGAGGC